>NZ_CALCDX010000038.1 GCF_937900395.1 uncultured Caulobacter sp.
CGAAGACGCAGAAGCCTTCGCTGTATCGAGTTCTGATTCTCAACGACGACTACACCCCCATGGAGTTCGTCGTTTACGTTCTCGAGCGGTTCTTCAACAAGTCGCGCGAAGATGCGACGCGCATCATGTTGCATGTCCACCAAAACGGTGTGGGCGTGTGTGGCGTCTATACATACGAAGTCGCAGAAACCAAGGTCGCCCAAGTCATCGACTCGGCGCGACGCCATCAGCACCCCCTGCAGTGCACGATGGAAAAGGACTGAGGAGCCTCCCCGTTGCCCTCTTTTTCGCGCCCCCTGGAAGAGTCCCTGCATCGCGCCGTGGCCTACGCCAACCAGCGTAAGCACGAATACGCGACGCTGGAGCACCTTCTGCTTTCCCTGACCGACGACGATGACGCCGCCGGAGTGATGCGCGCGTGCGACGTCGATCTCGCCGCGCTGAAGAAGAGTCTTTCCAACTATCTCGATGTCGAACTGGCCTCGCTGGTCGTCGACGACGAGGAAGACGCCAAGCCGACCGCCGGCTTCCAGCGCGTCATCCAGCGCGCGGTGATCCACGTCCAATCGTCGGGTCGCGAGGAAGTGACCGGCGCCAACGTGCTGGTCGCGATCTTCTCCGAACGCGAGAGCCACGCCGCGTACTTCCTGCAGGAGCAGGACATGACGCGGTACGACGCGGTAAACTTCATCGCCCACGGCATCGCCAAGAAGGCCGGCGCCTCGGAAGCCAAGAGCGTCAAGGGCGCCAGCGCCGGCTCGAACCAGACCGAGGACGATGGCGAGAAGCCCAACGCCAAGACGGGCGGCGAAGCTCTGGAAGCCTATTGCGTCGACCTCAACGAAAAGGCCCGCCAGGGCAAGGTCGACCCGCTGATCGGCCGCGCGAACGAAGTCGAGCGCGCGATCCAGATCCTGTGCCGTCGCACCAAGAACAACCCGCTGCTGGTGGGCGACCCTGGCGTCGGCAAGACCGCGATCGCCGAGGGCCTGGCTCGCAAGATCGTCACCCACCAGGTCCCCGAGGTCCTGGAGGGCGCCACCATCTACTCGCTCGACATGGGCGCGCTGCTGGCCGGCACCCGCTATCGCGGCGACTTCGAGGAACGCGTCAAGCAGGTCGTCAAGGAGCTGGAAAGCCACCCGAACGCCGTGCTGTTCATCGACGAGATCCACACGGTGATCGGCGCCGGCGCGACCAGCGGCGGGGCGATGGACGCCTCGAACCTGCTCAAGCCGGCCCTGGCCTCGGGCAGCCTGCGCTGCATGGGCTCGACCACCTACAAGGAGTTCCGGCAGCACTTCGAGAAGGATCGGGCCCTGGTCCGTCGCTTCCAGAAGATCGACGTGAACGAGCCGACGGTGGAAGACACCATCAAGATCCTCAAGGGCCTGAAGACCTACTACGAGGACTTCCACAAGCTGAAGTACACGAACGACGCCCTGAAGGTCGCCGTCGAGTTGTCGGCCAAGTACATCACCGACCGCAAGCTGCCGGACAAGGCGATCGACGTGATCGACGAAGCCGGCGCCTCGCAGATGCTGCTGCCGGAAAGCCGCCGCAAAAAGACGATCGGCGTGAAGGAGATCGAAGGCGTCGTCGCCAAGATCGCCCGCATCCCGCCGAAGTCGGTCAGCAAGTCGGACACCGAGGCCCTCAAGGAGCTCGAGACCGACTTGAAGCGCGCCGTGTTCGGCCAGGACGAAGCCCTGACCCAGCTGGCGGCCGCCATGAAGCTGGCCCGCGCCGGCCTGCGCGAACCGAACAAGCCGATCGGCTCGTACCTGTTCAGCGGCCCGACCGGCGTCGGCAAGACCGAAGCCGCCAAGCAGCTGGCCCAGACCCTGGGCATCGAGATGCTGCGCTTCGACATGTCGGAATACATGGAACGGCACACCGTGAGCCGCCTGATCGGCGCCCCTCCCGGCTATGTCGGCTTCGACCAGGGCGGTCAGCTGACCGACGCGGTCGACCAGCACCCGCACGCCGTCGTCCTGCTCGACGAAATCGAGAAGGCGCACGGGGATGTCTACAACATCCTGCTGCAGGTGATGGACAACGGCGCCCTAACCGACAGCAACGGCAAGAAGGTCGACTTCCGCAACGTGGTCCTGATCATGACCACCAACGCGGGGGCCTCGGACGCCCAGCGCAACTCGATCGGCTTCGGCCGCTCGAAGGTCGAGGGTGAAGAGGAAGCGGCCCTGAAGCGCTTGTTCACGCCGGAGTTCCGCAACCGCCTGGACGCCGTCGTGGCCTTCAAGCCGCTGACGCCGGAGATCATCCGCCAAGTCGTGCAGAAGTTCGTCATGCAGCTGGAGGCCCAACTGGCCGACCGCAACATCACGATCGAACTCAGCGACGACGCGGCCGACTGGCTGGCCAAGAACGGCTTCGACGAGCTCTACGGCGCTCGTCCGCTGGCCCGGGTCATCCAGGAGCACATCAAGAAGCCGCTGGCCGACGACATCCTGTTCGGACGCCTGGTCCGCGGCGGCCACGTCAAGGTCGTGCTCAAGGACAGCAAGATCGACTTCGAGATCGACAGCAATGTCGATCCCAAGGCCGGCAAGACCGACGAAGCCGAACCGGCCCTGGCCGAGTAGGCTTAAGCATCAGACTGAAACGGAAAGGCCCGGAGCAATCCGGGCCTTTTTGTTAGGATCTAGAGCGCCGCGGCGATCTTCGCCGCCAGAGCCTTCAGCTCGTCGGTATTCGCCATGCCGCCCTCCCCGTGGCGCCCCAGGGCCTGGCCCTCGTAGCGGGGGATCACGTGGAAGTGCAGGTGGAAGATGGTCTGGCCGGCCGGGGCGCCGTTGAATTGGGTGACGACAACGCCGTCGGGCTTTAGGGCCGCAACCACCGCCTTGGTCAGCTTCTGGGTGGCGGCGGCGAGCTCGGCCAGCACCTCGGGCTCGGCCTCAAGCAGGTTACGGGCCTGGCTGACCTTTGAGATCACCAGGGCGTGGCCGCGCGACTGCGGGAAGACGTCCATGAAGGCCAGGACGCGGTCGTCCTCGAACACCTTCACGCTCGGGATCTCGCCCCGGATGATCTTGGCGAAGATGTTGTCCGCGTCGTAGCGTCCGTCGAGGCTCATGATCGTCTCCCTGTGTGGGACCGGTCGTAGCAAACCGGTCGAGAGGCGCAACCATGGACGAAAAACCTCAGGGCCTGACCGAACAGCAGCAAAAGTGGTTCGCCTCCCTCCACGCCAACCTGGAGCGCGAGACGGGCAAGACCCTGGAGCAATGGGTCGAGATCGTCCGCCGCGAGTGCAAGGAGACCAAGCCTAGGGCCCGCGCCGAATGGCTGAAGGCGACCTATGGCCTGGGCCAGAACCGCGCGGCCAGCATCTTCGCCGTCGCCTATCCCGAGTCCGGCGGCTGGGATGACGCAGCGGGGCTGCGCGCGAGCCTGTGGACGGCCCCAGCCTCCACCGAGATCCTGGCAGCGGTAGAGACGGCGGTGGCGAACTTCCCTGATCTCGTGACCGGCCAGCGCAAGGGCTACACCGCCTGGTCCCGCAAGGCGCAGTTCGCGGCGCTGAAGCCAGCCAAAGAAGGCCAAGCGGTGCTGGGTCTGGCAGTGACGCCGGACGCCTCCCCGCGCCTGGCGGCCCCGAAGAGCGAAGGCTGGTCCGAGCGCCTGAAGGCCAAGCTGGTCCTCGCCTCCCCGGCCGAGGTCGACGCCGAGCTCAAGGCGCTTCTGAAAACGGCCTGGGAGCGCTCCTAGCCTCCGGAAGCTTCACCTTAGGAACGCGCCCGCCCCGGCGCCGTTCGTCTCCACAGCAAAGGAGACGACGATGTCCAAGGAAGCCGAACTGGCCGAAAAGTTCTGGAAGGCCCTGAAGTCCGACCGCACCGTGATGCTGGGCCTGGTCGAGCGCGAGAACGGCCGCGCCCAGCCGATGACCGCCGTGTTCGAGGGCGACCACTCCGGTCCGATCTGGATCTTCAGCGCCGTGGACGTGGACTTAGTGCAGGCCGTCGAGGGCGGCGAGCACGACGCCATCCTGCACTTCGCGTCCAAGGGACACGACGTCTTCGCCACGGTCGAAGGCCGCATGCGCGTCGACAACGATCGCGAGACGATCGAGCGCCTGTGGAACCCTTTCATCGCCGCCTGGTACGACGGCAAGAACGATCCCAAGCTGCGCCTGCTGCGCTTCGAGCCGGGCGACGCCCAGATCTGGCTGAACGAGAACAGCCTGTTCGCCGGCCTGAAGATGATGCTCGGGGCCGATCCAAAGAAGGACTACAAGGACAAGGCGGCCGAAGTCCGCCTGCAGTAGGCGTCCGCCACGGGGAGGAGCCTACCGCTCCTCCCGGAACGGCGAGAATTCCTCGGTCAGCATCTCGATGTCCGCGGCCACCGCGTCGCGCTCGCGTTCGAGATAGCGCGCCACCGGCTCGCGCAGGGCCGGATCCGCGATCCAGTGGGCCGAGTACACCGGGCTAGGCAGATAGCCGCGCGCGATCTTGTGCTGGCCTTGCGCGCCCGCTTCGACGCGGGGCAGGCCCAGACGGATCGCATGCTCGATAGCCTGATAGTAGCAAAGCTCGAAGTGGAGGAACGGCACATCCTCCACGCAACCCCAATGGCGGCCGTAGAGGCAGTCCCGGCCCAGCAGGTTCAGCGCGCCGGCGATGAACGGCCCGCCTGGCCGCCGCGCCAGGATCAGCAGCACCTTGTCGGCCATCCGCTCATTCAGCAGCGAGAAGAACCGGCGGTTCAGATAGGGCCGCCCCCACTTGCGGCTGCCCGTGTCCATGTAGAAGGCGAAGAAGGCGTCCCAGTGATCCTCGGTCAGGTCGCCGCCGGTCAGGGCCACGATCTCCAGCCCCTCCTGGGCGTCGCGCCGCTCGCGCCGGATCGTCTTGCGGCGGTTTGCGGAAAGAGCCGCCAGAAAGTCGTCGAAGGTCGCGTAGCCCCGGTTTTCCCAGTGGTACTGCTGGTCCTGGCGCAGCAGCATTCCCCGCTCGCCCATCCAGCGCCACTCGTCCTCGACCGGAAAGGTCACGTGCAGTGACGAGGCGCCCATTCGCTCGCACAGCGTCAGCGCGCCACCCAGCAGCGCCGAGCGTCCCTCGTCGGCGTCGACGTCCGAGCGCACGATCAAACGTGAACCCGTCACCGGCGAGAACGGCGAGGAGCACTGGAGCTTGGGGTAGTAGCGCCCGCCGGCCCGTTCATAGGCGTCGGCCCAGGCGTGATCGAAGACGTATTCGCCCTGACTGTGGGACTTCAGATAGAGCGGCATGACGCCGACGACGGCGCCATCCTCATCCTCGACAGACAGGTGCTGCGGCGCCCAGCCGGTGCGGGCCGACACGCAGCCGCTTTCCTCGAGGATCGACAGGAAGTCGAAGGAGACGAACGGATCGCCCGTCAGGTCCGCGCAGGCGTCCCAGGCCTCCTTGCCGATCTCGGCGATCGCGCGATGGACGCGAACCGCCGGCCGGACAGACGTCACGCGTGGAAGCCCTCGAAGATCAGGTTGTCGCAATGGTCCTGCACGCCTTCCCACTGGTCGGGGCTGCGGACCGTCCAGGCGATCACGGGCATGCCCTTGGCGCGATATAGGTCCGCGCGCGGGCTGGGCAACATGTCGAGGCCTAGCGACAGGAAATCGGGGCGCGCCAGCTCGACCTGTTCGAGCGCGGCCAGCGACTTGCGCATCTCGGGCGCCAGCTTGCGCGCGCTGTCGTCGTTCCAGCCATACGAGTTCAGGCCGCGCAGGATCTGCGGATGATGGTCGGCGAACCAGGCGTGGGAATACGGATTGAAGCCGATCACGGCGGTTGGACCATTGTGATCAACCAGCACGTCGCAGACCCTCTTCTCCAGCGGGCCGACCTCGCCAAAAGGCGTCTTCAGCTCGATGAACACCATCGCGCGGTGCCCGATCAGGGTCAGGGCGTCGGCCAGGGTCGGGATGGTCTCGTCCGTACCCTTCAGGGTCATGGTCGCGAGGTCCGCGGCGGTGTGGTCGCGCAGCCGCCCTTCCCGCCCCGTCATCCGCTCCAGCCGGTCGTCATGGAAGACAACCGCCTCGCCGTCGGCGGTCAGTTGCACGTCCAGCTCGATAGCGTAGCCGTGGGCGCAGGCGGCCTGGAAGGCGGCTAGGGAATTCTCCGGCGCGCCGTCGGGGTTCCAGAGGCCGCGATGGGCCGCCGGCGGATCGAACAGGCGCTCCCACGCCTCGCCGAAGGTTTCGGTCGAGGGGCGTTCGCGCGAGCGCATCAGGCGATCTCCACCACCGCGTCGACCTCGACGGCGAAGCCGAGAGGCAACTTGTAGACGCCCACCGCTGAACGCGCGTGGCGACCGGCGTCGCCCAGAACCTCGACCATCAGGTCCGAGCAGCCGTTGACGACCTTGGGAATGTCGATGAAGTCCGGGCCCGCCTGGACGAAGCCACCCAGCTTCACCACGCGAACGACACGGTCCAAGTCGCCGTCGCAAGCGGCCTTCATCTGGGCCAGCAGGTTGACGCCGCAGATGCGCGCGGCCTTCTGGGCGGTCTCCAGGTCGACATCGACGCCGACCGTACCCTTGATGCCGCCCGAAGCGTCCAGCGAGATCTGGCCGGAGATGTGGACGAGATTGCCCGAGCGGACGAAGGGCACGTAGTTGGCCACCGGCGCCACGGGCTGCGGCAGCTCGACGCCAATCGCCTTCAGACGCTCTTCCACCTTCGACATACGCAACGCTCCGTGAGTTTCCCGGCATCCTTAACGCGACCGGCGGAGGTGCAAAAGAAAAAAGCCCGGACCTTACGGCCCGGGCTTTCTCCGTTCTGGATCGCGTCCGAAGACGCCAAGCCGCTCTTAGCGAGCGGCTTGGAACTTCTCGACCGCGGCGCTCATGCGCTCGTTCAGCGGCTTGACCGAGTCCTTGATCGAGGCCGAGACGATCTCCGAGGCCTTGCTGACCTGGGCGATGTACGACTCGAGCGCCGACTTGGCCCAGGCGGTCTGCAGCTCGACGGCTTCCTGCACGCTCTTGGCGGCGGCCAGCGACTTGGCGGCGGCGACTTGGTCTTCCGCCAGCTTCTTGCCGTAGGCGAAGGTCTCGGCGCCCAGGGCTTCAGCGCCCTTGGTGGCGGCCGTCACCGAGGCGACGACGGCTTCGAGATTCTTCTTCGAGTGGGTGTTGGCTTCGGCCAGCGCGGCGAGCGACTTCTCGACGCCGTCCTTGAAGGCTTGGTTCGACGCGGCGGTGAACTGTTCGACGGTGTTCTTGACGGTTTCGGCGGCGGCCATGGAATCTCTCCTGGGGAGGAAGGCGGCGGGGCGGAAGGGTCGAGCTGCAACTCGCCCATCTGCGCTTGGGACAACGGCGGTTTGCCATGTTGCAGTGCAGCAGTCAAGTATTTTGTGCAGCGCACCATAACCTAGGGTTACGCGCCGAACCGCCTATCCAAGCTGCAGCATTGGAACCACGCGCTCATTTTTTTCGCCCCTGCGGCATGTTCGCTCACCACTTGTTTACTTTAGCGAAAGGGGCCAGCCATCATGCTAAGGACACGCGTGTGGCGGTGCGGAACCGCTCAGTTCAGATGACGGACGTCCATCATGTTCGCCAAGCTTACCTCCGCTCGTTCCGTTCTGGCCGCCGCCGGCCTGGCGCTGGCGACGCTGTTTAGCGCCGCGCCGACGACAGCGTCGGCCGCCATACCCTATCTCCAGCTGAACGCTTCCGAGCCGAAGTACGCGGCGATCGTGATCGACGCCAATTCGGGCGAAGTCCTTTACGACAAAAGGGCCGACAGTCCCCGCTACCCGGCGTCGGTGACCAAGGTCATGACGCTGTACCTCACCTTCGAGGCCCTCAGCGAAGGCCGGCTTAAGCTGACCGACCGGGTCGTGATGTCCCCCCGCGCCGCCGCCCAGGCCCCGACCAAGATCGGCCTTCGCCCCGGCGACAGCATGAGCGTGGACGAGGCCATCAAGGCCATGACCGTGAAGTCGGCCAACGACGTCGCCGTGGCCATGGCCGAGCGCCTAGCCGGCAGCGAGTCGCGATTCGCCGCCCTGATGACCCTGCGCGGCCAGGAGCTTGGCATGCGCAACAGCCGCTTCGTGAACGCCTCGGGCCTGCCCGACAGCCGCCAGATCTCGACGGCTCGCGACCTGGCCATCCTGTCGCGCGCCATCATGCGGGACTTCCCGCAGTACTACAGCTACTTCTCGGTGCGCGGCTTCACGTTCCGCGGCAACTACATCAAGGGCCACAACCGCCTGCTGGACAGCATGGAAGGGTTCGACGGCCTGAAGACGGGCTATACCAACGCCTCGGGTTTCAACCTGGCCGGCTCGGCCGTGCGCGACGGTCGCCGCCTGATCGGCGTGGTCCTGGGCGGCCCCTCGACCGCCTGGCGCGACAACAACATGGAAGATCTGCTGCTGACGGGCTTCGACGTGATGAAGCGCCGCTCGCGTGGCGAGCGCACCACGATCGCCGCCAACATCTATGAGGACGATCCCTCGGGTCCGATCCAGCGTCCGTCGGTCGAACAGGGCGATGGCGACCAGGCCGGTCTGAAGATCGTGCTGACCGAGAACCCGCATAACCCCGGCCCGATGAAGGTCTCCCCCACCCTGCGCGCGGCGCAAGCTACGGCCAAGCCGGCCAAGAAGGCTCAGGGCGAGTGGAGCGTGCAGGTCGGCGCCTTCAAGTCCAAGTCCCTGGCCAACGACCAGCTGAAGCTGGTGCGTGGCCGGTTCGCTAAGGTCGTGGCCGACGCCGAAGCCGCCGTGGAAGGCGCCGGCGGCACGTTCCGCGCCCAGTTCCAGGGCCTGACGGCCGACGCCGCTCGCAACGCCTGCTCGGCCCTGAAGGCCAAGCGCGTGCCCTGCATGGTGCTGTCGCCGCGCTGATCTACACCGACCTCCCCGGCGAACGCCGGGGCCCAGATCGAACAAAAGAGCGCCGTGCGGCTTCGCGCGGCGCTCTTCGCATTTACGGCTGAAGCCCAGGATGAATCTGGGCCCCGGCAGGAGTTTACGCTCGGGCGCGCTAAGCGCGACCCGCGGCGCCGGGAAGTCGGGATTGGGGTTAGGCTTCCGCCATCACCCGCCCGATCAGTCGGGCCAGGCGCTGGACGCCCTCCTCAATCTGGTCGTCGGTCGGCAGAGAATAGCTGAGGCGGATGGCGTTCGCGCGCTGGACCTCGGCGAAGAACGGCGCGCCGGGCACGAAGGCCACGCGCTCCTCGGCGATGGCCCGGGCCAACAACTCGGCCCCATCGATCCCTTCGGGCAAGTCGATCCAGACGAACATGCCGCCTTCCGGGTGCGACCAGGTCACGCCCTTGGGCATGGTCTTGTCGAGCGCCGCCAGCATCACCCGCGCCTTGTGGCCGTAGGCGCCGCGCAGACGATGCAGGTGCTGGTCATAACCTTCCGACACGGCGCGATGGGCGACCATCTGGTTGATCGTCGAGACGTGCAGGTCCGCGCCCTGCTTGAGCAGGACCAGCTTCTCGATCACCGCCTTGGGCCCGCAGACCCAGCCGATGCGCAGCGCCGGCGACAGGGTCTTGGAAAGGGTGCCCAGGAACATCGTGCGGGCTTTGTCGATGCCGCCCGAGCGGGCGATATCCAGCGACAGCAGCGTGGGCGTGGACTCGCCGACGAAACGCAGCTCGCGATAGGCCGCGTCCTCGACCAGGCTCCAGTCCAGGCGGTCGGCGAGCGCCAGCAGCGCCTCGCGCTCGGCCAAGGTCAGGCTGACACCGGTCGGGTTGGCGAAGTCGGGGACGAAATAGCCCAGCGCGCCCTTTGGCAGATCGACGTCCGCCGGCGCGGCCAGAGCGCCCTCGGGGAGATCGCGATAGGCCGGCTCGTAGCCGTTGAACGCCTGCAGGGCGCCCAGATAGGTCGGTCGAGCCACGACCACGGGGTCCCCGGGGCCGACAAAAAGCTTGCCGATCAGGTCCAGCGCCTGCTGCGAGCCGGCGGTCAGCATGATGTTGTGCGGCTCGCAGGGCATGCCGTCGCGGGTCATGCGCTCGGCGATCCATTGGCGAAGCGGCAGATAGCCCTCGCTGACCGAATACTGCAGCGCCTGAGCGGCTTGGGCCGGATCGCTCAGAACCGCGCGATAGGCTTTCTGGATCTCCTCGGCGGGGAACAGGCCAGGATCGGGAATGCCGCCGGCGAAGGACAGGATGTCGGGCTGGTCCAGCAGCTTGAGAAGCTCGCGGATCTCGCTGGCGCGGACGCGGCTCATGCGATCGCTGAATCGCGAAGCCCAGTCGTGGGATTGGTCGGTCATGGGGTGATCAGAAGTCCAAAACGGGAAATGACACTGAAATGAGACGCTCGATGGCGGCTCGCCTGAACTGAAGGGTTCAGGACGTCATACCGAGCAGGTCGGACCCGAGGAGCGGCGGCGCCAGAAGCGTTCGCGGTTGATCATGTTTCTGTCCTAGCTCAGCCGCGCCGCTTGATCAAACGATCCCGCGCGGCGTTGAGCTGAGCGGCGAGGCCTTCGGTGCCGCCGGCGTCAGGATGGGCCATGCGGATGAGGCGGGCATAGGCGGCCTTGACCTCCTGCAGCGAGGCCTCAGGCGTCACGCCCAGGATCGCGCGGGCCTCGGACAGGCTGAGCTCTTCACGGGGCGGATGGACGACCTTGTGGCGGATGACCGGGCGCCGACGGGCCTCTGTGACGGTCCAGAGGCCGAGAACGCCTAGCACGATGCCGGCGCCCCATGAGCCGCGGATCGTGGCGTAGCCGGCGAAGGCGAAGGCGACGATCGCCGCCACGCCCGCCCCGACCCGCCAACCATCGCCCTTCAGCAGGTTGCGTCGACGCGGCCAGAGCAGGAAGGCCAGGATAGCCACGCCCAGCAGCAGATAGGTCATCATGACTCCAGACACGAAAACGGGCGGCGAGGTCTCCCCGGCCGCCCGCTCGTGGAAACATGTAGCTCTTGGGCTACTGCGCCGCCAGCAGCGTCTCGCCGGAATAGGCCGACAGACCAAGGCTGTGCATCAGGGCGCGAAGCTCCTGGCGCGCGGCTAGATGCTGCAGCGACACCGGCACCGGACGCACCTGCGGCGACAGGTCGGCGATGGTCAGGCCGAACGGGAACAGCTCGCGATAGATGACGCGGTCGCGCAGGCCTGGGCCGATCCGGAAGCCGACCCGCTTGGCCAGCGCCGTCAGGCGATCCTCCAGGCGCTTGCGGTTCCGAGCCTCGGTCGTCGCCAAACGATTGCGCAGCACGACCCAATCAAGCGCCTGGCGTTGGCCGGAAAGCGCCCTCTGCTTGCGGGCTTCCCAGACGGTCAGCGAGTACAGGCTCGGCTTGGTCAGCTCCATGCTGACCGGGTCGACGTGGCCCAGCATGTCGAAGTCGACGAAGCTGTCGTTCATCGGCGTGACGATCAGGTCGGCGCGGCCATGGGCCAGGCGCGAGACGGCGGTGTCGCCGCCGGGGGTGTCGATCAGCACGAAGTCGCACTCGGCCAGGCCCTTGGCGAACGCCGCCTCGAAACCGGCGATCTGCTCTTCTTCCGGCTTCTCGGCCAGGGCGATGTCGTTGTCCGACAGGCGCAGCGACAGCGGCTCGGGCAATTCGAGCTTCTTGCTTTCCAGCCAGGTGCGGCGGTTCTCGAAGAACCGCGCCGAGGTGCTTTGGCGCAGGTCCAGGTCGATGACCGCGACCTTGGCGCCGCCATACAGCAGCGCGGTGACGAGGTGAACGGCGATGGTCGACTTGCCCGCCCCGCCCTTCTCGTTGCCGACGACGATGACCCGCGTTTCGGCCATGAGTTCGATCCTTGATGCGTCGCGACTCGCGCGACCTTGGACTGAAGGTTAACACGATGTTACCGCAGCCCCATGGGGTCAACGGCCTCCATCCACAGACCTAATTGTCGCAGCGCTCGTGGAAGGCGGTTTCCCACGCGTCGCAGTGGACCTTCGGCCGCGCGGGGGCCATAAGCCCTCGAGCGCGCTCGGGCGGCCAAACCGTCCGAGCGCGCTCTAAGTCTATGAATTCGAGCCTGTTTATCTGGTTTAGATGTTCCATCTAAACCAGACAGGCTCGCCTGTTCGCGTGGAGGCTCCCATGACCCAACCGACCATCGTCCGCACCGTCGCTGAAATGCGCGAGCACATCCGCGCCTGGAAAGCGGCCGGCCAGCGCGTGGCCCTGGTCCCGACCATGGGCGCCCTGCACCAAGGCCACCTGTCGCTGATCCGTCTAGCGCAGCAGCACGCCGACCGCGTGATCGCCAGCGTCTTCGTCAATCCCAAGCAGTTCGCCCCGCACGAGGACTTCGACGCCTATCCGCGCGGCGAGGCCGCCGACGCCGAGAAGCTGGCCTCGGTCGGCTGCGACCTGATGTTCGCCCCGAACGCCGCCGAGATGTACGCGCCGGGCTTCTCGACCCTGATCACGGTGTCGGGCGTGTCCGAGCCGTTGGAAGGCGCGGCGCGGCCGCAGTTCTTCGGCGGCGTGGCGACCGTCGTCGCCAAGCTGTTCATCCAGTCGCAAGCCGACGTCGCCGTGTTCGGCGAAAAGGACTATCAGCAGCTGCAGGTGGTCAAGCGCATGGCGCGAGACCTCGACATTCCTATCGAGATCATCGGCGCGCCCACCGCCCGGGCCGAGGACGGCCTGGCCCTCTCCTCGCGCAACGCCTACCTGTCCGCGGACGAGCGCGCCGCCGCCGTCGCCCTGCCCAACGCCATGAAGGCGGTCGCCCGGGCCGTGGCGTCAGGCGGCCGGATCAACGATGCCGAGGCGGCAGCCGTCCAGGCGCTTGAGGCCGCGGGATTCCGTCAGGTCGACTATGTCGAAGTGCGCGAGGCCAGCGATCTGTCGCGCTTGGGGCCCGGTCCGATTGGCGACGCTCAGGGCCGCATCCTGGTGGCGGCTTGGCTGGGCGGTACGCGTCTGATCGACAACATGGCCGTGGAACGAGTCTGACGCCGGGGATCAGATTGCGGGTTGCAGCGCGATAAACACGCCAACGGCGAAACCCACAAACAACATACCCGCCCCCAAGACGGCGTAACCGGCCTTCATCGTTATTCCTCCGCTTCCTTGCGCAGAGGAAACACCCGCCTCGGTTGCTATTAAGCTAACAACGATCGCCGAAGTTACCAGGCGCCGAGTTCGCGCAGCTGGCGGGCCAGCTCCGGCGGCAGGTCGGCCGCCTCGCCTTCGCTGAGGTCGGGCGGCGCGTCTTCGGGCGTCAGATAGCGCCATCCTTGGAACGCTCGTCGAGGCTGCGGCGCCACGCGGACAATCGTAGGATCGACCGTGACCTCACACCGCGACGCCGGACCCGACCCCACCGTGTCGATCGCCAGAATCTTCTGACGGCACAGGATCTGGCCCTTGAACACGCGATACAGGGAGCCGCCATCCAGCACCTCGTCGATCCGCTTGGGCGTCATGCGCGTGTGCATGACCCATGGTCGATCGCTCTCCTTGTGCCAGGCCACAAGGTCGTCGATCGAGTCACAGCCGACGACCAGCTTGATGATGTGCAGCGCCATGTTGGCTAGATAGCGCGCCAGGGCGGCATGGCAATCGCCTAAGCCGCGTCTAGCGTTCGCCCCAAGGGTGAAAGCCGTCGCCTCTTCGCCGCACATCGTTATGCTGAGGTCATCGCGTCACACCAGAGCGCGATGACTCGGCGGATTCGTCCGCCAAGCGCCGCCGCTGTGGACGTTGTCGCATGCGTCCGAAGCGGCGGTTTTCTTTTGCGCCGAACCGCTCTGGTTTCGCGCGCGTTCCCCCACCAGATAAGGCCGCCCGACGACGCCGACGCGTCGTCCGCGCCGTTCGGCGAATCCGATCGGCGCTAGGCCCAGGCTCCAAAGGAGAACGCCCGTGAAGATCCTGATGGTCCTCACCTCGCACGACCAACTCGGCGACACCGGCAAGAAGACCGGCTTCTGGCTCGAGGAGTTCGCCGCGCCCTATTACGCGTTCAAGGACTCCGGAGCAGAGATCGTGCTGGCCTCGCCGGCGGGCGGACAGCCGCCGCTAGACCCCAAGAGCGACCTCCCCGACTTCCAAACTGAACTGACGCATCGCTTCAAGGCCGATCCCGAGGCTCAGAAGGCCCTGGCGAACACGGTGAAGCTCGAAACGGTCAAGGCCGCCGACTTCGACACCGTCTTCTATCCCGGCGGCCACGGTCCGCTCTGGGACCTCGCCGAGTCGCCCGCCTCGATCCAGCTGATCGAGACCTTCGAGCGCGCCGGCAAGCCCATCGGCTTCGTGTGCCACGCGCCCGGCGTGCTGCGCCACGTCAAGGCGGCCGACGGTTCGCCGCTGGTCAAGGGCCGCAAGGTCACCGGCTTCACCAACTCCGAGGAGGCCGCCGTCGAACTGACCGACGTGGTGCCGTTCCTGGTCGAGGACGAATTCAAGAAGCTAGGCGCGAACTACGAAAAGGGCGCCGATTGGGGTCCCTTCGTGGTCGTGGACGGCAAACTGGTCACCGGCCAGAACCCCGCCAGCTCCGAAGACGCCGCCAAGGCGCTGCTGGATCAGCTTCGATAGATAGAGAGGGCCAGGTCCAGCCGGGCCTGGCCCCTTCTTCCTGTCTCAGGCGCCTTCCAGCTTCACCAGCACCACGCCCTCGCTGACCTGGCCGCCAGCCGAGGCTGACAGCTCGACCACCACGCCGTCGAACGGCGCCACCAGAGCGTGCTCCATCTTCATGGCTTCCAGCGTCAGCAGGGTCTGGCCCTTGCTGACCTTCTGGCCCGCCTCAACGGCGACCGAGACGATCTTGCCCGGCATCGGCGACAGGATCGCGCCGTCCGAGGCGGCGCCCTCGCCCGGTCCGCCGACATGGGTCTCAAAGTCGAACGTCTGGACGTCGCCGCCTTCGAAGACGTGGATCGGCCCCTTGCCGTAGGTCGTCGGCAGGCGCGCGACCTCATCGAAAGTCCGGCCGTCCGCGCGCCGGATATCCCAGGACCAGTCCTCGGTTCCGCCGCCCAGCAGGGCCACGCGCAGCGGCGTCGCCTTGCCGTCCACCGCCATCGGCAGGGTCATGGCGGCGCGGTCGGCGTTCATCCGGAAACCCAGCAGCTTGGACGGCGCGCTTTCCCACGGATCGGGGCGCGCCTCGGCTTCGAGGAAGCTGTCCAGCCGCCAGCCGATCGCCGCCATGGCCGGTTCGTCGCTGAAGGTGCGCTCGGTCAGCTCTTCCAGCCGCGCCTCGATAAAGCCGGTGTCGACCGCGCCGCCCACAAAGTCCGGGTGGCTCGCGCATTTGGCCAGGAAGGCGGCGTTGGTCTTCACCGGCCAGACCTCGACCAGGGCGCAGGCCTCGGCCAGGCGCTGGGCGGCGTCTTCGCGATCGACGCCGTGCGCGATCAGCTTGGCGATCATCGGATCGTAGAAGGCGGTGACCTCGCCGCCCTCCTCCACCGCGCTGTCCACGCGCACATCGCCCTCGGGCAGACGGAAGTGCTTCAGCTTGCCGGTCGATGGCAGGAAGCCGGTCGTAGGGTTCTCGGCGTAGAGGCGCGCCTCCATGGCCCAGCCGTCCAGGGTGATCTCGTCCTGCTCCAGCGGCAGGCGCTCGCCGGCGGCGACGCGCAGTTGCCATTCGACGAGGTCCTGGCCCGTGACCATCTCGGTGACCGGATGCTCGACCTGCAGGCGGGTGTTCATCTCCATGAACCAGATGCGATCAGCCCTCAGGCCCTCGCTGGCGTCGGCGATGAACTCGACCGTGCCGGCGCCGACATAGCCGACCGCCTTGGCGGCCTTAACCGCCGCGGCGCAGACGGCTTGCCGAGTCTTCTCGTCCATGCCCGGCGCGGGCGCTTCCTCGATCACCTTCTGGTGGCGTCGCTGCAGCGAGCAGTCGCGCTCGAACAGGTGCACGACGTTGCCGTGGCTGTCGCCAAACACCTGCACTTCGATATGGCGCGGCCGGGTGACGTACTTCTCCAGCAGCACGCGGTCGTCGCCGAAAGCGGCGGCGGCCTCGCGGCGGCACGATCCCAGGGCGGCCTCGAAATCCTCCGCCCGCTCGACCTTGCGCATGCCCTTGCCGCCGCCGCCGGCCACGGCCTTGATCA
>NZ_CALCDX010000039.1 GCF_937900395.1 uncultured Caulobacter sp.
CTGGAAGAGGCCGGCGTCCTCCCGGGCGACCGTGTGCTGGTGATGGGCGACAACAGCGATGGCTTCTTGGTGGGCGTGCTGGCGGTGCTGCGCGCGGGCGCGGTGGCCATCCCGGTGTCACCCCATGTGGCGCAGGACCTGCTGCCCGTCATCGTCGCATCGACCACACCGACGGCTGTGTTTGCCGCTCCGCGGGAGCTGCATCGCTGGTCGGCCACGCTGACCGGCCTGGCGCGCCGCGGCTTTCCAGAGCTGCTGTCGGGCGAGGGGCGTGGTGCCCCCCCTCGGCGGAGAGCACGCGGCGAGGCGGCCTGCATCATCTTCACGTCGGGCTCCACCGGCGTGGCACGGGGCGTCACCTGCACCCACGCCGCGATCCTGGCGGCCGTCGGCGGCATCAATCGGGTGCTGGGACAGCGGCAGGAAGACCGCATCCTGTGCGCGCTGCCGTTCTCCTTCGATTACGGTCTCTACCAGGTCTTCCTGGCTATGGCCTGCGGGGCCGCCGTTGTGGTGGCGGCGCCCGCCGCCGCGATCACCGGCCTGCCTCGGCTGCTGGCTGATCGACGGATCACGGTGCTGCCGCTCGTTCCAGGCCTATCCGTGCTGTTGCTGCGTTCCCGGATGTTGGAGCGGCTGACGCCCAGGACGCTACGGATGGTGACCAGCACCGGCGATTTGCTGCCAAGCGCGCAGGTAGACCGCTGGCGGTCGCTGCTGCCGAATGCCTGCGTCGTACCCATGTATGGCCTGACCGAGTGCAAGCGCGTGGCGATCATGCCACCGCACCTCGGACCCGCGGCACCTTCGGGTTCGGTGGGCTTGCCGCTGCCCGGGACGAAGGTTCACCTGCGGCCCTCGGGCGCCCAGGCCAGCGACACGACGTGGGGAGAGTTGTGGGTGATGGGCCCGCATCTCATGGCGGGTTACTGGGGCGACGCGGAAGCCACCCGCCAGCGCTTTCCCATGGACCCTGAAACTGGCGCGCGGCAACTGCGGTCGGGCGACGCCTTCACCCGGGATGCCGACGGCTTTCTTCGCTTTCTGGGCCGAATGGATGCGCTCGGCCACTGGCGAGGTCAGTGGCTCTTCACCGCACCGCTTGAAGATCGGCTGGCCCGGTTGCCACCGGTGGATCAGGCCGCGGTGGTCCTCCAGCGTGAGTCCGGCGAGGTGCGGCAAATCCACGCCTTCCTGAGCACGACGGCCGACGCGGAGGTCCTGAAGGCCGAGGCACGTTCCCTGATCGCGGACACCTGGTCGCAGCCCCCCGCTATCGACGTGATCTGCCGACCCAAGCTACCATACACGGCTAACGGCAAGATCGACCGAGCCGCGTTGCTGGCCAGCGTGAGTGAAAGGGCCTTGCCATGAATCGGCCGCTGGCAACCGCGGCGAGCCTGTTCCGGGGCCAGGCGCTGGGCTGCCACACGGTGGCCGCGCTGCATGCCTTCCTGCCGCATTACGAGACCGAGCAGGCGCTATGTTTCGAGGCGCTGACAGGCGTTCCGTTCGGCACCACCAGCCGTGCGGGAGATCCCAACCGTCTCATTGCGCCCATCCTCGATCCCGACCTCGGCCTGGACCGTGCGTTCACGCTGATCGGCCTGCCGCTGGAGACCCGCTGGTTTGAACCGACCGAGGGTGCGTGGGCGCTGGCGCTGCTGACGAGCTGGTTGCAAGAGTCTCCCGTGTTACTGGGCCCGTTGGATATGGGCGGGCTTTCCTATCTGCCCCACCCAGAGCTGTTCAGCGGCTGCGACCACTACGTGGTGGCGCTGGACCTGGAGCAGCAAGGCCTTTGGCTTCTCGACGGGGAGGGGGCCTTTCCGGCGCTCATGCCAGCTGCCGAGTTCATGAACGCCTGGTCCGCCACGGAGATTCCCGAAGGGCGGGGAGCCTTCATGATGCGGCGCGGCGCGGGTCGGACCGCCAGCGTGCCCGGTGCGGATTCGCTGCTGGCGGGCGTGCGCCAGGCGGCGCGGTTGACCGCCCAGGCCGGCGGTGCCAGTGCGGAGGTCTACCGCGCACTGGCGGATCGCGAGGCACAGATCCTCGCTTGCCCTAGCGAGCGCCGTGGCCTGGAGTTCCTGCTTCCCGTGCGCGCACAACGCAACCTCGCCGCGATGGCCTTGATCGAGGGAGCCTGTGCGATGGGCGTCAGCGGCACATGGGAGCGATGCCTGAAGGCCATGCGCGATGAATGGCTGGTGCAGTGCCTGGCCGTGGGCCGTTGTGTGGCCGGTCTCCTGGCGCGCGAACCGGGCTGCTTGCAGGCATTGCGCGAGTTCGCCGCCAGCGAGGACATCCTAACGACGCTGTTTCATGACCTGGAGGACCAATGACGAGCATGGGATTCGAACACCTCGAGATGGTGGTTCCCGCGACGTCCCGATCGGTCTTTTCTCTGTTGGACTCCACCGCCGATACCACTGCCGAACGGGAACTGCTTGAACGCAACGGCCTCTCACGTGTTCCCGTCGCCACCGGGTCGAGCACCGCGGCGCTGATGAGTGAGGCCATCTCCCGGGTCCTGGAGCATGTCGCGACGCCGTGCGAGCGGGTGGGACTGGTGATGCTCGTCCATTCAT
Source organism: uncultured Caulobacter sp. (assembly GCF_937900395.1). Taxonomy (GTDB): domain Bacteria; phylum Pseudomonadota; class Alphaproteobacteria; order Caulobacterales; family Caulobacteraceae; genus Caulobacter. The sequence continues at coordinate 2,592 of NZ_CALCDX010000039.1, forward strand.
TGCCGTTTCCTGTGGCGCCCGGGGCGGATTTCATCACCGCCTGCCTGGATTGTCATGGCCTGGACCGTGTCCCAGCCATCGCGGTCAGCGGCCAGCCATGCGCGATCCTCCATCAGGCGGTTGCACTCGCCGGCGGCCTCCTGCGCGATGCACCGCGAGAGGGTGTGCTCGTGGTGGGCGCGGACGTAGCCAACCACGACGACGAACGCTTGTTCTTCGGCTCCGCGATGGGCGATGCCGCGATCGCCGGTCTGCTGGTGGCAAACTCCTCCCGGCACCAGGTGCTGGCCACGTTCACCGACACCGATATCCAGGCATGGGAGGGGGAGCTGTCACCACCGGAAGCCATTGATCGCTTCCGCGCCGCCAATCCCCAGGCCATCCGCACCGCCATCCTGAGCTGTGTCGCCTCCGCCGGGCTGCACCTCGGCGAGCTGGCCATGATCGTTCCGCATACACCCAACCGCCTGATCTGGGATGCCGTGGCGGCGCTGCTGAGAGTGCCCCGCGACTTCATCAGGGATGACGGCATATCCCAGACCGGCCACCTCAACGCCAGCGACGCCTTCATCCATTACCTCCGATCACACCAGGCCGGGGATCTGAAGCAGGGCGACATCGCGCTTCTCGTCAATCCCGGCTTCGGCGGCACCAGAGGCTGCACGCTGATGCGGTGCTGATTCATGCGCCGCGCACCCACTATCTAATTCCCGAGGAGAGAACCACGTGGAAGCACTCGCCATACACATGTACCTGACGACCGTCTGCAATCTCAATTGCACCCATTGCTACTATGACGCTCGACGGGTTGGGGACGATCCCGGCCTGATGCTGAACACGGAGGAGGTTGCCAGGGTGATCACCCACCTGTGCGGACGCTTCGAAGCCGACCTCCATGTGGAAGGCGGCGAGTTGTTCCTGCGTGATGACATCGACGACATCCTGACGCTTGTTCCGCCAGAGCATCACCGGTCGCTCACATTCACCACAAGCGGAACCGTGCCCATCCGCGTGTCGACGGAGCGCCTGAAGGGGATCGGCGAGCTGCGCATCTCCGTCGAGGGCCATACGGACGTCTTGCAGCAGCGCATGAGGCCCGCCAACCTGAGCCGGGTGCGTCGGACCATCGACGAGCTCCGGGACAAGAGCGTGGACTTCACGCTGCGGGTCACGCTGTTCCGCGACAACGCCCGCCTGTTGAAGGAGATGGTGGAAGCGTTCACGGCGTGGGGGGTGAAGCGGCTCAGCCTGTTCGAGTTCCAGCCGGTGGGGCGCGGGGGCCTGCATATCAACGATTACGCCTTGACGGACGAGGACTTCGAGCACGTCGTCGTCGATCTCCTGGAGATGCGGATGCCGCCGGACATCGAGCTGCTGAAGCTCAATCTGAGCCCGCGACGCACCGCGTTCGCGCAAGCCCTGCGTTCGCGTTTCGAGGACCGTGGTTATCGATTCCTGTCCCTCGGCGCCATTGCGAACTTGACCATCAACGCGAACGGCGACCTCGGCATCAGCCCATGGCTGGCAACCGCCGCGCGGCTTGGCGACAAATTTGCCAACCTGCACGAGGTCGATTTCGGCGAGGAACTGGATCGCCGGTTCGCCGCTGGCGAGCAGGAAGCGGATCGCCGAGTCCGAGAACAAGTGGATCTTGAAGACCGAGCGCCATGGCGCGACGTGATCGGTCTCCGCCCCGACCACGAACATCGGCGCGTTCACCGCCGACAGGGTGACCGGCCGGCCGTCGGCCAGGAAGCGACCCTCGGCCAGGTCGTTGCCCAAGAAGAGGCGGCGCAGATACTGGGAGTGCATCGCATAGGGCATGCGGGTGCCGTCGGCGTTCCACGCCATCAGATCGTTCAGCGGCTCGCGCTGGCCCATCAGATAGGTCGACAGCACCCGCGACCAGATCAGATCGCTGGACCGCAGCAGCTGGAAGGCGCCGCTCATCTGGGCGCTTTCCAGATAGCCTCGGCTCCACATCATGCTCTCGAGCAGGTTCACTTGGGCCTCGTCGATGAAGAGGCTGAGTTCCCCGGGCTCGGTGAAGTCGGTTTGGGCGGCCAGCAGGGTCAGGCTAGCCAGGCGCTCGTCGCCGTCGCGCGCCATGGCCGCGGCCGTGATCGCTAGAAGCGTGCCGCCGAGGCAGTAGCCCAGGGCGTGGGTCCTGGCCGCGCCGGTGATGGCGCCGATCGCGTCGAGGGCGGCCATCGGGCCAAGCCGTCGATAGTCGTCCATGTCCATGTCCCGGTCGGCGGGACGGGGATTGCGCCAGGAGATCGCGAAGACCGTGTAGCCCTGGTCGCGCAGCCAGGCGATCAGCGAGTTCTCCGGCGACAGGTCCAGGATGTAGTACTTCATGATCCAGGCCGGCACGATGAGCACCGGCTCGGGGCGCACCTTGTCGGTCGTGGGCGCGTACTGGATCAGCTCGATCAGCTGGTTGCGGAGCACCACCTTGCCGGGCGTGGCGGCAACGGCTTCCCCCACCGGGAACGCCTCGACGCCGACCGGCGGCTCGCCGCGCACGGCGCGGCCGACGTCCTCGAACAGGTGGCGGGCCCCATCGACCAGGCAGCGCCCGCCCGTCTCCAGGATCCGTTGCTGGAGCACGGGATTGGTCGCCACGAAGTTGGTGGGCGCGAACATGTCCAGGACCTGGCGGGCGGCGAACTCGACGACCTGCTCGTGATGGGCGCTGACGCCGCCGACGCCGGTCGTGGCCGCGTGCCACCACTGCTGGTTCAGCAGGAAGGCCTGGGAAATCAGATTATAGGGCGCTTCCTTCCAGGCCGGGTCGCGGAAGCGGCGGTCCTGGGGCAGGGGCTCGATGGCCGGCTCGGGATCATCCTGCTCGAGGGCGCGCATGGCGAAGTCCGTCAGGCGCTGAGTCTTGCGGGCCGACTTGGCCGCCAGGGTCAGCTGCTTGCCGGGCGACATCGCAAGGTGGGTCCACCAGTCCGAGAAAGACTGAACCAGGGTGGCGGGCGAGACGCCGCCTGTCGCCCGCGCCACCAGGGCGCCGGCGGCGCGATCCAGGGTTTCGGCGATACCGTCTAAAGGCTCCGGAGCCGGGCTCGGCTCGGGCGGGGCTATGGTCGCAACGCGGTTGGGCATTGGCGGCTCTTTGGGCGGAGGGGAAAGCTTGGCGGTCATGGTCGTCATCCAGCCTTCTGCATTTGAGCCCGGAAGCGCAGCAGGGCGAGGGTTAGGGCCAGGGATCCCACGACCATGATGGCCGCCAGGTGCTCCCAGATCTCAGCCAGGCCGGCGCCCCGGAACAGGATGGCGCTGGACAGCGCCACGAACTGGGTGGTCGGCGAGGCTTCCATCACCACGCGCATCGGGGCGGGCATGCTCTCCATCGGGGTCACCGCCCCGGACAGCAGGTTCAGGATCACGAAGACCGGGATCGACATCAAGGCGAACTGCGGCATCGATCCGGCCGAGGTGGCGAGCAAGATGCCGATGGCGGCGGTCGCGAAGAGGTAGGGCGCGACGCAGGCCATGAAGAGCGCCACCGAGCCGTGGATGGGCACGCCCAGTCCCGCTTGCACCACGAGCTGCAGCGACAGGAACGCCGCCGCCGCCACGACCACGCCGTTGGCGATGATCTTACCCAGGGCGACCTCGATCGGGGTGACGGGCATGACCAGAAGCCGCTCGATCGTGCCCCGCTCGCGCTCGCGCATGAAGGCCGCCCCGACCAGCAGGATCGACAGGATGGTGAGGTCCAGGGTGATCTGCATCACCGAGACAAACCAGATGGCCTGGTGGTTGGGATTGAACGCCGTCCGCGAAACCACCCGCACGGGCAGGGAGGCCTCGGTCGACGGCGAGCCGAGCGCGCTGGCAACCTCGGCGGATACGATCCGGCCGACATGGCTGGCGCCCAGGCCCGCCTGGGTCATGGCCGTGGCGTCGATCAGCAGCATCAGGCCGGGCTTGCGGCCGCGCAGCAGATCGGCCTCGAAGCTCGGCGGGATCTCCAGCACGAAGATCACCTGGCCCGTCTCCAGGGCCGCGTCGGCGGTCTGGGCGGTCAGGGGGATCGGGGCGCGAAACAGCGGTGGCTGCAAGGCGTCGGTCAGGCGGCGCGACAGGGGAGAGCGATCGTTGTCGACCACCCCGATCGGGGCGTTGTTGACCTCGGTCTTGATGTCCTTCGAGACGGTGTAGACCGCGAAGGTGAAGGCGAAGAGGATCAGCACGATCGCCGCCGGATCGCGCCACAGGCTGGCGAACTCCTTCAGGGTCAGGTTCAGGACGTTGGTCGGGCGCACGGCTCAGGTCTCCTGCTTCTTGAGCAGGACCCGCGCGGCCGCCAGCTGAACGAGGCCGAGGACCGCCAGCACCACGATCGCCGGCGCCAGGTCGGCCAAGCTCCGCGCCTTGACGAAGGCGCCCAGGCTGACCTGCTGGAACCAGGCGCCTGGGAAGATGGCGTGGATCAGCCGGCCCGCGCCCTCGATCTCGGAGGCCGGATAGAGGAAACCGGAGAAGTTGACGGCGGGGATCAGGGTCAGGATCGCCGCCGCCGCCATCACCGCCGTCTGGCTGCGCAGCACCGACGACAGCAGGACGCCGAAGGCCGTGCTGGCGAAGACATAGGCCAGGCCGCCAGTCAGTAGGGCCAGGTGGGAGCCGTTGATCGGCGCGTCGAACCAGCCGACGGCGCTGGCGACCAGGGCCAGGAAGGCGACCATCGCCACGACGACATAGGGCGCCTGCTTGCCGATCAGGTACTCGCCCACCGTCGCGGGCGAGGTGTAGAGGTTCAGGATCGATCCCAGCTCCCGTTCCCGCACCACGCCCAGGGCCGTGGTCATGGCCGGGATCAGCGCCAGGGCGAACATGATCACGCCGGGGGTGATGGCGAACACGCTGCGGAAGCCCTGGTTGTAGCGGAAGCGGGGCTCGAGGCTCATCGGCGCGGCCTGGACCGGCGAGACGCCATACTGCTGTCGGATGCGGTCGTAGGCATAGGCCTGCATCAGGGCCAGGGCGTAGCCCTCGGCCGTCTCGCCCCGGAAGGGCGCGGCGCCGTCGACGGTCAGGCCGACCTCGGGCTGGCGTCCCGACAGCAGCGCCTTGCCGTAGCCGGGCGGGATGGCCACGGCCACCGTCACCTCGCCGGCCCGCAGGCGGCGGGTCATGTCGTCGATGCTTTCGAACGGCGCCTTGCGCTGGAAGTAGCGCGAGCCCTCGAACGCCTGGGCCAGACCTCGGCTCTCGACGCTCTGGTCCTGGTCGAGCACGGCGAAGGTCAGGTTCTCGACGTCGAACGAGATGCCGTAGGCGAAGACGAACAGCAGCAGCAGGGGCGCGAAGATCCCAAAGCCCAGACGCACCGGATCGCGGCGCAACTCCAGGCTCTCGCGGCTGGCGAAGGCCCAGATGCGCGCCAGCGGCCGCGAGCGCGCGCGACTGGCCGTCGTGGCGACCGAGGCGGCGGCCGCCGGGGCCTCGCCGCCTTGGGCCTCCTCGAGATAGTCGACGAAGGCCTCTTCCAGCGTCGCCGCGCCCCGCTGCGCGCGCAGGGCCTCGGGCGCGCCGACGGCCAGCACCTTGCCCGCGTCCATCAGCGAGATCCGATCGCAGCGGGCGGCCTCGTTCATGAAATGGGTGGAGAGGAAGACGGTTACGCCGTCCTCGCGGGCCAGCCGGATGATCGTGCGCCAGAACATGTCGCGCGCGGCCGGGTCCACGCCCGAGGTCGGCTCGTCCAGGATCAGGATATCTGGCCGGTGCAGGCAGGCCGCGGCCAGCTGCAGGCGCTGGCGCACGCCCAGCGGCAGACTGGCCGGGTAGCTGTCGGCGTTGTCCATCAGGTCGAAGGCCCGCAGGGCCTCGTCCAGTCGCCGGTCCCGCTCGCCCGCCGGAATGCCATAGAGCTTGGCCTGGAGGGCGAGGTTTCCCCGCACCGTCAGCTCCTCGTAGAGCGAGAACGCCTGGGACATGTAGCCGAGCCGGGCGCGGCGGGCGATCGACGAGGCGTCGACGGGCTCGCCCAGCACCTCGGCCTCGCCGGAGCTGGCGGCCAGCAGCCCGACCAGCATCTTCATCGTCGTGGTCTTGCCGCAGCCGTTCGAGCCCAGGAAGCCGAAGATCTCGCCGCGCCGGATCTCGAAGCTGACGTCGTCGACCGCCACGAAGTCGCCGAAGCGCCGGGTCAGGCCTCGGGCGCGGATCGCCGGCGTTCCGTCGCCGTCGGTCAGGGGCGGGGCGACGACCGGCTCGGCCGGCTTGCCCGAGACGAGCAGGGTGTAGGCGGCCTCCATGCCCCCGGCGTCGCCGATCACCTCGGCGGCGGGGCCGTCGGCGAGAATCCTGCCGTCGTCCAGGGCGACGATCCGCTCGAAGCGCTCGGCCTCCTCCATGTAGCCGGTGGCGACCAGCACCGTCATGGCGGGCCGGTCGGCGCGAAGCTGGTCGATCAGCGCCCAGAACTGGCGGCGCGACAGCGGGTCGATGCCGGTCGTCGGCTCGTCGAGGATCAGAAGGTCGGGATCGTGGACCAGGGCGCAGCAGAGCGAGAGCTTCTGCTTCATGCCGCCCGAAAGCTTGCCGGCCGGGCGGTCCAGGAACCGCGAGAGGCCGGTGGCCTCGGTCAGGCGCTGGATGCGCGCGCGCCGCTCATCGGACGGCTGGCTGTAGAGGCGGCCATGGAAGTCGATGTTCTCCCGCACCGAGAGCGTCGGATAGAGGTTCTTGCCGAGGCCCTGGGGCATGAAGGCGATGCGCTCGAAGGCCTTGGCGCGCTGGCGTCCGCGCCGCATGTCGGCGCCGAACACCCGCACCTCGCCGGTCTGCATCCGGCGCGCGCCGGCGATCAGCGACAGCAGGGCCGACTTGCCGACCCCGTCGGGGCCGACCACGGCGGTGGTCGAGCCGGCCGGAATGGTCAGCGACACCTCGCGCAAGGCCAGGCGCTTGCCATAGCGGTGCGTGAGCCCGCTGACCTCGACCAGCGCGTCAGCGGCCATCGCCGAGCCCCAGGTCGGCGGGCCAGGGGGCCTTGGCGTCGCGCCGGACATAGGCCTCGCCGGTCAGGCCGCCATGGACGCCGTCGCGGTGCGCGGCCAGCCAGTCGCGATCGATGGCCAGCTTCACGCGGTACATCAGCTTATCGCGCTCGGAGGCCGTCTCGACCGTGCGTGGGGTGAACTGGGCGTCGGCGGCGATGAAGGCCACGCGGGCCGGCGCGACCAGCGGGCGGGCGGCGTCCAGCTTCAGCCGCGCCTCGGCGCCGATGCGCAGCTCTGCCACCTCGCGGGTCGGGATGAACACGGTCATGTAGGCGTCGAGCGGGTCCAGCAGGGTCAGGACGCGCGAGCCGGGGCCGACCATCTCCCCGGGCTCCAGCAACCGATATTCGACCCGGCCGGCCGCCGGAGCGCGCAGGCGAGCGTCGCCGATGGCCGAGCGGACCTCGCTGAGCTGGGCCTCGGCAGCCTGGACCATGGCGGCGGCCTGAGCCTGGGCGGCCTGCGCTCCGGTCAGGGCGGCCAGGGCGGCGTCGCGCTGGGTGTGGCGACGGTCGGCGTCGGCGGGCGAGACGGCCTCGTCGCCCACCAGTTGATCGGCGCGGCGGGTCTCGACCTGGGCCAGGGCGACGGCGGCGCGACGAGCGCGGACCTCCGCCGTGGCGCGGGCCTCGGCCTCGCGGGCGGCGGCGGCGTTGGCGATGGCGGCCTGTGATCTGGCGTCCAGTTGCTCGGTTTCCTGGGTCGCCACCACGGCGCCGGCCTCGACAAGGTCACCTTCGCGCGGTGTGACCGTGAGCAACCGGCCCGCCATCTTGGCCGAGACGACGAAGCGTTGCAGCTCCACCCGGCCGTTCGCGTGGACAAAACCCTCGGGCGGACCCGGGTCACGAGTGGCGCGCCAGATCCAATATCCGCCGGCCGCGCCCAGGATGGCGAGGACGAGAAGGAGAGCTGGTAGCCGCTTCGTCATGTTTGCCTTGGCCGCGCCTGTGATCCGCACGAGAGTGCGCATAATACGACATTGCAGTGCAGCATAATTTGATCGAGCGCACGACGGACGCCGAACAGACGGCTTAGTTTTCGAGCTCCGTGGCCAGGGAGAAGGATGAATGATTTCGCGGCGAGCCTTTCTAGGCTGGGGGTCTGCGGCCGCCGCGAGCGCCTGTGGCGCGGCCCTGACAGGATGCGCGGTGGGACGGCCCTATGTTGCGCCGCAACCGGAACTGCCTGCCCGCTTTCCTGCCCAGGACTCGGCCGCGGCCGGCGCGGTGGCGCTCACGGCCTGGTGGAGCACGCTGAGCGACCCCTCCCTGACCGCCTGCGTCGAGGCGGCCCTGAGCAACAACGCCGATCTTCGCGTGGCCGCCGCCCGGATCGAGCAGGCCCGCGCGGGCCTGGACGCCGTGCGAGCCCTGTCGCTGCCGATCGGCCAAGTCTCCGGAATCGCGGGCCGAGGCGAGGACAGCGCCGCCAGCCCAGAGGGGCGTCTCCTCGACGGCTTCCGCCTGAGCCGCGAGACCGATCTCTACGCCAGCGTCCTGACCGTCGGTTGGGAAGCCGACCTGTTCGGCCAGATCCGCCAGGCGCGCGAGGCGCGGACGGCCCAGGTCGAACTGGAGCAAGAGAAGGCGCGGGCCATGAAGGTCGCGGTCGCCGCCGAGACCGCCCGGGCCTATGTCCTGCTGCGCGCCCTGCAGGGGCGATCGGCCGCCCTCGACGCGCGGACCGCCCTGGCCGAACGGGCGCTGACCTTGGCCGAGCGCCGGGCCGCGGTGGGCGAGGGGGCGAGGGTCGAGGTCAACGCCTCCCGGGCCGAACTAGCCGCGCTTCGCTCGGCCCGCCCCACCCTGGAGGCGGGCCTGATCAAGGCCGCCGACGCGCTGGATCTGCTGCAGGGCGCGCCGCTGGGCCAGAGCCGGGCGCTGCTCGCCACACCCGGGGAACTGCCGACGGCCTTGCCCGCGGCGATCCTGGACGCCCCGGCCGCCGCCGTGGCTCGGCGCCCTGACGTGGCGGCGGCCGAGCGCGCCGTCGCCGCCAGCCACGCGGGCGTGCGGGTGGCGATGGCCGGATACTATCCGTCCGTGAGCCTAGGAGGACTTGTCGGCTTCTCCAGCACCGACGCGGCCCGGCTGTTCGATCCCGACGCCAAGCTCTGGCTGGGCGGAGCGTCGGTGCGCTGGCGGCTGCTCGACTGGGGGCGGCTGAACGCCGACCTGCGCGCGGCCAAGGGCCGCGAGGCCGAGGCCTTGGCCGTCTATCGCGCCACGACCGAGAAGGCGGCGGCCGAGATCGACACCGCCCTGGCCGCGGTGCGGGCCGGGGCCGAGCGGACTCGCCAGGTCGAGGCCCTGATCGCCGAGATCGGCAAGGTGCGCCGCGCCGCCGATCGCGCTCACGCCGTGGGCGAACTCGCGCTGGACCCGGTGCTGCGCGCCGACCAGCGGCTGTGGGAGGCTAAGGACCAGGGCGTCGTCGCCCGCTCGGCGGCGCTGGAGGCCTCGATCGACCTCTACCGGGCGCTGGGCGCGGGTTGATCGCCGCGCTTCAGCAAGCCCCAGAGCCTAGGCGCGCGAAGCGGACCTGAATGCGCTGCCAGGTGTTGAGCTTGATGGGCTCGCCCCGGCGGAGCTTGGTCCAGGTCGTTTCGCTGATGCCGTAGACTTCGGTCAGGTGTTCTCGGGTGATCGCCGGCAGGGCGCCCTTGAGCGTCTCGAAACGCTCGCGACTGATGATGACGGTCTCGGCCACAGGAAGCTCCAAGGATGCAAAGAAGCGGCCGGCGCTAAGGGGCGGGAGCGCGCCGGCCGCGGACGATCGCCGGGGGGAAGGACGGGCGATCGTTACTCGTGCGCCGCCCCGGCGGGCTTGCGATAGTCGAGGGCCGGCGGGCGATCGCCGAGCATGGCCTTGTAGGTGAAGTTCGGGCCGCGGCGCTGCTCAAGCTCGGCCTTGGCCTTCTTGACGATGTCGGGGTTGGCGAAGAGGTCCGCGCCCGTCAGCGCCAGGGTCTTGGCGGCGTTGACCGCGCCCTTCACACCGATCGACGAACCGGCGGCGGCGACGTTCTGCCAGCTGTGACCGGCCGAGCCGGGCACGAAGGTCGCCGTGCCCAGGCCCACGGTCGGGGTGACCCAGCTGATGTCCGACACGTCGGTCGAGCCGCCGCCGCCCTCCAGTTCGACCTTGTAGGGCTCGACCGTCTTGACCGTGTCGATCGAGGGCGGGTTGACCAGCGAGGTCTGGAGCGTCTTGGCGAAGGCGATCTCTTCCGGCGTCCAGGTGATGCCGCCGACCTTGCGCAGGTTGGCGTCCATCACGCGGCCCAGGGTGTCGTTCGGCAGCAGGGCGTAGACGCCGCCGGTGATCTCCTTGTCGACCGTGGTGCCGGTGGCCAGGGCCGCGCCCTCGGCCGCCTTCTCGACCCGCGACCAGACGTCCTTGACCACCGCCGGGTCGGGATGGCGGACGTAGTAGTAGACCTCGGCGAAGTTGGGCACGACGTTCGGCGCCGTGCCGCCCGCGGTGATCACGTAGTGGATGCGGGTCTTGTCCGGCGTGTGCTCACGCAGGAAGTTGGTGGCCACGTCCATGACCTCGACGCCGTCCAGGGCCGAGCGGCCCTTTTCGGGCGCGCCGGCGGCGTGGGCCGAAACGCCGTGGAAGCGGAACTTGCCGCTGATATTGGCCATCGACACGCCCTGGACGGCCGAGTTGCTGTTGGCCGGGTGCCAGTGCAGCGTGACGTCGACATCGTTGAACAGGCCGTCGCGGACGAAATAGACCTTGCCCGAGCCGCCTTCTTCGGCGGGCGTGCCGTACACGCGCAGCTCGCCCTTGATGTTGTTCTTGACCATCCAGGCCTTCAGCGAGACCGCCGCGCCGACCGAGGCGGCGCCGAAGAGGTTGTGGCCGCAGCCGTGGCCGGCGATCTGGCCGGGGATGCCGGTCTTCACCGGATCGGCGGTCTGCGCCAGGCCCGGCAGGGCGTCGAACTCGGCCAGGATGGCGATGACCGGGCCCGCGCCGTTCTTGTAGCTGGCGATGAAGGCGGTCGGTTCGCCCGCGACGCCGGCCTTCACCTCGAAGCCGGCGGCCTTCAGCTGATCCTGTAGCAGGGCGGTGCTCTTGGTCTCCTGATACCCGACCTCGGCGAAGCCCCAGATCTTCAGGGCCGCGTCCTTGATGTTGGCCGCGTCGGCGTCGACGAGCTTGAGGATCTGCGCCTTCTCGGCGTCGGTGACCGGCTTGGCGAAGGCCTGCGGCGCCAAGACCCCGCTCGCCACCGTGGCGGACAGGAGGGCGAGCTTGAGGGTGGACAGCTTCATTGGAACGTTTCCCCGGGAAAGCGAAGGATCGCGCCGCCGGACAATGGAGGCGGTCTGCCGATAAGACGCACCGCGTGGGCGCGACCTCACCTGGGGATTTAAAAAAATCGTACGCGCGGGCTCAGAGGTCGCGCGAGGGACGGATCAGCTCGATCCGGCGGTCGTCACTATGGCCGACCTCGACCAGGCCATAGGTGCGCAGCGCCGCCGCGAAGGCGTCGACCTGGCCGGTCTTGAAGACGCCGCTCACCGGGGTCGCGGCCAGGGTTGGATCCGAAACGTCCAGCTTGCGAGCCGAGAAGCGATTCATCTCGGCGACCACGGCGGACAGGGGCTCGCCGTCGAAGACAAGACGGCCCTGCAGCCAAGCCGACTCCTTGGCGGTGTCGACGGCGGCGATCGTCCAATCGGCGCGGTCGACGGCCACGAAGCGCGAGCCGGCCGACATCTCGACCTGTCGCGGCCCCTTGGGGGACGCGCCGGCGATTCGCACTCGGCCCTCGACCAGGGTCACCGAGAGCTTGCCAGGCTCCAGGCGCACGTCGAAGGCCGTCCCGACGGCCGTGACGGACTTGTCGCCCGCGGCGACGATGAACGGACGGGTCTTGTCCTTGGCGACCTGGAAATAGGCCTGGCCCCTCAGCAGGGTCAGCCGGCGCTCGCGACCCCAGTGATTGACCCGCACGGCGGAGTCGGTGCTGAGCGTCACCACCGAATTGTCGGCCAGACGGAACGTCGAGCGCTCGCCGACCGCCGTGGTGAAGACGGGTTCGTCGACCACGGGCGCGGCGCCTTCGTCGTCCGCGCGCCGGCGCCAGCCGAAGGTCGCGACGCCGGCGAGGGCCACCACGCTGGCCGCGGCCAGACCCAGATTGCGCCGGCTCAACAGACGGGGGCGCGATGCGTCGATACTCAGCGCGTCGGCTCGTAGCGCCGCGAAGGCTGGATCGTCCTCGACGCTGGAAAGGTCATTCCAGGTGGCGCCGACCGCGTTCCAGGCGCCAGCGTGCCGCGCGTCGGCGTTTAGCCAGCGCTGGAAGTCGCGTCGTTCATGGAGGGAGACATCGCCGGCTTGCAGCCGCGCGAACCAAGCCGCCGCCGCGCTAGCCGGGTCTTCGGGTCTCTCGTGCTCCGACGTTGTCGACGTCATCCTGGTCCCGCAGGCGTTCGTGCAAGTGCCGAAGCGCCTTCATCACGTGTTTCTCGACAGCGCTGACGGAGACACCCAGGCGCTGGGCGACGAGCTTGTAGCTCATCTCCTCGAAGCGCACGAGGATGAAAACCCGTCGCGTACGTTCCGGCAGCGCATTCAAGGCCGCCATCACCCGCGCCACCTGTTCGCGTCCCTGTAAGACGCGCTCGGGAGACATATCATCAACGGGGTGATGCGATTCTTGTAATTCGCAGTGATCGGAGCGGCGGCGGGTGCGATCTCGGCGGCCGCGATCGATCAGGACATTGGCGGCCACCTCGAACAGGTAGCCCTCCACGTTGTTCACGACAGGGGCCGGTTGGCGCTTCTGGATTCGCAGGAGGACTTCCTGCACCAGATCCTCGACATCGGCGGCCGGCGCGCGGCGCGAAAAGAAGGCCCGAAGCGCCGGGATGAAGCGTGCGCCGCTGTCGACCAGGGTCGTCGCCTCCTCGGACGCCCTCGACGTTTTGACGCCCCAGATCATGACCACCGCCCCAACATGGCGGTTAGGTGAAATCCTGCTTTCCCGCCTGTCAAGCCGCCGGCGGACAATGGGCGCAAACGCACGCGCGCTTTGACCTGTTGCCTAAAGCCTGTGCAGCGCGCGATCTTGGGGGGCGGGCGTTGACGGCTTTGGCATGGCCGCCCGTCAAAATAAGGCATGGTCCGCGCCCTCGGCGGCGCGAGATCCAAGCCGCCGGGGGAGGTCGGGAGTCGCTGTTGTTCAGGTCCAGAGCGTCGGGAGCGTCGCATAGGCGCGGCCTCGTCACGGCCCTGCTCTGCGCGGCGGCTGTCGGCGCCTTCGCGCCGGCCGCGGCCCTGGCGGGACTGGGCCGATCGGCGGAGGCCGCGCGCCGCTTCGACCTGCCCGCCCAGCCCTTAAGCCAGGCGCTGAACCGGCTAGCGTTGCGCAGCGATCGCGAAATCCTGTTCTCCCCCAGTCTCACCGCGGGGCGTCGCAGTCCGCCCTTGAGCGGGACCTTCACCGCTGAACAAGCCCTGGCCCAGCTGTTGGCGGGTTCGGGCCTGACCTTTCGGCTGGAGGGGCGCAGCTTCCTGGTGGTGCGAGCGCCCAAGCCGCCCGAGGAGCCCGAGGCGCGCCCCGCGCCGGTCGCCCCGCCGGTCGATCTGGACGGTCTGGTCGTCACGGCGCTGAAGCGCTCGAGCCTGGCCCAGCAGACGCCGCTCAGCATGGTGGTGGTCGACGGCGAGCAACTCGCGCGCATGGCCATGACGAACATCGAGCAGGCCGCGCCGAGCTTGCCGGGGCTGAAGCTGATCTCCACCGCGTTCGGGCGACGCCTGGTGCTGCGCGGGGTCTATGGGGCGGGCGAGGCCACGACGGGCCTCTATTACGACGAGACGCCCATGACCGGTCCGGTCGGCACCACGGCCGATCCCGGCGTCATGGCGCCGGAGCTGGCGCTGGTGGATGTCGATCGGATCGAGCTTCTGCGCGGTCCTCAGGGCACGCTCTATGGCTCGGGCGCCATGGGCGGGGCCCTACGCATCCTGTTCAAGCGGCCCGATCTCGGCGGCGACGCGGGGTCGGTGGGGATGTCGGTCGCAAGCCTCGCTCACGGCGGGGAGGCCGTGAGCGGCGCGGCGGTCTTCAACGCCGTGGTGATCCCCGACGCGCTCGCGGTGCGCCTGACGGCCTATGATCAGCGCCAGCCCGGGGTGATCGACAATATCCGGTTGGGCCTCTCGGACGTCGACGGCTCGCGTGTTCAGGGCGCGCGGCTGGCCGTGCTGTGGGAGAAGAGCCCTAGGCTGTCGATCCTGCTGTCGGGCGCTCATCAGACCAGCCATCGCGGCGACATCTCCGCCTGGAACGATACGGCCGGGCCGTGGCGAACGGTTCACGCCGGACGCGCGCCGTTCGACGGCGACATCGATTTCGTGTCGGCCGTGGTCAAGTGGCGCGGCGACGCCGTGGACCTCACCGCGGTCTCGTCCTGGTATCGCTGGAAGCTAGTACGGCGGTCCGACTACAGCGGCGTCCTGCTGGGCGAGCGGACCAACGCCGCCGGCTGCATGCGGATGTTCTCGCTGGCGACCGCCTGCGGCGGCGACCAGATGTCCAGCTATTCGGCCTATGTCGACAGCGTCTATCCGGCGATCCTGCATCAGCCGGCGGACCTGACCGCTCGGATCCACGAGATCCGCGCCGCCTCCGTCGGGGCCGGCCCCCTGCGCTGGAGCCTGGGCGCCTATAGCGAGGTCCGCGAGGACTACATCGACAGTCAGGTCCGCCACGTGGATCCCGCGACGGGCCGCGCGGTCGAGCCGCCGGTGCTGATCGGACGGCGGGACATCGAGAACCACCTGACCCAGCACGCGGTCTTCGGCGAAGTTTCCTACGCCGTCGCGCCCTCGACCGAGCTGACGATCGGCGCCCGGCGCTTCGATTACGTCAAGCGCGATCGAGGCGCGGTGCAGGTCGCCAACGTGATCTCTGGCACCTGGATGGACTATGCCATCGACGCCCGCAGCCGCGAGCGGGGCTGGAGTCTGAAGGCGATGGCCAGCCGCCAGATCGCGCCGGGCCTGTTCGGCTACGCCCAGGTCTCGCAAGGCTTTCGCCCCGGCGGCGTGAACGTGGTGCCGGGCCTTCCCGAGGCCCTGGCGGTCTACCGGTCGGACCGACTGGACAACGCCGAGCTGGGCCTGAAAGGCCAGAGCGCCGATCGCCGCGTCTCGCTGAACCTGGCCCTCTACCGCGCCCGCTGGCGCGACATGCAGTACGCGGCCCAGACCCAGAACCGCGCCTTCAACTACGTGACCAACATCGGGGCCGCGCGCATCCAGGGCCTCGAGCTGGAAGGGACCGCGCGGAAGGTCGTCGGCTGGGACCTGGCGGCCAGTCTCATCCTGACGGATGCGCGGCTGACCGCCGATCAGGTGACCAACAGCGCCATCGGCCTGGGATTGAAAGGCGATCGGCTGCCCACCGTTCCCAAGGTCTCGGCCGCGGCCTCGGCCGAGCGGCGCTGGCCCCTGGGCGAGGGGCTGACGGGCCGGCTGCGGTTCGACGCCTACCATGCCGGACTGGCGCGCTCGGCCTTCAACGCCGCCAACGCGGACTGCTTGAAGATGGGGGGCTATGCGGTGTTCGGGGCCAGCGCCGGCCTGGAGAACCGCGACTGGAGCATCGACCTGTCGATCGAGAATCTGCTGGACCGGGCGGGCAGGGCGTCGGCGGCGCGCAATACATCCGGGCCCATCGAATACTTCGGCGTCACTCCGCGCGCCGTGCGCCTGTCGCTCGAGCGCCGCTTCTGATCCGCATCTTTTTGCCCGCCGGAAGTGAGGGACCCGCTCGGCCTTGCGTCTGACCCTACAGGCCGCCGTACGAGCGGACCGACAAGAGGGGTTCAATAATGATGCAGTTTCGAGGCCTTCGGGCTCTGGCCCTGGGCGCCAGCGCGCTGAGCAGCTTGGCGGCGGGCCAAGCGCTCGCCCAGCAGGCGTCCGACAGCGCGACGATCGAGGAAGTCGTCGTCACCGCGCTGAAGCGCTCGACCACGGTCCAGACCACGCCGATCAGCGTCAGCGCGGTCACCGAGAAGTCGCTGCAGGCGCTCGGCGCCTCCGGCATCCAGGACTACTTCCGGACCGTTCCGAACCTGCAGGTCGATGGCAACTCGCCGACCAGCCGCCGCCTGACCCTGCGCGGCGTGCGAAGCGCCGGCGAAGCCACGGTCGGCCTCTATTACGATGAAACCCCGCTGACGGGTCCGGCCGGCACGACCGCCGACGCCAGCTCGACCAGCGCCGACGTCAACCTGTTCGACGCCGAACGGATCGAGGTTCTACGCGGCCCTCAAGGCACGCTCTACGGCTCGGGCTCGATGGGCGGCACTCTGCGGGTGATCCTCAACAAGCCCGACAGCAGCCGCTACGCCGGCGCCGTCGAGGCTCAGGGCTCGTCCGTCAAAGGCGGCAGCAACGGCTATTCGGTGAAGGGCATGGTCAACGTGCCGCTGATCGAGGACAAGCTGGCCGCGCGCCTGGTGCTCTACAAGACCGAGGGCGGCGGCTATGTCGACGACGTCCTGCTGAACAAGAAGAACATCAACGACCAACACTCCAGCGGCGGTCGTCTGATGCTGGGCTTCACGCCCACCGACAACCTGACGATCAACGCCACGGGCCTGTTCCAGAAGACCACGCTGGACGGTCAGAACATCTGGTACCCGGCGCTGGGCGGGGAGTACAAGACCAACGCCCGCGTCATCGCGCCGACCAGCGATAACCTGCGGATGTACAACCTCACGGGCAAGTGGGATCTGAGCTTCGCCACGGTCACGGCGACGTCGTCCTACTACAAGTGGACGCTGCTGCGGAATTCCGACTACAGCCCGACGCTGTCGGGCAGCCGCGCCAACGCCACCTCGTGCCGCAACTGGGTCGCCGGCGGACCGGCCGCGACCGGTTCGACGAACCCGGCCTGCACCGCGGCCCAGATGACCGCCTACACCGCCTATGCCGATAGCCGGACGCCAGGCGCGCTTTACCAGCCGATGGGCCTGACCTCGTGGAACCACGAGCTGCGGGCGAACGGCTCGCTGTTCGACGACAAGGTCGACTGGACGGCCGGCGTCTATCTGGAAAAGCGTGACGACTACATCGAGAGCAAGGTCGCCAAGGGCGACGCCGCCACGGGCATCATCAACCCGAACGACCTGACCGCGTGGCGCCACGTCGGCACCGAGACCAAGCAGACCGCCTTCTTCGGCGAAGTCTCCTACAAGCCGATCGAGAAGCTGACCCTGACCGGCGGCCTGCGCCGCTTCAAGTACGACAAGACCGTCTCGGGCCAGGTCCTGATCAGCAACTTCATCACCCAGTCCTACGTCGGCCCGGCCGCCCAGGTCGACGCCAGCGCCGATGGCTGGGTCAGCAAGCTGAACGCCTCCTATCAAGTGACGTCGGACGTCATGGTCTACGCCGTGGCGGCCAAGGGCTTCCGTCCGGGCGGCGCCAACAACGTGCCGGGCCTGGCCAGCGCGCTTCTGGCCTACCAGCCCGACAGCCTCTGGAACTATGAAGGCGGCATCAAGAGCCAGTGGTTCGACCGTCGCCTGACGCTCAACGCGGCGGCCTATCAGATCGACTGGTCGAACATGCAGATCTCGGCCACCAGCGCCAACGGCGCCTTCAGCTACTTGACCAACGCCGGCAAGGCCAAGATCAAGGGCTTCGAGGTCGAGGCCACGGCCCGTCCGATCGCCGGCCTGACGATCAGCGGCACCGCCGCCATCGTCGACGCCAAGCTGACCGAGGATCAGGCCAATTCCAGCATCCTGATCACCGGCTCGACCGGCCTGCGCGGCGACGAGTTCCCGAACGTGGCCAAGTACAGCGGCTCGGCTTCGGTCGAATACACCTGGCCCCTCAAGGGCGACATGAACGGCCTGGTGCGCGCCGACTACGCCTATGTCGGCGAGTCCGCATCGCAGTTCCGTCCGACCTATGTCTACTACGAGAAGCAGGGCGACTACGGCTACGCGAACGTGCGCGCCGGGGTCGAGGGCGCCGACTGGGGCGCCTACGTCTTCGTCAACAACATCACCGACGAAGTTGGACGGATGAGCGTGACCTCCGCGGTGAACAACCCCAAGCAGACCGTCAGCATCAATCCGCGTACGGCCGGCTTCCAGGTTCGTAAGCGCTTCTAGTCTGAGCGCGGGCGGACCTCGTGTCCGCCCGCGCTCATCGCACCTTCGCCTGTGCACGGGAAGCGGGCCAGATGACGGCGGGGGAGCGGAATTTGGCGTCATCGGCCACGGACAGGCAGTCGCGCTCGCCGGACGGCGCCATACTGGCCCAGGAATCACTGGGAGGCAGAGAGCATGACGCTGATGAGCAAAGCCGCGACGTTCGGCATCGTCGCGGGAATCGTTATGGCGACGGGAGCCGTGGCCCACGAGGCCGGAAACCTGCCCAATACGCCCGCAGGCAAGGCCATCAAGGCCAGGCATGACAACTTCAAGCAGATCGGCGCCGCCAACAAGGCCATCTCGGACGAGCTGAAGAAGGGCGCGCCCGACCGCAAGCTGATCGCCGACAACGCCGCCAAGCTGAAGACGCTCACCACGCAGATTCCCTCGTGGTTCCCCAAGGGCAGCGGACCGGAGTCCAAGCTGCCGACCGACGCCAAGCCCGAGGTCTGGACGGACCCGGGCAAGTTCTCGGCGGCGGTCAACCGCGCCCAGCTTGAGGTGTCGCGCCTGCAGCAGCTGGCGGCCGCCGGGGATCTGGACGGCCTGCGCGGCCAGTCCCGCGCCGTCGGCGCCTCGTGCAAGAGCTGCCACGAATCCTTCCGCGTGCCGCGGAACTAGCCTTATGGCCTCGGACGCCCCCTCGACCGCGCCCGACGCGCGTGGATTCAAGCTCTGGGACGCGCCCACGCGCCTGGTCCATTGGGCGCTGGTCGGGTTGATCGGCTTTTCCTGGTGGTCGGCGAGAACGGGCCACATGGATTGGCATCGCTGGTCCGGCTATTCCGTTCTGGCCCTGATCACCTTCCGCCTGATCTGGGGCGTGGTGGGCAGCCAAAGCGCGCGGTTCTCGCAGTTCGTGAAGGGACCGCGCGCGGTGCTGGCCTATGCCCGCACGCTAGGCGATCGGGCGCCCTCATCCACCCCGGGACACAATCCGGTCGGCGCCCTCAGTGTCCTGGCCTTGCTGGCGGCCATCCTCACTCAGGTGGTGACGGGGCTATTCTCGGTCGACATCGACGGCCTGGAGTCCGGCCCCCTGGCGGACCGGGTGAGCTTCGACACTGGCCGCCAGTTCGCCCAGTGGCATGACTGGAGCTTTACGGCCATTCAGGTGCTGGTGCTCGCGCACGTGGCGGCCGTTGTCTTCTACCTTGTCTACAAGCGCTCCAACCTGATCCGCCCGATGGTGACCGGGCGGCGGCGACTGGATGTCGATCCCCAGTTGGCCTTCGCGCCGCCATGGTTGGCGCTTCTGATCGCCCTTGTCGCGGCGGCCGTGACCTACTGGGTGATGAAGGGCCTAAGGGTCTAGGCGGGCAGGCGGCGCCGGATCTTCCGCCCGATCCGAATGGCCCCGGAGACGTTATGGCTGGACGTTCAACTCGCCGCCGTGAAAAACGAAGGGGCGATATAGGCGTTGAACGCTAGCCGCTCCATGTTGTCGGCGTGTTTCTTTTTGTCGCCCGGACGGGTGGAAGGATAGGTCAGGATGAACCGAGTGGCGTTGGGATTTGCGATCCTGGGATTGACCTTCGCGAGCGTGCAGGGGGCCCAGGCCGCCGATCCTTCGCCGCCGCGAGCAGGCGACATCTACGGCGTTTGGAGCAACCCGAAGGGCAGCGTCCATATCGAGATCAAGCCTTGCGGCGAGGAAACCTGCGGAAACGTGGTCTGGGCCAACGCCGAAGCGCAAGCTGACGTGCGCAAGGGCAGTAAGCGCGAGCTGATCGGCATGCAGCTGCTCCGCGACTTCTCGCCGAGCGGGCCCGTGGACTGGAAGGGGCGGGTCTTCGTGCCCGATCTCAACATGACCTTCTCGGGCCAGGTGCGCCTTCTGGATCGCGCGTCCCTGCGCGCCAAGGGCTGTCTGCTGCCGAACTTCCTCTGCAAGTCGCAGGTCTGGACCCGCGTCGACTCCGCCGGGCGAGCCTCCTAGCACTTCATGACACAACTGGGTTTGCCGGGTTTGGACCCGCCGACGCCGACCGATCGGCTGATGTTCCTGTTGTACCCGGATGCGCTCGCGGCGGAGCGGATCGCCAGCGAGGCGCAGCGGCTGCGTGAGAGCCTGGGTTTGCGCGGCCAGCCGCTGCTGACCGACCGCTTCCACGTCACCCTGCATCATCTCGGCGACTATGTGGGTCTTCCCGCCGAGATCGTGCGCAAGGGCGAGGCGGCGGGTT
>NZ_CALCDX010000040.1 GCF_937900395.1 uncultured Caulobacter sp.
GGCCTGGCGGTCGTGGCCACCACCTTCACCATCGTGGCGGTGTTCGCCCCCGTGGCCTTCATGCCCGGCATCCCCGGCCAGTTCTTCCGCGAGTTCGGCCTGACGGTCGCCGTGGCGGTGCTGTTCTCGCTGGTCGTGGCCCGCCTGCTGACGCCGCTGCTGGCGGCCTATTTCCTCAAGCCCGTCGCCCACGCCAAGCCGCGCAAGCCGTTCGAGGGCCCCTACCGCAAGGCGCTGGGCTGGGCGCTGGACCACCGGATCGCCAGCTGCCTGATCGGCGTGGCGATCTTCATCGGCTCGGTCATGCTGTCGGCCGGCCTGCCCACCGGCTTCCAGCCGCCGGCCAACAACAACTACTACTACATGAAAGTCCAGGGCCCGCCCGGGGCCACGGCCGCCGACATGGACCGCGCGGTGACGCAGATCACCAAGCTGTTCGGCGCCCGCCCCGAGACCGCTCACGTCTTCGCCCAGATCGGCTCGCAGGTGTCGGGCATGGGTCCGGGCGGCGGCGGCGGCGGCTCGGACCTGCGCGACGGCACCATCACCGTGGTGCTGCACGACAAGCGCGAGCTGCGGGTCACCGAGATCCGCGCCCTGATGCGCGACAAGCTGCTGGACCTGCCCGACGTGCGCCTGACCCTGCTCAGCGACGACGGCGCGGCCGAGGTCCAGACCATCCTGACCAGCGACGACGGCGACGCCCTCGAGCGCGCCGCCCTGACGCTGGAGCGGCAGATGCGGGGCGTGGCCAGCATCGCCGACCCGCGCCCGGCCACCCCGCCCAGCGGTCCCGAGATCGTCATCCGCCCGCTGCCGGACGAGGCCGCGCGCCTGGGCGTCTCGACCGCCGACATCGCCGCCGTGGCCCGCGTCGCCACCGTCGGCGACATCGACGCCAACGTCGCCAAGCTGACCGACGGCGAGCGCCGCCTGCCGATCCGCGTCCGCCTGCCCGACGACGCCCGCGGCGACCTGGAGCAGATCAAGGCCCTGCGCGTGCCGACGGCGTCCGGCGGCTTCACCCGACTGGACAGCGTGGCCGAGGTCGCCTTCCAGGCGGGTCCGGCCAAGATCGAGCGCTACGCCCGCAAGCGCCAGCTGACCGTCGAGGCCGACCTCGCCCCCGGCGTGGTGCTGGGCACGGCGACCAAGGACGTCGACGCCTTGCCGGTCATGAAGAACCCGCCCAAGGGCGTCGCCAAGGCCACGGCCGGCACGGAAGAAGCCATGGGCGAGCTGTTCGGCGGCTTCGCCATCGCCCTGGGCTCGGCCGTCTTCCTGGTGTTCGGCGTCATGGCCCTGCTGTTCGGCAGCTTCTTCAAGCCGATCACCATCATGTCGGCCCTGCCGCTGGCGATCGGCGGCGCCTTCATCGGCCTGCTGGCCTTCGGCATGAGCCTGTCGATCCCCTCGATGATCGGCTTCCTGATGCTGATGGGTCTGGCGGCCAAGAACTCGATCCTGCTGGTCGAGTACGTGATCGAGGAGGAGCGCCAGGGCGTGCCCCAGCGCACCGCGATCCTGGACGCCTGCCGCGAGCGGGCCCGGCCGATCATCATGACCACCCTGGCGATGATGGCCGGCATGCTCCCCACGGCGCTCGGCATCGGCAAGGGCTCGGAATTCCGCCAGCCCATGGCCGTGGCGGTGATCGGCGGTCTGATCACCTCGACGGTGCTGTCGCTCGTTTTGGTGCCGGTGGTCTATGAGATCATCGACGACTTCGAGAAGTGGCTGAAGCCCAAGCTGGCGCGGTTTGTGACGCCGAAGGAGGCCCCTGAGGACGCGGCCAGGTCGAGCGAGCGGGCGTGATCGTCCGCGCCTACCGTCCCGGCGACGCCCAGGCCGTCATCGACGTGATCGTGCCGATCCAGCGCGAGGAGTTCGGCGTCTCGATCACCGCCGAGGACCAGCCGGACCTGGCGGACATCCCCGGCTGGTACCAGACCGGCGCCGGACAGTTCTGGCTGGCCGAGCGGGACGGCCTGGCGGTCGGCACGATCGCCCTGAAGGACATCGGCGACGGCGCGGTCGCGCTGCGCAAGATGTTCGTGCGTCCCGAGGGGCGAGGCCCGGCCGGGGCGGCCAGCGCCTTGCTGGCGACGGCGCTGGAGCACGCGCGGGCCCACGGCGTGCGCCAGATCTGGCTCGGCACCACCGACCGCTTCCTGGCCGCGCACCGGTTCTACGAGAAGAACGGCTTCGCCCAGGTCGAGGCCGATGACCTACCCGCCGCCTTCCCGCGCATGGCGGTCGACACCCGGTTCTATCGGCTGAGGCTCTAGAGCGTGACGCCGAAAGTGGGAACCGGTTTCCGCAGGAGTCACGCTCTACGTATTTGATTTAGAGCGGGTCCCGGCGCGGCGCGTAGCTGAGCCGGCAGACCGTCCAGCCATCCTCGCGGGCCATCTCGAAGCGGCCGCCCAGCTGCTGGGCCATGGCGCGGACGATGCGCAGGCCCAGGCTCTTGGACCGCGCGGGATCAAAGCCCGGCGGCGGGGCCGCGCCGTCGTTGCAGACGGTCAGCAGATGGGTCAGCCCCGCCTGCTCCAGGCTCACCCGAACCTGCCCCTCCCCGCCCTCGCCGAAGCCGTGCTCGAGGGCGTTGTTGAAGCTCTCCAGCATGACCAGCGTGACGGGCGTGGCCTGGTCGGGATGCAGCGGCTCGTCGCCGCCCTCCAGCGTCAGGGCGACCCGCGCGCCCGCCGCGGCGGCGGCGCTGGCCAGCAGGGCCTCGGCGAAGACGCGGAACGGAACGGGCTCGCCGACAGCGTTGTGCAGCTCGCGCTGGATCTGGGCGATCACCTCGATCCGCGCGCCGGCCTGGTCGAGAACGTGGCGGGCGTCGGCGTCGCTGACCCCCTGCCCTTGCAGCCGTAGCAGGGCGCCGGCGACCTGCAGGTTGTTGCTCACCCGGTGATGCAGTTCGCGATAGAGCAGGTCGCGGCTCTCGGCCAGTTGCCGATAGCGCTCGCGCTCGCCGCGCAACTGGTCCAGCGCCTGGCGCATGCCGTCGATGAAGAAGATGTCGACCGCCACGACGAAGACGTAGAAGACCAGGGTCAGCAGGACCGGGAAGCTGAAATTGAAGACGCCCGCCGGCGGAATGAAGAAGTACCAGGCCGCCAGCCCGCACAGCGTCGCACACAGGATCGCGGGCCGCAGGCCCAGGAAATAGGCGCAGACCACGACGGCCGGGAAGAAGGTCACATAGGGAAAGCCAGGCGGAAAAACGCCGTCCAGGCCAAGCCTCAAAAGAAAAGACAGACCCGCGATCAGCACCGCCAGGCCGTAGCGCGCCGCTGGACTAGCCTTGATCTTTCCCCGCAGGTCCAAGCGCTTGTTCCTTGTCTGAAGAACGGTGCTCGCTTTTTCCCGGAAGGGCGTCAAGCCGCTACCCGACATAGCGGGCGAAGCCCCATCCCCGAGACGCGAAGAAGAGGCGGGCCGTGACCTCGCGCGGGCGACCCGCGAACACTGCCGCTCGTATGTCGGGACGGCGACCGCAACCTTCGATCTCGCGGGGACGTTATCCCGCCAACTTCCCACAACCGAAAGACGCCCCATGGCCATCCCGGCGAAGACCAAGGCCAGCACGGCCCCGCGCGGCGGCGCGACCGGCAATTACGGGCAGGCCGTGCCGATCCACGGCGGTGTGCTGCTCGACATGAACGCGCTCGATGCCATCGAATGGGTCAAGCCCGGCCATGTCCGGGTGCAGGCGGGCATGAATATCGGCAAGCTCGATGCCGAGTTGCGCACCTCGGGCTGGGAAATGCGCATGCATCCTTCCACCAAGCGCACGGCGACGATCGGCGGCTTTGTCGCCGGTGGTTCGGGCGGGGTTGGCTCGGTGATGTATGGCGGCCTGCGTGAGCCCGGCAACATCCTCGCGGCGCGGATCATCACGGTGGAAGAAACGCCGCGCATCATCGAACTCAGGGGCGATGCCGCGCAGAAGATCAACCGCGCCTATGGCACCACGGGCATCATCACCGCGCTTGAAATGCCGCTCGCGCCGGCTTTTCCGTGGATTGATGTCATCGTTGCCTTCGATGATTATAAAACCTGCCTCGAATTCGGTCGCGATGTCGCCCGCGCCGATGGCGTCATCAAGAAACTGCTGACCCCGATCGCGAGCCCCCTGCCGGAGTATTTCGGCCAGCTCCGGCAATATTGCCCGGATGGCAAGGCGATCCTCGCGGCGATGATCTCGGAAGCCTCGTTCGAAACCTTCGCCGACCTGATCGCCGGGCGCGGCACCATCACGCTGCAAACGCCGACGCGCGAGGAGCCCGGCTCCGTTCCGCTCTACGAATACGCCTGGAACCACACCACGCTCCAGATGCTGAAGGTCGACCGTTCCGTGA
>NZ_CALCDX010000041.1 GCF_937900395.1 uncultured Caulobacter sp.
CCCGATGGTCGAGGAGGGCAAGGAAGCCGTCGGCTCGATGGGCGACGACACGCCGCTGGCGGTGCTGTCGGAGAAGTACCGCCCGCTCAGCCACTACTTCCGCCAGAACTTCAGCCAGGTGACCAACCCGCCGATCGACCCCCTGCGGGAGACCGGCGTGATGAGCCTGAAGACCCGCTTCAAGAACCTCGGCAACATCCTGGCCCAGGACGCGGCCCAGGCGGACGTCTACGTGCTGGAAAGCCCGGTGCTGACCACCGGCATGTACGAGCGCGTCCACACGCTGCTGGGCGAGAAGAACGTCGCGGTCATCGACTGCACCATGCCGCTGCCGGCCGAGGAGGCCCGCGCCGGCGACGCTCTGCGCGCCAACCTCGACCGCATCCGCGCCGAGGCCGAAGACGCCGTGCTGCGCGGCTGCGGCGCCATCGTCCTGACCGACGAGGCCAGCGACGCCGAGCGCGTGGCCCTGCCCATGATCCTGGCCACCGGCGGCGTCCACGCCCACCTGGTCGCCAAGGGCCTGCGGTCGTACGTCTCGATCATCGTCCGCTCGGCCGAATGCCTGGACACGCACTATTTCGCGGTGCTGGTCGGCGTCGGCGCGACGGCGGTCAACGCCTATCTCGCCCAGGAGAGCTTCCAGGACCGCCTGGAGCGGGGCTTGGTCAGCGACAAGACGCTGCGCGACGTCTGCATCAACTTCAAGACGGCCATCGAGGCCGGTCTGCTGAAGATCATCTCCAAGATGGGCATCAGCGTCATCTCCTCGTACCGCGGCGGCTACAACTTCGAGGCCGTCGGCCTATCGCGCGCCCTGGCCGCCGAGTTCTTCCCCGGCATGCCCTCGCGCATCTCGGGCATCGGCCTGGCCGGCATCGAGAGCAAGGCGGTCGAGCTGCACCGCAAGGCCTGGGGGACGCCCGCCGTCACCCTGCCGGTCGGCGGCCTCTACAAGGCCCGCCGTTCGGGCGAAGCCCACGCGTTCGAAGCCCGCCTGATGCACACCCTGCAGACGGCCTGCGACACGGGGGACTACGAGCTCTATCGCCGCTGGTCCAATGGCCTGCGTACGCAGAAGCCGATCCAGCTGCGCGATCTGCTGGACTGGCGCTCGGACCGCAACCCGATCTCGACCGACGACGTCGAGAGCGTCAACGAGATCCGCAAGCGCTTCGTGACGCCCGGCATGAGCCTGGGGGCCCTGTCCCCCGAGGCCCACGGCGCCCTGAACATCGCCATGAACCGCATCGGCGCCCGCTCGGTCTCGGGCGAAGGCGGCGAGGACAGCGCGCGCTACAAGCCGCTGCCCAACGGCGACAACCCCAACAGCGCCATCAAGCAGGTGGCCTCGGGGCGCTTTGGCGTCACCGCCGAATACCTGAACCAGTGCGTCGAGCTTGAGATCAAGGTCGCCCAGGGCGCCAAGCCCGGCGAGGGCGGCCAGCTGCCCGGCTTCAAGGTCACGGAAATGATCGCCCGCCTGCGTCACTCCACCCCCGGAGTGATGCTGATCAGCCCGCCGCCGCACCACGACATCTATTCGATCGAGGACCTGGCCCAGCTCATCTATGACCTGAAGCAGATCAACCCGATCGCCCGGGTCACGGTGAAGCTGGTGGCCGCCACCGGCATCGGCGCGATTGCGGCCGGCGTCGCCAAGGCCAAGGCCGACGTGATCCTGGTCGCCGGCGGCGTCGGCGGCACCGGCGCCTCGCCCCAGACCTCGGTCAAGTACGCCGGCGGTCCGTGGGAGATGGGCCTGTCGGAAGCCAACCAGGTGCTGACCCTGAACAACCTGCGCCACTCCGTGGTCCTGCGGACCGACGGCGGCATGCGCACGGGCCGCGACATCGTCATCGCCGCCATGCTGGGCGCCGAGGAGTTCGGCATCGGGACCGCCTCGCTGGTGGCCATGGGCTGCATCATGGTGCGCCAGTGCCACTCCAACACCTGCCCGGTCGGGGTCTGCACCCAGGACGAGGCCCTGCGCGCCAAGTTCACCGGCACGCCCGACAAGGTCATCAACCTCTTCACGTTCATCGCTGAAGAGGTGCGCGAGATCCTGGCCGGCCTGGGCTTCAAGAGCCTGCAAGAGATCGTCGGCCGCACCGACCTGCTCGCCCAGGTTAGCCGCGGCGGCGAGCACCTCGACGACCTCGACCTGAACCCGCTGCTGGTCCGCGCCGATCCGGGCGCGAACAAGCCCTACTGCACGGTCGAGGGCCGCAACGCGGTGCCGGACACGCTGGACGCCCAGATCGTCCGCGACGCCGCCCCGCTGCTGGAGCGCGGCGAGAAGATGCAGCTGACCTACACGGTCCGCAGCACCGCCCGCACCATCGGCACGCGCACGTCCAGCCACATCGTCCGCAAGTTCGGCATGAAAGGCCTGCCCTCGGGCCACCTGACGGTCCAGCTCAAGGGCTCGGCGGGCCAGAGCCTGGGCGCCTTCGCCGTCCAGGGCCTACGGATCGAGTTGACGGGCGAGGCCAACGACTATGTCGGCAAGGGCCTGTCGGGCGCGACGATCGTGATCAAGCCGGCGCGAGGCCTGGCGGCGCCGGAGACCAACGCCCTGATCGGCAACACCGTGCTGTTCGGCGCTACCTCGGGCCGGCTGTTCGCGGCGGGTCAGGCCGGCGAGCGCTTCGCCGTCCGCAACTCGGGCGCCGTGACGGTGGTCGAGGGCTGCGGCGCCAACGGCTGCGAGTACATGACCGGCGGCCAGGTGGTGATCCTGGGCCCGACGGGGAACAACTTCGGGGCCGGCATGACCGGCGGCATGGCCTTCGTGCTCGACCAGCACGATCGCTTCCAGGCCAACATCAACCCGGACAGCATCCTCGTGCAGCGGCTGGCCTCGCCCTATTGGGAAGGCGTCCTGCGCTCGCTGATCGCCGAGCACGCCCGCGAAACGGACTCGGTGTTCGCGGCCACCCTGCTGCGCGACTGGGACCGCGTCCGCGACCAGTTCTGGCAGGTCTGCCCGAAGGAGATGGTCAGCCGCCTGCCCCAGCCGCTGGCGGCGGAAGAGGCCGTTCACGAACGCGCCTGATCCGTACGACTTGAAGACTAGAGCCGCCGCGAGAGCCTCACTGCTTTCGCGGCGGTTTTCGTTTCAGGGCGTGGCCAGGGCCTTGCGCACAGGGTTCTGAAGCCGCGTTATGCGGTGGGCTGAACGAACGGAGCCGTCCGACATTCCATGTCCATGCGCGCCTTCGCCCACCTGCTCGACCGGCTGTCCCTGACCAGTTCGCGCAACGCCAAGCTAACCCTGATCGAGGACCACTTGCGGCAGACGCCTGACCCCGATCGCGGCTACGCCCTGGCGGCGCTGACCGGCGCGCTGTCATTCAACGCCGCCAAGCCCACCTTCATTCGCAAGGCGGTCGAGGCGCGGATGGACGCCCAGCTGTTCGGCTGGTCCTACGACTATGTCGGCGACCTGGCCGAGACCGTCGCCCTGGTCTGGCCGGCCAAGCCTGGCGCGAACCGCGCGCCGGAGCTCTCAGAGGTCATCGACGCCCTGCACTCGGCCTCACGCGCCGAGGTCCAGCGGCTGATCGAAGGCTGGCTCGACGCCCTGGATCCTGACGGCCGCTGGGCGCTGCTGAAACTGATGACGGGGGGCCTGCGGGTCGGCGTCTCCTCACGCCTCGCCAAACAAGCCTGCGCCAACTTCGGGGGCGTCGAGATCGGCGACATCGAAGAGGTCTGGCACGCGATGAGCCCGCCTTACGGCGACCTCTTCGCCTGGTTGGAAGGGCGCTCGGAGCGTCCCTCGCCCGATGCGCCGGGGCGTTTCCGGCCGGTCATGCTGGCCCAGCCGATCGACGAGGCCGTCGACTTCGCCAAGCTCGATCCCGCCGACTACGTCGCCGAATGGAAATGGGACGGCATCCGCGTCCAGGCCGTCAGCGAACGGGGCCAGCGCAAGCTCTACACCCGCACGGGCGACGACATATCGGCCAGCTTTCCCGACGTGATCGACGCCCTGGACTTCGAAGGCGTGATCGACGGCGAGTTGCTGGTCCTGCGCAATGGCGCGCTAGCCCCGTTCGGCGATCTGCAGCAGCGCCTGAACCGCAAGACCGTGGACGGCAAGCAGTTGGCGAACTTCCCGGCCGGCATCCGCGCCTACGACCTGATGCTGGACGGCGAGGCGGATCTTCGCGCCCTCCCCTTCATCGAGCGGCGCGCCCGGCTGGAAACCTTCGTCGGTCGCCTGAAGACCACCCGCATCGACCTGTCGCCCCTCCAGCCCTTCTCGACCTGGGAAGAGCTGGCCGCCTTGCGCCTCGATCCGCCCGAAGGCGACGCGCGCCTCTCCGAAGGACTGATGCTCAAGCGACGCGACAGCGTCTACGAACCGGGTCGCCCTAAAGGCCCCTGGTTCAAGTGGAAACGCGATCCGCACCTGATCGACGCGGTGCTGATGTACGCCCAGCGCGGCCACGGGAAGCGGTCCAGCTTCTATTCCGACTACACGTTCGGCGTCTGGCGCGAGGACGACGAGGGTCGACGCGCCCTCACCCCCGTAGGCAAGGCCTATTTCGGCTTCACCGACGAGGAGCTGAAGCAGATCGACAAGTTCGTGCGCGACCATACGATCGAACGCTTCGGCCCGGTGCGCTCGGTGCGCGCCGACCTGGAGTTTGGGCTGGTGTTCGAGGTGGCTTTCGAGGGCCTGCAGCGCTCGACCCGTCACAAATCGGGCGTCGCCATGCGCTTCCCGCGCATCAACCGCATCCGCTGGGACAAGCCCGCGCGCGAAGCCGATGAGCTCGCCACGCTGGAAGCCATGCTCGACTAGGCGTTGGAGCCCGGGCGCCTATATAGCCCGCAAGCGTCGCCTCGACGTCGCGGCTGATCGGCCGCGAGGCGTTCGCGCGGAGTCTCGCATGACCCAAGCCTCGGAAGCCGGCGGACTGAGCCGCGGATTGACTCTCGCCATGGCCGCGGCCACGGGCATCGGCGTCGCCAACATCTACTACAACCAGCCGATGCTGGGCCTCATGCTGCGCGACGTGCCCAGTGGCTTGACCGCCATGGTCCCGACCGCGACGCAGCTGGGTTACGCCGCCGGCCTGTTTCTGCTGGTGCCGCTGGGCGATCTGGTCGAGCGACGCCGGCTGATCGTGCTGCAGTTCCTGGCCCTGGCGGCGGCGCTCGTCGCGGCGGCCATCGCGCCGACGGCGGGGCTGATGATCCTGACCTCGCTGCTGGTCGGCGCGGCCTCGACCGTGGCACAGCAGATCGTACCGTTCGCCGCCCACCTGTCCTCGCCGGAGCGACGCGGCGCAACGGTCGGAACGGTCATGGCCGGCCTGCTGTGCGGCATCCTGCTGAGCCGGACGCTCGCCGGTTTCGTCGCCGAGCACGCCGGCTGGCGGGCGATGTTCTGGCTGGGCGCGCCCATGGCCCTGGCCGCCGGAAGCTGGATGGCGCTGAAGCTGCCGCGCAGCCATCCGCAAACTGGCCTTTCGTATGGCGCCTTGCTGGCCTCGCTGGGCCGGCTTTGGGTCGAGTTCGGCGCCCTGCGCCTCGCCGTCGCAACCCAAGCCCTGCTGTTCGCGACCTTCACCGCTTTCTGGACGACCCTGGCCCTGCATCTGCAAGAGCCGCGCTTCCACCTTGGCGCTGACGTGGCGGGCCTGTTCGGCGTGATCGGCGCCGTGGGCATTCTGGCCGCGCCCTTGGCGGGCCGCATCGCGGACAAGCACGGTCCGCGGCCGATCATCGCCCTGGGCGCCGCCTTGGCGCTGGTTTCTTGGCTGGTCTTCGGCCTCTGGACCGCCATCCCGGGCCTGATCATCGGCGTGATCCTGCTGGACTTCGCGGTGCAGAGCGCGCTCGTCTCCAACCAGCACGTCGTCTACGCCCTGCGGCCCGAAGCCCGCTCGCGGATCAACACCGTCTTCATGGGCGGCATGTTCCTGGGCGGCGCGGCCGGATCGGCGGCGGCGGCTTTCGCGTGGAAAAGCGCCGGCTGGACCGGTGTCTGCGCCCTGGGCGTCAGCCTGACGGCGGCGGCCACCGTCCTTCAGTTGGTCAACCTGGCCCGCCGCCGTAGCGCGCTGAAGGCCGCTTAGGCCCCGAACGACCGGATCGCGTCGATGATCTTCCGCTGGTCGGCTTCGCCCAGATAGGGGTGCATCGGCAGGGCCAGCACGGTCTCGGCCTTGGCCTCGGTCACCGGTAGGCCGCCCGCGCCGCGCGGGAAGGCGGCGTAGGGCGCCTGCACATGCATCGGCACCGGATAGTAGACGGCGGTCGGGATCCCTTGCGCCTTCAGGTGCGCGGCCAGACCATCGCGGTCATGGTGCTCGATCACATACTGGGCCCAGACCGAGACGCCGCCTTCGATCACCGTCGGCGTCGATATCACCGCGCCCTTGAGACCTTCCGCGTAGCGGTCGGCCACGACCTGCCGCAGCGCGATCTCCTCGGCGAAGATCGCCAGCTTCTCGATCAGGATCGCGGCCTGGATCGTATCCAGGCGCGAGTTCATGCCGATGCGGGTGTTCAGGTACTTCGGGTCGTGGTCGAAGGTCTTGCCGGCGAGATCCGGGCCGACGGCCTTGCCGTGGACGCGGTAGCTGTCCATCAGGTCCCAGAGGGTGGCGTCATTGGTCAGCACCGCGCCGCCGTCGCCGTAGCAGCCCAGCGGCTTGGCCGGGAAGAAGCTGGTGGTCGCCACATCCGCCCAGTGCAGCGGATGCTTGCCCCCCAGCGTGCAGCCGAAACCCTGGGCGCTGTCGGCGATCAGCTTCAGGCCTTCGCGGTCGCAGATCGCCTTGATCGCCGGATAGTCCGCCGGCTGGCCGAAAAGGTCGACGGCGATGACAACCTTCGGCGTCAGCTTGCCCTCGGCCTTCACGCCCGCGATGGCGGCGTCCAGCTTGGCGGGGTCGAGGTTGTAGGTGTCGGGTAGGACGTCGACGAACACCGGCGTGGCGCCGACCCACGGCACGACTTCCGGCGTCGCGGCGAAGGTGAAGGACGGACAGAACACCGCGTCGCCCGGACCAACGTCCCAGGCCATCAGCGGCAGGGCGATCGCGTCGGTGCCGTTGGCGCTGGACAGGGCCAGCTTGGCTTGGCCGAATTCCGCGAGCTTGGCCTCGAACGCCCGCACCTGCGGCCCCATGACATAGGCGCCGCTGTCCAGCACCTGGGCGATGGCGGCGTCGATCTTGTCGCGGATCCGGCGTTGCTGCGCGCCGAGGTCGATGAAGGGCATGCTCATGGGCGGCGCTCTTAGTCTTCGTTCACGGCGAATTCGAGCCAATTGATGTAACCGACTGTTTCCGCTGGCTTGACCGGCTGCTCCGAAGCGGAACCATAGCCCCTACCTGCCGTTGACCTGGCGACGCGGGGCCGCCTATCGAGACCTTCATGCAGACCAAGCCAAGCCCGATCCCGGCCAACACGCCGTTGCCGTCGCTGATGAACGTCAAGGCGGACGAGACCATGTTCGGACACTTCCTAGATTGGCTCGGCAAGCTGGCGGTCAATCTCGTGGTCGCCGGCCTGATCCTGGCGGTGACCTTCTGGGTCGCGGGTTGGGCGGCGCGGTTCATGCGGCGCACGCTCAGCCGGGTGCACCGGAACGCGCCGGACCCCACGCTGGAGAGCTTCAGCGCCTCGCTGGCGCGCTATGCGGTGATCGCGGTCGGCCTCGTGGCCGTGCTTCAGCAATTGGGCGTGCAGGCCACCTCTATCCTGGCGGTTCTGGGCGCGGCCTCCCTGGCGATCGGCCTGGCGCTGCAAGGCGCGCTGTCGAACGTGGCGGCGGGGGTGATGATCCTGCTGTTCCGGCCGTATCGCGTCGGCGACGTGATCGAGACCGCGACGCGCCAAGGCACGGTCAAGTCGCTGGACCTGCTGTTCACAGAGATCGCCACCCCGGACAACGTTAAGGTGATGATCCCCAACAGCAAGGTGTTCGGGGATGTGATCCTGAACTACTCGACCCATCGCCATCGCCGAGCCGACGTGCTGTTCAAAGTGCCGCTGAAGACCGACCTCGTCCTCGTGCTCAAGCGCCTGCGCGAACGCGCCGAGAATGATCCGCGCATCCGCAAGGACCCCGCCCCGATGATCGAGGTGACCGATCTGTCGGAAGCCTTCGCCCAGGCGGCGATCAGGGTCTGGACTTCCGCGGCGGACTTCGGGCCTGTGAAGACGGATCTGATGCTTTCGGCCCACCTGCTGGCCGAAAACCCCGAGCGCGCCGACCTGCCGGCGCCGCGCCCTTCTAAAGCCGCAGACCCCTCTCCCGCCATGCCCGGCGAGGGCGAGCACCACCTGCTGGGCTTGATCAAGACCCGTCGCAGGCGGGCGACGCGGACAGCGTCCAAGCCCGAAGCCTAGGTTCGATGAGCCACGCGTGCGAAAGCTGGGGCCTGTCGATCAAGACCGGACATTCCTGCGCCTACTGAATGGCGTGCTCGCCCGCAAGGTCGGCTACGCCGCGCCCTGGCAGTGGGTCCACTCCCGCGCGAACTTCAGGCTGAGCCCCGCCTCCTCGAACACCACACGGCGAAGCTGCCCCAGACGCTCGGGCGCGTCGTGAATGATCACGAACGGAAAGCCGTTGTCGGACAGGAAATCGTGCAGGAAGCGCGAGAATCGATCGGCCTCTTCAGGTCCGGTCAGGCGGACTTCGGTCTCGGCGATCTGGGGAACCATGAGCGTGGCCCTCTGTGAGCGGACCACTTTTAACGCGCGAACTCGCTTCTGCGAACCAGCTTCGCCATTGCGAAATAAACTGTGATCACTTGATCGCCTCCCGGGCGAGCGAAACGCCCGCCCGGAAACGACACAACGCCTTACAGGATGGACTGACCGGTCGAGGCCCAGTCCTTGAGGAACTGCTCCAGGCCCTTGTCGGTCAGCGGGTGCTTGTAAAGATCCGTGAACACCGCCGGCGGGATCGTCACGACATCGGCGCCGACGATGGCGGCTTCCTTGACGTGGGTGGCGTTGCGCACCGAGGCGGCCAGGATTTCGGTCTCGTAGCCGTAGTTGTCGTAGATCGCGCGGATGTCGCGGATCAGATCCATGCCGTCGAAGCCGTAGTCGTCCAGGCGGCCGATGAATGGCGAGACGAAGGTCGCCCCGGCCTTGGCGGCCAGCAGCGCCTGGGTCGGCGAGAAGCACAGGGTGACGTTGGTCTTGATCTCTTCGTCGGCGAAGGCGGCGCAGGCGATCAGGCCATCGCGCGTCAGGGGGATCTTCACGACGACGTTCGGCGCGATCGCCGCCAGCTTCTTGCCTTCGGCGATCATGGCCTCGGCGGTGGTGGCGGCGACCTCGGCGCTGATCGGACCCGGAACGATGTCGCAGATCTCGGCGATCACCTCCAGCATCGGGCGGCCCGACTTGGCGATCAGGGTCGGGTTGGTGGTCACGCCGTCGATCAGGCCGGTGGAGGCCAGGTCGGCGATGACCTTGGTGTCGGTGCTGTCGAGGAAGATCTGCATGGTCGCTCGCGCTGGATTTTCTTGGAGAACTCGCCTCGGGTTTATCGCGCGCGCGGGCGGGACGCCAGCCGCTAGACGGCCAGACCGGACGCGATCAGCCGATCCGCCGTGCGTTCGACGGCCATGCGCCAGGGCTCTGGCTCGAAGCCGAACACGGCGCGCAGCTTGGCGGTGTCGAGCGGCGACCGCGGCGGCCGGGGCGCGGGCTCTGCGAAAGCCGCCTGGGTCGTGGGCTCGATCCGGGCGCGCGCCTGCGGATCGCGGTCGATCGCCGCCTTGGCGAAGTCGAAGCGGCTGGTCTCGCCCGCGTTGGCGAAGTGAAAGAGGCCGAACGCCGGGTCATCCGCCGCCGCGCGGGCCCAACGCGGCGCGGTCGCGACCAGAAAGGCCGCCAGGGCCTCGCCGTCCGTGGGCGTGCCGAACTGATCGGCCACGACCCTCAGCACATCTCGCTCCCGCGCCAGCCGCAGCATGAAGCTGACATAGTTGCGGCCGTAGCGGGAAAAGACCCAGGAGACGCGCAGAACCACGGTGCGGGGATGGGCCAGCACAGCCTGTTCGCCGGCCAGTTTAGAGCGACCATAGACGTTGAGGGGACGCGCTTCGTCGGTCTCGACATAGGGGCGATCTGTCACGCCATCGAACACCGCGTCGGTCGAGAGGTGGACGAACGGCAGGCCCCGCGCCGCACAGGCTTCCGCCATTACGCCCGGCGCGGTCGCGTTGACGGTGATCGCTTCGTCTGGGCGCGCCTCCGCGGGATCGACCTGGGTGAAGGCGGCCGTATTGAGGACGAGATCGCAGTCGACCTCCTGGATCGCCTGCCGGATCTGGATGGCGTTCTCGAGGTCGCATTCGGCGCGGGACAGCGCGATCACCTCGACGCGTCCACGGGCGGCCGCCTGGACAGCGGTGGCGACCTGCCCAGTCCTGCCGAACTGCAGGATCTTCATTTCAGTTCTGGAACGCGATCGCCGAGCACCTGGGCGACGAAGGCCCGCAGATTGCCGCCCTTGAACAGATAGCCGGGCATGCCGGCGCGGTTTCCCGCCTCCACGTCGATGTGACGGTCGCCGATGATCACGGCCTCTTCCGGCCTCAGGTTCCAGTCGGCCAAGCCCCGCAAGATCATGCCGGGATTGGGCTTGCGGTCGGGGTGGTCGGCCACGCGATAGGCCTCCACGATCGCCGCTTCGTGGAAGGGGGAATAGTAGAAGGCGTTGATCTGCCCGCCCAGCTCGGCCAGTTGGTCCTGCATGGCGTCGTGGAAGCGGTCCATGGCCGCCTCGTCGAAATAGCCGCGGCCGATGCCCGACTGGTTCGTGACGACCAGGACCTTCAACCCCGCCTTGCTGATCGCCGCCACGGCCTCCCGAGCGCCCTCGATCCAGTCGAGCCGCGCTGGGTCGAAGACATAGCCGTGATCGATGTTCAGGACGCCATCGCGGTCCAGAAACACGGCCTTCAGGGGCGGAAGATCAGAGGCGCCGGTCATGCCTTGAGCAGTACCGCGCGCGAAACGAATTCGCCAGACCACTGTCTTGGCCTCGACACGGATTGCGCTCTAGAAGGGCCTATATCTCAGGGAATTCCTCGATGACGAACGCCTTCGCCGACGCCGCCCGCCTGCGCGACCGCCTCAAGACCTGGGCGACCGAGGCGGCCTATCCACTTTGGTGGACGGTCGGGGCGGACCACGAGAAGGGCGGCTTTTTCGAGAAGCTGGACCTCGAAGGCGCGCCGGTCGACGGCCCGCGCCGGGGACGGGTCCTGCCGCGCCAGATCTTCTCGTTCGCCATCGCCGGTGATCTCGGCTGGGCCGGCCCCTGGCGCGAAGCCGTCGAGCACGGACTGTCCTTCTATCTCGCGGCGTACCGTCGCCCCGACGGTCTGTTCCGGACCCTGATCGGCCCCAACGGAGAGAGCCTGGACGAGACGGCGGAGCTTTACGACCAAGCCTTCGCCATGTTCGCCCTGGCGGCCGTCGCCAAGGCGCTGCCGGCGCGCGCGGCCGAGGCCAAGGCGATCGCCGTCGAGGTGCGCGAAAAGCTGATCGCCGAGCGCAAACATCCGGTCGCGGGTTTCCACCAGTCCAATCCGCCGACCGCGCCGCTGCAGTCCAACCCGCACATGCACCTGTTCGAGGCGATGCTGGCCTGGACCGCGATTGACGACGATCCGGCCTGGCGCGCCCTGGCGGACGAGATCGCCGAACTGGCGCTCGCCAAGTTCATCGACGCCAAGAGCGGTCAGCTGCGCGAATTCTTCGACCTGGACTGGAACGCCGCGCCGGGCGTCGAGGGGCGCATCTGCGAGCCGGGGCACCAGTTCGAGTGGGGCTGGCTGCTGCTGCGCTGGGGCAAGCTGGCGGGTCGCTCCGACGCAACCAGGGCCGCTCTGCGCATGATCGACGACGCCGAAGCCAAGGGCGTCGATCTGGCGCGCGGCGTGGCGATCAACGCCCTGCTCGACGATTTCTCGATCCACGACAACGGCGCTCGCCTGTGGCCGCAGACCGAGCGGATCAAGGCCGCCGTGCTGGCGGCCGAGATCACCGGAGACGCCAAGTACTGGGACATGGCCGCCGCCGGCGCGGAGGGTCTGCTGACCTATCTGCGGACGCCAGTCCCAGGCCTGTGGCGCGACAAGTATCAGCCCGACGAGACCTTCGTGGAGGAGCCGGCGCCGGCCAGCTCCTTCTACCATATCGCCCTGGCGATCCTGGAGCTCGACCGGACGGTCGGCGCGCAGGCGTAAGCGAGACCTATCGCGGGCGAGTGACCAGCAGGGTCGCCGCCCCGATGGCGCGGGCGCGGACCTCGTCCGCTAGCGGGACCACCGCGCCGGCGGCGTAGACGTCGCCGTCCATCTCGAGAACGCCCTCAAGCACCTGGATCGTCGAGGCCGGCAGGACGAAATCTTCGCCCGCCGAGGCGCGTCGCAGTTCGACGTCGAAGCCGTCGGTCGAGACAAGGGTTTCGGTCCCACTGGGCGAGGCGCTGCGGCGCGAGGCGATCGAACGGCCCTTGGCCTTGAGACCATCGACGAGCGTCTTGACCGCCTGGCTGTCCTTGCGATGACAGACCAGCACCGCGTCCGGCTCGACCACCACGACGATGTCGCTGACGCCGATCACGCCGACATACGGGCCCGTTGAGCGCACCAGCACGCCCGTCGCGCCGTGGAGGTCGACGTCGCCGGCCCGAGCGTTGCCCTCGCCATCGCGGGTCGAGGCCTCCCAGATGGCGTCCCAGGCGCCGAGGTCGGACCAGGCGAAGGCGGCCGGGACCACTGCGGCCTTCTGGGTCCGCTCCATGACCGCGTAGTCCAACGAGATCTTCTTGGCCTGGGCGAAGGCCTCGCGATCAAGCCGGCCCACGCCCGCCTCGAGCTCCAGATCCGCGACGCAGGCCTTGGCGGCGGCGGCCACCGACGGCTCGAACGCCTCGAACTCGCCCAGCAGGGTCGCGGCCTTGAAGGCGAAGTTGCCGCTATTCCAGAGGTAGCCCTCAAGCAGGTAACGCTCGGCCGTGGCCTGGTCCGGCTTTTCGACGAAGGCGGCGACCTCCCGAACCGAGCCGTCCAGCAGCGCCTCTCCAGGACGGATATAGCCAAAGCCGGTGGCCGGAACGGTGGGCTGGACGCCAAACGTGACGATCAGCCCCTCTTCGGCCGCCCGCGCCGCCGCCAGCGCCGCTTGTTCAAAGATCTCCGGCTCGGAAATGTGGTGATCGGCCGCCAGCATCAGCACCACGCCGTCCGGGTCCTGACGCTCGACATAGGCGGCGGCGGCGGCCACCGCGGGCGCGGAGTCGCGTGCTTCTGGCTCAACCAGGATCGTGGTCCAGGCGCCGATCTCGGCGGTCTGTTCGGCGACGAAGCCGACCATCGCCTCGCCGGTGACCACCACCACCTCGGCCACGCCCGGAATGTCCTTCACCCGAAGGACCGTCTCCTGGAACGAGGAGCGGTGGCCGACCAGTTTCAGGAACTGTTTGGGTTGGTCGCTTCGCGAGGCGGGCCACAGACGCGTGCCCGAACCGCCGCACAAGATCACTGGATAGATCGCAGCCAAGACTTAATCCCCACACTCTTCAGTCTTTCGCCTCTGATAGGGCGTTATTGCGAAGGGTGCTTAAAGGGAAAGCCGCCAGTAACGAAGAGTTTTCGTCAGTCTGGAACGCCAGCGTGCAATTCGGCCAGCCAGGCGTCGGCCGTGGCGTCCGACGGCATCCGCCAATCCCCGCGCGGAGACAGGGCGCCGCCGGACGATATCTTCGGCCCGTTCGGCACGGCCGAACGCTTGAACTGGTTGGCGAAGAAGCGCTTCAGGAACAGCTCCAGCCAGCGCTTGATCTCCGGTAGGTCGTAGGCCCGACGGGCGGTCTCGGGCAGGCCCGCCGGCCAGCCGCCCCTGTCCGCGTCATGCCAGGCGCTCCAGGCCAGGAAGGCGATCTTGGACGGCGCCATGCCGTAGCGGGTCATGTAGTAGAGATTGAAGTCCTGCAGGGCGTAGGGGCCGACGAAGCTCTCGGTCGCCTGCACCTCCTCGCCCGGAACCAGCTCTGGCGAGATCTCGGTGGCGAGAATGTCTTCCAGCAGCGCCGTCGTGCTCACGTCCACGTCGCCGGAGTGGGCGACGAAGCGGATCAGGTGCTGGATCAGCGTCTTAGGAACCCCGCAATTGGGGTTGTAGTGGCTCATCTGGTCACCGACGCCGTAGGTGCACCAGCCCAGCGCCAGCTCCGACAGGTCGCCCGTGCCGACCACCATGCCCTTGAAGTGGTTGGCCAAGCGGAACAGGTAGTCCGTGCGAAGGCCCGCCTGGACGTTCTCGAACGTCACGTCATAGACGGGCTCGCCCTTGGCGAAGGGGTGGCCGAGATCGGCCAGCATCTGCTTGGCGGCCGGACGGATGTCGATCTCCTCGGCCGTGACCCCCATCGCCCTCATCAGCGCCCAGGCGTTGGACTTGGTGCGGTCCGAGGTGGCGAAGCCTGGCAGAGTATAGCCGCGAATGTCCGAGCGCGGTCGGCCCAGCTGGTCCATGGCCTTGGCGGCGACGATCAGGGCGTGGGTCGAATCCAGGCCGCCCGAAATTCCGATCACCAGACTCTTGGAACCTGTCGCCTCGACTCGGCGCGCCAGGCCTTGGACCTGAATGTTGTAGGCCTCGTAGCAGTTCTCGCGCAGCTTGGCGGGGTCGGACGGCGTGAACGGGAAGCGCTCGATCCCTCGCGCCAGGGCGAGGTTCCGGGCCGGCGGCCGGAAGTCGAACGGGATCACGCGGAACGGAACCTTGGGCGGGGCCAGGGCCATGGAGTCGCCGAAGCTGCCGACCCGCATGCGTTCCTGCCGGATGCGCTCGACATCGACGTCGGCGAAGGTCCAGGCCGGGCCGGTCGAGAACCGGGCGGTCTCGGCCAGCAGATGACCCATCTCGTGAATGTCGACATGGCCGTCCCACGCCAGGTCCGTGGAGCTCTCGCCCGCCCCGGCGGCGGAATAGACATAGGCCGCGATCGCGCGTTCAGACTGGCTGGCGCAGAGCAGGCGGCGGGTTTCGGACTTGCCGATCGTGATGTTGCTGGCCGACAGGTTCAGCAGGATTTCGGCGCCCGCCAGGGCCTGGGCGGTGCTTGGCGGATTGGGCGTCCAGACGTCCTCGCAGATCTCGACGCCGACTGTGAATGGCGTCGGACCGGCGGCGCGGAACACGACGTCCGTTCCGAACGGAACAGACTGGCCGGCCAAGCTTAACGTCTTGCCGGCGACCCCGGCGCCGGGCGTGAACCAGCGGCGCTCGTAGAACTCCCGGTAGTTGGGCAGGAAGCTCTTGGGGACGACGCCCAGCACCTTGCCGCCTTGGATGGCGACGCCCGTGTTGTAGAGGCGCCCAGCATCCCGTACGGGCGCGCCAACAACGATCATCGGCGACAGCTTGCGCGTCTCGTCAGCCAGGGTCGCGATCGCCGCCTCGACTGCGTCCAGCAGGACCTCCTGCTGCAGAAGGTCGTCGATCGTGTAGCCCGTCATGCCCAGCTCGGGGAACACGATGACCGCGACGCCGGCGTCGTGCGCCTCGCGCGCCAGGGCCAGAATACTCTGGGCGTTCGCGGCGGGATCGGCCAGCTTCACCTTCGGGACGGCGGTCGCCACCCGAACAAAGCCGTGGCGGTAGGGCGAGAAGAACGACGGACTACCCAAGCGACCGGCCTTTCCCATCTGACGGCCGCCTTATGCTGAAAGTGAGCATAAGGCGCGCTCCAGCTATAACGCCTGCGGAGCCTGTTGCATAGCGTCCACGGCGGGCGGTCAGCTCCCGGATAAAGGCCGTGTCGCGGGTTGACCCCTCCGGGTTCCCATGCGACTGCGCCGATCGCGCAGCCCTGCAAAACAAAGACAAGACGGAACTTCCATGCCCGTTTCGCCCATCAAGATGGCCGACGCGATCCGCGTCCTTTCCATGGACGCCGTGCACAAGGCCAAGTCCGGACACCAAGGCATGCCGATGGGCATGGCCGACGTGGCGACGGTGCTTTGGAGCAAGTTCCTGAAGTTCGACGCGTCCCAGCCCAACTGGGCCGACCGCGACCGCTTCGTCCTGTCGGCCGGCCACGGCTCGATGCTGCTGTATTCGCTGCTTCATCTGACCGGCTTCAAGGCCGTGACGATGAAGGAGATCGAAAACTTCCGTCAGTGGGGTTCGCTGACCCCCGGCCACCCGGAAGTCCACCACACGCCCGGCGTCGAGACCACGACCGGTCCGCTGGGCCAGGGCCTGGCCACCGCCGTCGGCATGGCCATGGCGGAAGCCCATCTGGCCGCTCGCTTTGGCCATGACATCGTCGACCACCGCACCTGGGTCATCGCCGGCGACGGCTGCCTGATGGAAGGCGTCAGCCACGAGGCGATCAGCATCGCCGGCCGCCTGCGCCTGAAGAAGCTGACAGTGCTGTTCGACGACAACAACACCACGATCGACGGCGAGGCGACGATCTCCGAGACCGGCGACCAGGTCGCCCGTTTCAAGGCCGCCGGCTGGGCGGTGAAGGTCGTCGACGGCCACGACCACGGCAAGATCGCCGCCGCCCTGCGCTGGGCGACCAAGCAGGACCGCCCGACCATGATCGCGTGCAAGACGCTGATCTCGAAGGGCTCGGGTCCGAAGGAAGGCGACCCTCACAGCCACGGCTACACCCTGTTCGACGACC
The DNA here is from genome assembly GCF_937900395.1 of uncultured Caulobacter sp. Taxonomy (GTDB): domain Bacteria; phylum Pseudomonadota; class Alphaproteobacteria; order Caulobacterales; family Caulobacteraceae; genus Caulobacter. The sequence continues at coordinate 16,706 of NZ_CALCDX010000041.1, forward strand.
AGATCAAAGCCGCTCGCGAGGCGATGGGCTGGGACGCCGCGCCGTTCACCGTGCCGGATGACATCGCCAAGGCCTGGAAGAGCGTCGGCCGTCGCGGCGCCAAGGTCCGCAAGGCCTGGGAAGGCAAGCTGGCCGCCTCGATCCAGGCCAGCGAGTTCAAGCGCGCGATGGCGGGGGAACTGCCGGCCAACGCCTTCGAAGCCCTGGACGCTCACATCGCCAAGGCTCTGGAGACCAAGCCGGTCAACGCCACCCGCGTCCACTCCGGCTCGGCCCTCGATCACCTCGTCCCGGTCATCCCCGAGATGATCGGCGGCTCGGCCGACCTGACCGGCTCAAACAACACCCTGGTCAAGGGCATGGGCGCGTTCGACACGCCCGACTACAAGGGCCGCTACGTCCACTACGGCGTGCGTGAGTTCGGCATGGCCGCAGCCATGAACGGCATGTCGCTGCATGGCGGCGTGATCCCGTACTCGGGCACCTTCCTGGCCTTCGCCGACTACAGCCGCGCCGCGATCCGCCTGGGCGCCCTGATGGAGACCCGCGTCATCCACGTGATGACTCACGACTCCATCGGCCTGGGCGAAGACGGTCCGACCCACCAGCCGGTCGAGCATGTCGCCTCGCTGCGCGCCATCCCGAACCTGCTGGTCTTCCGTCCGGCCGACGCGGTCGAGGCCGCCGAGTGCTGGAAGGTCGCCCTGCAGCAGCAGCGCACGCCGTCGGTGATGACCCTGTCGCGCCAGAAGACGCCGCATGTGCGCAGCCAGGGCGGCGACCTGTCGGCCAAGGGCGCCTATGAGCTGCTGGCGGCGGAAGGCGGCGAGGCGCAGGTGACGATCTTCGCTTCGGGCACCGAGGTCGGCGTGGCCGTGGCCGCGCGCGACATCCTGCAGGCCAAGGGCAAGCCGACCCGCGTCGTCTCGACCCCCTGCTGGGAGCTCTTCGACAAGCAGGACGCCGCCTACCAGGCCGCCGTCATCGGCAAGGCCCCGGTCCGCGTCGCCGTCGAGGCCGGCGTGCGCATGGGCTGGGAGCGCTTCATCGGCGAGACCGGCAAGTTCGTCGGCATGAAGAGCTTCGGCGCCTCCGCGCCGTTCGAGGTGCTCTATCAGAAGTTCGGCATCACCGCCGAGGCCGTCGCCGAAGCCGCGCTGGCTTAAGACTCCGGACGGGGTGGCGTCAGAACGCCACCCCAAACCGCAGAGTGGCGACCAGGGCGTGGCCGACAGCCCCGTCAGCGCCGGGATTGCGAATGTACTGAAGATCCGGCTGGATCGTGACCGGACCGACCTTGTCGGCGTAGGTCACCTCGATCGCGCTCTCCGCGCGCGTCAAACTCTGCCCTTCATCCAGCGCGTTGGCGCGGAACTTCCCCGTCAGGAAGGCTTGGTTCACGCCCACCGAGAAGGCGCTGTCCGGTCGGCTTTCGAAGACGCGCTCGACCAGCAGGCCAGCCTGCCAACCACCTCGGAAAGCCGTGGTGTCGCCGTCGGAGAGGCCGAGGCGCGCGAAGGCGGTTGTCTTGCGCACCGCGTCGTCGTCTGCGCCTGTCAGCTGGCGCTCCAGCAGCAGATAGGCGCCCTGCGCCGCCTTGGCGGCTGGATAGCCAGCGACGGTGATCTCCCGGATGTCCGGCTGCTTCTTGGTGTAGCGCCAAGCCCCGAAGGCCACCTTGCCGCGCCCCTGCCAGCCCGCCTCGGCGATCGTCAGCAGACCGTGCTCGAACTCGGTGCAGACGCCGCCTGGGTCGCCGAGCACGCCCGAGTGAGCGTTGATCGCCGCCGCTTGGACATAGACGTGTTCGTTCGGCGTCCAGCGAACACGCGCGGAGAGAGCCGTCGAGGGGAAGATGGACGGTCCGTTCGGTCCCGTGGCCGCCAGCTCGGACCCGATGCCGAAAGCCGGCGCCAGCAGCAGCCCGGCGCTGTCATTGGCGTAGAATTCGCTGTTGAGGTCATAGAGACCGATCAGGACGGAACCCTTGTCACTAAAGCTCTGCTCGACCCAGGCCTCGAACAGGCGCGCCCTCTGACGCGTCACCTCGATGTTGTCGACGCCCTGCAAAGTGCCGGCGTCGTCGTTGGGCATGGCGCCGCTGTTGTTCAGCAACAGGACGTGCGCCCTGGCGCCTTTCCAGCCCGCGGCCTTCTCCAGATCGATGTCAGCGCCCAGCTGCAGGTCGTCCAGCACCCGGCCGCGCCGGGCCAAACCGCCACTGACGACGCCCGCGACATCGACCGTATAGCCGCCGCTCAGAACGATGGCCTCGCCGAGCGCTTCGCCCGCGAGAGCAGGCGCAGCCGCGACAAAGGCGGCGGTAACGATCGCTCCGACCTGGAGCGCAAGATAGCGGCGCTGACGCATTCGACCCCCGGACGCCAATCTTTGGGCGTGCCCGAATGCTAGGCTTCGATGCCGGCGATCCTGTTAAGCAAGACTGTGGCGCGTGGTCGCAGTTGGCGCATCTTACATGCCCACGCTCACGCTTCCGCAGTTTCGAGCCAGGCGGCTCGAGCGATTTGTCACGCTTTCGGGGAAGTCCTTGGTGGAGCCGAGGGGAATCGAACCCCTGACCTCCTCATTGCGAACGAGGCGCTCTACCATCTGAGCTACGGCCCCAAGGAGCGGCGGAGATACGGCCCCTGAGCCGTCTCGTCAAGCGGGGTTATCACGCCGCCTTGTCAGCATCGTTCTGGCGGGGCAAGAAGCTCAGGCGTATCGACGGAAAACCCATGGCCCCGATCATCCATCTCGTCTTCTTCATCATCAACGCGCTGGTTGACCTGCTGTGGTGGGCCATCGTGATCTCGGCGATCCTGAGCTGGCTGTTCGCGTTCGAGGTGATCAATCGCCGCAATCAGTTCGTCTACAACGTCGCCACCGTTCTGGATCGGATCACGGACCCGATCCTGAGGCCGTTCCGCCGCTTCATCCCGGCCATCGGCGGCGTCGATATCAGCCCGATCATCGTGCTGCTGCTTCTGCGCGGCGTTCAGATCTTCATCCTGCCAGCGCTTGAAGCGGCCCTGATCGGCCCCTTTGGCTGAGATCCTGGCGGTACGGCTGACGCCGCGCGGCGGCCGCGACGCCGCAGACGGCTGGGCGCTCGACGCGGACGGCCGACCCTATCTGAAGGTGCGCGTCGCCAGTCCGCCCGTGGACGGCGCCGCCAACGCGGCCTTGATCGCCTTTCTCGCCAAGCGCTTGAAGATTCCACGCTCGGGCATAAGGCTCGCGTCAGGCGACACCGCGAGGGTCAAGCGGCTGGAGCTGGATGGCGTCGATCAAGCCGAGCTTGACCGCGTGTTCGGCCCACGCCCGTCGGCGATTGGCGCCTGACCGCTACGCGCTCGATGCGCGGAAACGGCCACTTTGGGCCAAGTCATTGATCAACCATGTTTCTTTTCACAACCTCTTAGGCCTTCGAGCCTAATCTCTTGTCGAGGTCCCCGGTCGGGCCTCCATGGGAATGGCGCTGATGAGCGCGGTAGGGGAAAGACGGCAGGCCGCCCACGCGCTCGCTTCGCGGCGCGCGAATATGGTCCTGCGCCTGGTCGCGGCCTTCTCCATCGCCCTGATCCTGGACGTCTTCATCCACCTGCGCTGGGTCTGGGTTTGGGCGGCGACCTATGCGGCCTTGCAGTTCGTCGAACTCGGCGGAGCCCTATGGGTTCGTCATCGCTCGGACCAGGTCCAGGCCGTGTGGCGACGCCTCACCGTGACCGCCCTTCCCCTGCTGACCTCGACGGTCTTTGGGTATCTCTCACTGCCGCTGTTTGGCTCCGAGGCGCGGTTCGCCCCTACGCTGGGCGCCATGTTGTTGGCCGGGGCGCTGCTGAATGTGGTGGTGATCAACGGAAGCCGGCGGACCGCGATCATCTCCGCCGCCACGCCCTATGTGCTCTATCTGCTGATCGTGCCGTTCGTCGCGCGGGCCGCCAATCCGGGATCGCCCCTGGCCAATGCCCTGTGGTTCGGAGCCTTGCTGCTGATCGCCACGGTGACGATCGCGGCGCACACGCTGCACACCGCGCTCAGGGCCGCGGCGAAGGCCAAGGACGAGGCCGAGCGCAGGCGTCACGAAGCCGAAGAGGCCGTCGCCGCCAAGTCGGCCTTCGTCGCGATGATCAGCCACGAACTCCGTACGCCGATCAGCGCGATCATGGCGGGCGCCGATCGGCTGCGCAGCGATGTCCCGGACGCCAAGTCGAAGGTTCAAGCCCAGCTGATCGCTGACGCCGGCGGAATGATGCGCGGCCTGTTGAACGACCTGCTGGACTTCTCCCGGCTGGAGGCCGGACGAATGTCGGTGGAGGGGGCGCCGTTCAATCTGCGCCAGACGATCGCCGACACCGTCAGGCTCTGGCGCCCCGAAGCCATGCGTAAAGGCCTACGCCTGCGGGTCAAGGGCGCTTCGGCCCTGCCCCGCTGGGTCGTGGGCGACGCCATGCGGCTTCGGCAGGTGCTCAACAACCTGCTGTCCAACGCCCTGAAGTTCACGACGCGCGGCGAGATCACGGTCGTTCTGCGCTCCGACATCGAGCAGTCTACGGTCCGACTGTCGATCGATGTCGCCGACACCGGCCCCGGGATCCCGGAAGCCGCGCTTTCGCGTCTCTTCACGCCGTTCGAACAGCTGAGCGACGCCATCGCCCGCCACCACGGCGGGTCGGGCCTGGGTCTGGTGATCAGTCGGGAACTGGCGCGCCTGATGGGGGGCGATCTTTTGGCCAGCAGCCCGTCCGGCCAAGGCGCGCGCTTCACCTTCAGCGCCAAGCTGGAAACCGCCGAAGCGCCGGCAAACGCGCCCGCGACTCCGCCCATTGTCGACCTGCGGGTGCTGGTCGTGGACGATCACCTCGTCAATCGCAGAGCGCTGGAACTGGTCCTGCAGCCGTTCGGCGTCCGCGCCACCCTCGCGGAGTCGGCGGACCAGGCCCTGGAACTCCTGCAAACCGAAGCCTTCGACGTGGTGCTGATGGACGTCTACATGCCCGGGATGGACGGTCGAGCCGCGACGCAGGTTCTGCGCGCCAGCAGCGGGCCTAACCGGGACATTCCCGTGATCGCCGTCACCGCCTCCGCCGCACCGAAGGACTGGGACTCCTTCGCCGCCGCGGGGATGAACGACCACGTCTCCAAGCCGATCGATCCTTTCGAGCTCTACGCGGCCCTGGCGCGGGCGTCATCCACGGGCAAGCCTGACGTCCATGCGCGGACCACCGCTTAGCGCGCGGCCGGTCGCTCCAGTCGCCGCGCCAACCTCGCCGTCAGGATCGGCTCGTCCTTCAGCTCGCATTCCCACACCGTCTCAACGGCCCAGCCATCGGCGCGCAATGCTTCCTGAGCCTTCTCGTCGCGCGCCTTGTTGCGGGCGACCTTACCGAGCCAATAGTCGCGGTTGGCCTTTGGCACCCTGGAGCCTCGGGCGCAGTCATGACCGTGCCAGAAGCAGCCGTGGACGAAGATGGCCAGCTTCCTTCCCGGCATGACGATGTCGGGATTGCCGGGGAGGTCCTTGCGGTGCAGGCGGTAGCGCGCGCCCAAGCCGGTGAGGATGCGGCGCACCGCCTTCTCGGGCGAGGTGTCCTTGCTCCTGACCCGCGCCATGACGGCCGAGCGCTTTTCCTTGTCGTAGACGTCGGTCAAGCGCCCGCCGCCCCCTAGAGCCCGTCGAATAGTGCCGTCGACAGATAGCGTTCGGCGAAGCTGGGAATGATCGTGACGATCGTCTTGCCCTTGTACTCGTCACGCAGGGCGAGATCGAAAGCCGCGACCAGCGCCGCGCCGGAGCTGATGCCGACCGGCAGGCCTTCGACGGCCGCCGCGCGGCGCGCCATGGCGAAGGCGTCGTCATTGCTGACCTGGACGATGTCGTCGATCACCCCGCGATCCAGCACGCCCGGCACGAAGCCCGCGCCGATGCCCTGGATCTTGTGGGGGCCCGGCGCGCCGCCCGACAGAACGGGCGAGGCCTCGGGCTCGACCGCGACCATCTTCAGCGACGGCTTGCGGGCCTTCAGCACTTGGCCGACGCCGGTGATCGTGCCGCCGGTGCCGACGCCCGAGACCACCGCGTCCACGGCGCCGGCGGTATCGTTCCAGATTTCCTCGGCCGTCGAGACCCGGTGGATCAGCGGATTGGCGCTGTTCTCGAACTGCTGGGGCATGACCGCGCCCGGCGTGGCTTCGATCAGTTCCTGAGCACGCGCGACCGCGCCGCGCATGCCCTTTTCGGCGGGGGTCAACTCCAGCTTGGCGCCCAGCAGCAGTAGCATCTTGCGACGTTCGATCGACATGCTTTCCGGCATGACTAGCGTGAGCTTGTAGCCCTTGGCCGCCGCCACGAAGGCCAGGGCGATGCCGGTGTTGCCGCTGGTGGGTTCGACGATCGTCGCGCCCGGCTTCAGGATGCCTTGAGCCTCCAGCGACTCGATCATCGACACGCCGATCCGGTCCTTGACCGATGAGATCGGGTTGAAGAACTCCAGCTTGGCCAGGACCTCGGCCTTGGGCTTCAGCTCGGCCGACAGGCGCGGCAGGCGCACCAGCGGCGTATCGCCGATCGTGTCGATGATCGAGTCGTAGACCTTGCCGCGACCGGCGCGCTTGAAGCGGGCGGCGTCATAGAGGGAGGAAGCGTCGTCCATCGGAACAC
>NZ_CALCDX010000042.1 GCF_937900395.1 uncultured Caulobacter sp.
CGCGCCTGCGCACCCGGGTGCTGCGCGGCAAACCGGGCAAAGGCCCGTGGCACGGCCCCGGCCGCCAGCGACGGCAGCGCCGCCAGCGCAATGCGACCCACCTGCAGCTGCGCCACCTCCTGCACGCGGCGCACGGTCTCCTCCATCTGGTGGCGCAGGAACCGCGCCTGCTCGGCAAACACCTCACCCGCCAGCGTGAGCTGCACGGTACGCGTGGTGCGCTCGAACAGGCGTATCCCCTGCTGCGATGCGCCGGCCATCGTGCCCGCCCGCTCGCCCGGCAACTGGCGGGCGCGCTGAGGGTTCCGGTTTCGATGGCCGACCTGGGCGAACTGCCGCCCGAGGAAGATCAGGGGTTGCTGGACCGGCTTCAAGAGGTGCTGCGCGTCACGGCTCGCTCCCGGACGGAGACGGATCGCCTCGTCGAGTTCGGCCGCTACATCGGCGAGCCCGAGGTGATCGAGCGGGTGCGGGCGTACCGGGCCGGTCGCGAGGCGCGGTCCGCCCTGATGGATGTCCTGGCCACCGCCGTCGCCAACACCGGCGGCCTCCCGGTCGGATGCACCACCGCCATGGCCGGCGCGCCGGCGACGTTCTGGACCGGGGTGTAGCCGACATAGGCCATCAGCCGCGCCTGCAGCTCCTCGAACGGAACCCAGCCAGCGACATAGCCCAGCTCGACCGGCGGCTTGCCCAGCACCGGCGACAGGATGACATCATACTTGGTCAGCCAGGCGTCATAAGCGCCGATCATGGCGTTCAGACGCTTCATGGCGGCGGGCAGGGCGTCCTTGGGCAGCTTGCCGACCAGCTCGGCCATGCCCAGGGTGAAGGGTTCCAGCACCGTGGCGTCGGGCTTGCGGCCCATGGCCTTGGTGACCCCGGTCACCAACTCGGCCGCGCCGCTGGCCCACAGCACGGTGAAGTCCTGGCCAAACTGCGCGCCGTCGACGGGCAGGGCGGTCGGTTCGACCCGATGTCCCAGGTCCTTCAGCAGCTTGGCGGCGTTCTCGATGGCGGTGCTGACCTCGGGATCCGGGGCGAGGCCCGTGCCGCCGTTCATCACCAGGCCGATCTTCAGCTTCTTCTTCAGCGGCTGGCCGATCACGCCGATCGGCTTGAACGGCGCGGCCGCGTCGGTGCGCTCGGTCGCGGCGAACATCGCAGCCGAGTCGCGGACGCTGTGGGTCAGCACGTGCGAGACCGACAGGTCGATGCCCCAGCTGCTGGGGCGGTTCGGGATCATGCGGCCGCGCGAGGGCTTCAGGCCAAACAGGCCGCAATTGGCCGACGGGATGCGGATCGAGCCGCCGCCGTCGCTGGCGTGGGCGATCGCCACCATGCCCGACGCCACGGCCGCGGCCGCGCCGCCGGACGATCCGCCCGACGAGTGCTTGGCGTTCCAGGGATTGCGCGTGGGCAGGAAGCCCATCGGCTCGGTCGTCGGCAGGAAGCCGTATTCCGGGGTCGCCGACTTGCCCAGGGTGATCAGGCCCGCCGCGTCGAAGGCGTCGATATAGGCGGTCTGCTCCTTCTCCGGCTTGGCGCCGAGGCTGACGCGCGTGCCATAGCGCGTCGGCAGGCCCTTGTAGGGGTCCAGGTCCTTGACCAGGAACGGCACGCCCGCGAACGGTCCGGAGAGCTTGCCGGCCTTGGCCTTGTCCAGCGCGCGCTCGAAGTCCGAGGCGACCAGGGCCTGGACCTGCGGCTGCAGCGTCTCGATCCGCTGGATCGCCGCTTCTACCAGCTCGGCCGCGCTGACTTCCTTGCGGCTGACCCGGGCGGCCAGCTCGGTGGCGTCGGGCGTCCAGGGCGCGGGAGCCGCGGACGACTTGGGCTTGGCGAAAGCTGAAGGCGCGGCCGCGATGGCGGCTGAGGCGGCCAGAAGGCCGCGACGGCTGAAACGCATGAAATTCTCTCCCAAGAGCCGGCGTCTTTCGCGCCGGTGATCGTCGTTAAGTTGACCCGGAAGAGACCTTGGCCGCAAGCCCGTGCTACACGGCGGCCTTCGGTTTCGGGGATACGTCGTGGTCCGCAAGCGCATCGATCAGCTGCTCGTCGAGCGAGGGGTCTTCGACAGCCGCGCCAAGGCTCGCGCGGCTGTCGAGGCGGGGCGTGTGACGGTGGCTGGCAAGATCGTCGCCAAGCCCTCGGAAAGCGTCGACGAGGACGCCGAGATCGTCGCCGAGGCCGCCCATCCCTGGGTGGGACGCGGGGCGCTGAAGCTGGTCCGCGCGCTGGACCTGTGGCCGATCGCGGTCGAGGGGCGGGTGGCCGTCGATGTCGGCGCCTCGACCGGCGGGTTCACCGAGGTCCTGCTGTCGCGCGGGGCGGCCAAGGTGTTCGCCGTCGATGTCGGACGCGACCAGCTTCACGCCAAGCTGAAGGCCGACGATCGCGTCGCGGACCTGTCGGGTGTCGATGCGCGGGCTCTGGACGCGGACCGCATCCCGACACCGCCGGATCTGGTGGTCAGCGACGTCAGCTTCATCTCCCTGACCAAGGCGCTGCCGGCGGCGCTGGATCTCGCCGCCCAGGGCGCCGACCTCGTGGCGCTGATCAAGCCGCAGTTCGAAGCCGGCCGCGAGCATGTCGGCAAGGGCGGTCTGGTCAAGGATCCGGAAGTCATCGCCCGTGTCGAGCGCGAGATCGTCAGCTTCCTTGAAAGCGCAGGCTGGTCCGTGAAAGGGCTCGCCGAAAGCCCGATCACGGGAGGCGAGGGCCAGGTCGAGCGTCTCGTCTGGGCGACAAAACGCTGACAAGAAATCGGCCGCCCCCGAGGGAGCGGCCGATCGTCTTCCACAAGATGGTCGGTCGTTTAGTCGACGACCTGGTACTTGCCGTTGGCGTCGGGGCAGACGCGCACAAAGCGCTTCTGGACGCGGCCGTCCGGCAGATAGATCGGGCTTTCGGCCAGGGTGCAGCCGTTGATGTCGGCCTTCGGGCGGTCGGCCACGCGATAGCCTTCGTGGCGCTCGTAGCTGCGCTCGTAATAGCTGTCGCGTTCGGCGTCTCGGCGGGCGTCGTCATACGCGGACGGCGGCGGGGGCGGCGGTTCGTTATAGGCCACCGGCGGCGGGGGAGGCGGCGGAGCGCGACCTGGGGTGCAGGCGGCCGAGTTCTTGCCGACGTTCGTCCCGATCACCGCGCCCAGCAGGCCGCCCAGCACGGCGCCTTCGGTGCGCGCGCCCTTGGCTGCGATGCCGCTGCCGATCGCCGCGCCGATGCCGGCGCCGGCCAGGCCGCCGCCCGTACCGCGCTGCGTCGTCGAGCGCTGGCAGGGGTCGTAGTAATAGCCCTGGCGGTCATAATAGGCGCCGCCCGAGCCATAGGCCTGGGCCGAGGCCAGGGTCGGCGTGAGAACGCCGCAGACGAGGGCGAAGGTGACGCCCAGAACGGTCTTCATCTTGGTGGTCCTGCTCTTGGTGGCGGTCATGGTCATGAGAGAGCTTGTCAATTTGGGGGCGGGCCCCGGTCCGTTCGTTGTCCAAGCTATGGCGTGGCCAATATGAACGGCGCCTGAGCGAGGTGTTCAGCTTCCCTTCCGCGCGGTATGGACGCCTCTGCGCGCCGGTGCTCGGCGCCGAAACGGATATGAAATGCGAGAACTGACGATCGACGCGGTCGGCGCCCAGGGCGACGGCCTCTCCCGCAATGCGGAGGGCAAGGGCGCGGCGTTCGTGCCCCTGACCCTGCCCGGCGAGCGGGTGCTGGCCAAGATGGAGGGCGCGCGCGGCGAGGTCGCCGAGATCCTATCCGCAAGCCCGGATCGCGTGACGCCGCCGTGCCGCCATTTCGGGACCTGCGGCGGCTGCGCCCTGCAGCACTGGGCGGGCGAGCCCTATCGCGCCTGGAAGGCCGAGCAGATCCGGATCCAGCTGTCGATGGAGGGTCTTGAGACCGAGATCCTGCCGACCTTCGCCGCGCCGCCAGCCTCCCGCCGCCGCGTCGCCCTACACGCCCGCAAAGGTCCCAAGGGCGCCGGCGCGCTGCTGGGCTTCAAGGAGCGCCGTTCCTGGAACCTCGTCCCCATCCAGGAATGCCCGGTCACCGATCCGCGCCTCGTCGCCGCCTTGCCGGCCTTGGCGCGCCTGGCCGAGCCGTTCCTGGAGCATCCGAAGTCCGCCCCGACCCTGCACGTGACCCTGACCGGCACGGGCCTCGACATCGACGTCACCGGCGTTGAGCGCAAGAGCGGCGGACTGTCGGCCGACGCCCGCATGCGCGCGGCCATGGCGGCGAGCGAGGGCGACTTCGCCCGCGTCACCATGGCCGGCGAGACCGTCTATGGCGCGCGTCAGCCGCTGGTGAAGCTGGGGCCGGCGGTGGTGGCCCTGCCGCCCGGCGCCTTCCTGCAGGCCGTGCCCGCCGCCGAGCGCGCCATGGTCGACTTCGCCGTCGCCGAGGCGCAGGGCGCCAGTCGCCTGGCCGACCTCTATTGCGGCGTCGGCACCTTCACCTTCCGCCTGGCCGAGATCGGCGCGGTGCACGCCGCCGAGATGAGCGCGCCAGCGATCGAGGCGCTGAAGGCCGCCATCGGTTCGACGCCGGGCCTCAAGCCGATCCAGGCCGAGGCGCGCGACTTGATCCGCCGTCCGGTGCTCAGCACCGAGCTCGCCAAGACCGATGTCGTGGTCATCGACCCGCCCCGCGCCGGCGCGGCCGAGCAGACGGTCGAAATCGCCAAGTCCAAGGTCGCCAAGGTGATCGGCGTGTCGTGCAATCCCGGCACTTTCGCCAAGGACGCCCGCGCCCTGGTCGACGCCGGCTTCCGGCTGGAGAAGGTGCTGCCGGTCGACCAGTTCGTCTGGTCGCCGCACATCGAACTGGTCGGCGTCTTCTCGCGCTGACACGGCGCCCTGGTTTGCGTCCGTCGCCCCGTCGGCTAAGCAAGGACAGGGAGCGAGGGCGGCGGATTGCGAACTGACGACGCGGGACGACGGTTCGAGGCGCTGGACGGCCTGCGCGGCGTCGCGGCCGTGGGCGTCATGCTCTATCACATCGGCGGCTGGACCGGCCGGCATGGCCTGGTCCCGCACGGCTATCTCGCCGTCGACTTCTTCTTCTGCCTGTCGGGCTTCGTGCTGGCCCACGCCTATGGCCGGCGCGAGATCGGCTGGCTGGGCTTCATGCGCCAGCGGCTGATCCGGCTGTGGCCGTTGATCGCCCTGACCATGCTGCTGGGCGCGACCGTCATCATTCAGCACCGCGAGCGGGTGCCGGGTTGGCTCGGTCTCGGCCTGCTGATGATCCCGCGCGTCTGGACCAGCGACGACGGCTTCGCGCCGCTTTTCCCTTTGAATCCGCCGGCTTGGTCGCTGTTCTTCGAGCTCGCCGTGGGCGCCGCCTGGTTCCCCATCCGACGGCTGGGCGTCCTGGGGCATGTGCTGATGATCGTGCTGCTGATCCCGGTCATGGCCTATGTCGCCTACGGCATGGGCGGGGTGCTGACGGGCTGGGACCGCGGCACCTTCGTGATCAGCTTCCTGCGGACCATCTTCGCCTTCCTGCTGGGCTGGGGCTGCTATCGCATCCAGGCCTTTACGACCTGGAGCCTGCCCGTCTGGGCCCTGGCCGGCGTGCTGGCGGCCGTGATGAGTTTTCCGTGGACGCCATTGAATTGGCTCTATGATTTGGTCTGCATGAGCATCGTCTTTCCGCTGGTGGTGCTGGCCGGAACGCGGGATCCGACGGGCGGGTTGGGGACGCTGTGCCGGGTGTCGGGCGCGATCTCCTATCCTCTTTACGCGCTGCACTGGTTGGGCTGGGAGCTGATGCTGCGCGGCTTCCGGGCGATCGGCGGCAAGGGCTATCCGATCGGGTTTGCGCTGGTGGCGATCCCGGTCATCATCGGCGGGGCCTGGGCGGTGCTGAAGCTCTATGACGAGCCCGTCCGTCGTCGCCTGCGGGCTTGGCTAGAAAAACCTGGGCCGGCTGTCGGAAGTGGGCATAGTCCCGCGTCCTAGGGGAGAACGAGGACCGCGCGATGCTCTACGCCATACTCTGCTACAATCAGGAAGACGTCGTCTGGGCCTGGTCCAAGGACGAGGAAGACGCGGTCATGCAGAAGCTCGGCGCCGTCCAGGAGCGCCTGGCGCGGGAGGGCAAGCTCGGGCCCGTCGCTCGGCTGATGCCGACCACGGCGGCCACCACCCTGCGGAAGGACCGCGATCCCCCGCTGGTGCTGGACGGCCCGTTCGCCGAGACCAAGGAGCAGCTCCTGGGCTTCTACGTCGTCGACTGCGACTCTCTCGACGGCGCGCTGGAGATCGCCAGGGACCTGGGCAAGGCCAATCCAGGCGGCTCCTACGAGATCCGGCCGATCGCGCTGTTCAACCCCGGCGAGGCCGGCGCATGACCGACCTGGCCTGGATCGAGGGCGCGGTCGTCGCGGCTCGGCCCCAGGCCATGGCGGCGCTGCTGCGCTACTTCCGCGACATGGACGCGGCCGAGGAGGCGTTCCAGGACGCCTGCCTGCGCGCGCTGAAGGCCTGGCCCAAGAACGGTCCGCCGCGTGACCCGACCGCCTGGCTGATCATGGTCGGCCGCAACGCCGCCATCGACGCCGTCCGCAAGACCAGCCGCAACGCGCCGCTGCCGCCTGAGGAACTGCTCTCCGATTTGGAGGACGCCGAGGCCGAGGCCGCCGAGCGCCTGGATGGTTCTCACTACCGCGACGATGTTCTGCGGTTGCTCTTCATCTGCTGCCATCCCGACCTGCCGGCCACCCAGCAGATCGCCCTGGCCCTGCGCATCGTCTCGGGGCTCACGGTCCGCGAGATCGCCCGCGCCTTTCTGGTCGGCGAGGCGGCCATGGAGCAGCGCATCACCCGCGCCAAGGCCAGGATCGGCGGCGGCGACGCGCCGTTCGAGGCGCCGGGGCCAGTCGAGCGCACCCAGCGGTTCGCGGCCGTGGCGGCGATGATCTACCTCCTCTTCAACGAGGGCTATTCGGCCAGCGGCCGGGGGAGCGAGGCCAGGGGCGGTCTCTGCGACGAGGCGATCCGTCTGGCGCGGCTGCTGCTGCGGCTGTTCCCGGCCGAACCGGAGATGATGGGCCTGACCGCCTTGCTCCTGCTGCAGCACGCTAGGGCGGAAGCGCGGTTCGCCGCCGACGGAACCGCCATCCTGCTTGAGGATCAGGATCGAAGCCTCTGGAATGGCAAGATGATCGGGGAGGGGCTGGCCCTGATCGACAAGGCCATGCTCAAGCGCGCTCCAGGCCCCTATCAGGTCCAGGCCGCCATCGCCGCGCTGCATGCCCGGGCCGCCCGGCCGGAGGACACCGACTGGCGCGGCATCGACCAGCTCTACGCCACGCTGGAGATCATGCAGCCATCGCCGGTGGTGACCCTGAACCGCGCGGTGGCGACGGCGAAGGTGCGGGGACCCGAGGCCGCCCTGGCCATGGTCGAGCCGCTGGGCGCGCGGCTGGACGGCTATTTCCACTACCACGGCGCGCGGGGCGCGTTCCTGCTGCAGGCGGGACGGCGCCTCGAAGCGCGCCAGGCCTTTGACCGCGCCATCGCCCTGGCCAACACCGCCGCCGAGGCCGCGAGCATTCGAGGCTATCTCGACCGCCTGACCGCCGAGGCGGAGAAGACCTCCAATGAAGCTTGAACGTCCGGCCGAAACTCTAGCTTGCTTCGTCTTTTGATCGCCAGAACCTGCCGCTCGGCGTGAAGAGGAACTCGCCGGCCGCGCGCCGGGTTTCCTCCCTACCCAGAGGAGGAAGCCATGACGCGATCGGCCGACGACAAGCGCTGGGGCGGCCCCGGCGCCAGCCACGAGAACCGCGACAAGCCCCAGCCCGATCCCACCGTGAAGGATCGCGACGATCCCGATCGCTACAGCCGGCACAGCCAGGTCTCGGGCGGCGGCGGGGAGGCGGATGTCCATCACGCTCAACCGCCGGAACGCAAACGCGATTTCGAGGCTGGCGACGCGGAGAAGGACAAGGCCTGACGTGATCGAGACCTTTTCCAAGGGCTTGCCGGCGGATGTTCATGCGCTGGCCGAGACTTTGATGGCCGAGGTCTGTCATCGCGATCTGAAGGTGGCTGTGGCCGAGAGTTGCACGGGCGGTCTGGCCGCCGCGGTGCTGACCGATGTCGAGGGTCACTCGCACGGCTTCGATCGAGGGTTCGTGACCTATACCGACGAGGCCAAGCACGCCTTGCTCGACGTCGCCTGGGATGTCCTTAAGACGGTGGGCGCGGTGTCGCCGGAGGCGGCGAAAGCGATGGCGGCTGGCGCGCTGGCCGAGTCCGACGCCGACCTTGCCTTGTCGATCACTGGCTTCGCCGGACCGGGCGGTCCCGACGACCAGCCCGGCCTCGTCTATTTCGGTACGGCGGTGCGGGGGCGCGAGCCGGAATACGCCGTGCGCCGCTTCGCCGATACGGACCGGACCTCGGTCAGAATCGAGAGCTTGCGGGTGGGATTTCAGCTTCTGCTCGAAACGGCCGATCGGTTCGCTGCCGCCTAAATGTTCTTGAAATGTTCTTTTCTCGTGACATGATTGGGCCATGGCCCAGGCGACCAACATCAAGGGCGCGGCTCCGCGCGGGCGGGGCGCGCGGTCAAACCGGACGGGACGTTTCGAGTCGCTCGAGCGCGAGGCCTTCGATGACGGCTGGGGCGAGGAGGAAGAGCCCAAGCAGCTGAAGACCGAGCTGCAAGCCATGAAGTCGCGGACGATCATCGCCCGCAACCAGAGCCCGGACGTCGGCTTCGACCGCTCGATCAATCCCTATCGCGGCTGCAGCCATGGCTGCATCTACTGCTATGCGCGGCCCAACCATGCCTATCTGGGCCTGTCGCCGGGGCTCGACTTCGAAAGCAAGATCTTCTTCAAGCCGCACGCGGGCGAGTTGCTTGAGAAGGAGCTCGCCAAGGCCAGCTATACGCCCGCGACGATCCACATCGGCGGCGACACCGACCCCTATCAGCCCGACGAGAAGCAGCTGCGGGTGACGCGGCAGGTGATCGAGGTGCTGGAGCGCTACAGCCATCCCTTCACGATCATCACCAAGTCGGCGCTGATCCTGCGCGATCTCGACATCTATGCGCGGCTGGCCGAGCGGAAGCTGACCCGGGTGGCGATCTCGATCACCACACTGGACCGCAAGCTGGCCCGCAGCATGGAGCCCCGCGCGGCCACGCCCGGCAAACGCATCGAGGCGGTGCGGCGGCTGACCGAAGCCGGGGTGCCGGTGACGGTGATGTTCGCGCCAGCCATTCCCGGGCTCAACGACCATGAGGTCGAGGCGGTGCTGGAGGCGTCCGCGAAAGCCGGCGCGCGCGGGGCGGGCTATGTGGCCCTGCGCCTGCCGCGCGAGATCGCCCAGCTGTTCGAAGAGTGGCTGGAAACCGACCATCCCGATCGCGCTCGCCGCGTGATGTCCTTGGTGCGTCAGGTGCGGCGCGGCGAGACCTACCGCTCGGGCTGGGGCGAGCGAATGACCGGGGAGGGGCCGGTGGCCGAGGTCCTGCGCCAGCGCTTCCACCTGGCGGTGAAGAAGTTCGGCCTGGATCAGCCGTGGTCGCCGCTGGACTGCAGCCAGTTCAAGCGGCCCGTCCTGGGCGGCGCGCAGATGGACCTGTTCGGTTAGGCGGGGAATTCAAGACGCGAAACCTTGCCTTCCTGGGCGACCCATGCGGGTGGCGAGCTTCGACGTCGGGAATGATCAGCGCTGATAGCCTGAGACCGTTTTAGTCGAGTTCAACGGCGGCGGAACGATGGGGCCCGGGCTTTGTGCCCAGGAAGGCGAGTTAATGTCGATCTGGCCCAAGCCGGGCTTTGCCGCTTGACCGCGCGGCGCCCAGTGGCGAAGCAGGGTCATGATCTCCGTCGTGCTGCTCGCTTCCGAGGACCTGCCGGGCCTGGCCGGCCAGATGGCCATGCTGGTGCCCGCCGCCGTCGATGGTTTGGTCAAGGAAGTGATCCTGGTGGGCGCATCGACATTGGGCATCGAAGCCTTGGTCGAGGATAGCGGCGCGCGGCTGGTTCTGGTCGAGGGCGACGCCGCGGCCGCCTTTGCGGCAGGCGCGAGCGCTGCGCGCGGCGACTGGATCCTGACCCTGCGCGCGGCGCCGGCGCTGCGCGAGGGTTGGCGCGAGCCTGTCGAGAAGCACTTGGCGGGCGGCGGCGGCGGCGGCGCTCCGGCGGTCCTGGCCGCGCCGGGCGGGCTGCTGGCGCGGCGTCTGCACGGCGTGCTACTCCGTCGCCTGGATTGGCCGGCGAACGGGGGCGATGAGCGGGCGCTTGCCAAGACTCTCAAAGCTAGGCGGCTGACCTACTAGCTCCTTTCCACCGACCTCCCCGGCGAATGCCGGGGTCCAGATCGAATTCCCGGCGTACGAGGTCTAGCGCCGCGGACTGGCGCATCCACGCCAACCGCTCAGTCTGTATCTGGGCCCCGGCGTTCGCCGGGGAGGTCGGAGTTCCAGGAGCTAGGGCAGGCCGCTCACCAGCTCCCCGATCGAGGTGACCTGCTGCACCTTGGGATCCAGGCGGAAGTCGACCAGCCGCGCGCCGCTGGCCACGGCGTCGAGCGTGCGGGTCTCGGCGCCCATCAGCTTGCGATAGGTCCAGTAGCTGGCCATCACCTTCTCGACGTAGTTGCGGGTTTCCTGGAACGGCAGGCTCTCGATCAGCAGCAGGCTGTCGCAGTCGGCGCCGAGCTGCTGGAGCGTGCGGTTCAGCGTGCCTGGACCACCGTTATAGGCGGCCACGGCGCGGAGGATGTCGGGGCTCTGCAGGCCGCGATCCATCAGCCAGGTGAAATAGTCCTGGCCGACCCGCAGGTTGAAGGCCGGATCGAACAGCGGCGTGGTGTCGGCCAGCAGCTTGTCGTCGCCGGCGGCGCGGGCGGCGGCCACCGGCATCACCTGCATCAACCCCACGGCGCCGGCGTTGGAGACCGCCATCGGATCGAAGCGGCTCTCCTGACGCACCAGGGCGTAGACCAGGGCCTTGTCCAGCGTGAAGCCGCCGATCGGCTCCAGCGCGGGCAGGGGATAGTCCTCGCCGCCGACACGGCGCATCGGGCGGCCGGCGTTCAGCGGGGCGTTGGCGTTGAGCGCCAGGGCCAGGGTGGTCCAGTCGCCGCGCAGGGTCTCGGTGTCGGCCAGGGAGAGGCCGGCGCGCAGCTCCTCGCCGGCCTCGCGCCAGCGGCCGATCTGGGCCAGGGCGGCGGCGCGGTGGGCGCGCGGATCGGTGCGCAGCAGACGGTCCAGCGAGGCGCTGTCGGGCCCGGCGTAGGACGCGCGGGTGATCAGGGCCGCGATCGGGTCTTCGAGATCGTCGGACGCCGTCAGGCCCGACAAGGCCAGCTGCCGCGTGGCGATCATGCCGTAGAAGGTGTGCGGCGCGGCGCTGGCCTTGACCAGCAGCTGACGGGCGCGATCGTCGTCGCCGGCCTGGCTGGCCGCCCGGGCGGCCCAGAAGGCGCCGGCGGCGCGCATCCATTCGTCCTGCTTGGGATCGTCGGCGACCTGCTCGAAGAACCGCTGGGCCTGATTGGCCTGGCCCAGGCGATAGGCCGAGAGCCCCGCGATCCAGCGCTCGCCGCTGGCGACGGCCAGGGCATAGGCGCGGCGGACGTCGCCGGAATAATAGGCCTCGCGCGCGGCCCGACCCTTGTCGGCGGCTGGCGGACCGCGATCGCCGGCGACGAACAGCGCCGGGACCAGCGGCGACGCGACCTGCTTGCCGGAGGGCTTGCGCTTGACCGCCAGGGCGTAGACGCGCTCGGCGCCGGCTTCGTCGCCATAGCGGTCCAGCCAGCCGGCCAGCTCGTCATAGCGGGCCGAATACAGCGTCGGATGCATCAGCTTGGCGAAGGCCAGCCGTCCAGCCAGGCCGCGGTCGCGAACATTGGCGAAGGCCGCCTCGGCGGCGTCGAAGTCACCGCGATCCGTGGCGGCGAAGGCGGCGCGATAGGCGCGGGCGTCGTCCTGCGACAACGGTTCGAGCGCGCTGGCGTGCGCGAGCGTGAAACACAGGAGGAAGGCCGAAACGACGGCCAGGGCGCGAGTCCAAAGCTGCAAAAGCTATTCGCGCCCCCGAAGCCGCGCGTCCCGTTCAACTGGTGGGGGAAACTTCTAGTGGGGGCGTTCGGGCCGATCAAGCCGTTCGGTTAATGTCAGAAGGTCTTGCCACGCCTTCTTTTTCTGGGCGGGCGTCCGCAGCAGGAAGGCCGGGTGCAGCGTCGGCATGGCGGGCAGTTCGGTGGCCTTGTCCTCGGACAGCCACTCAAACCAGCGGCCGCGCATCGACAGGATGCCTTCGTCGCGCTTCAGCATGGCCTTGGCCGAGGCGCCGCCGGCCAGCAGCAGCATTTTAGGCTTCACCAGCGCGATGGCGCGTTCGACGAACGGCGCGCAGACGGCCTGTTCCTGCGGGGTGGGCGTGCGGTTGCCCGGGGGGCGCCAGAAGACCGTGTTGGTGATGAACACGCGGCCTTCCAGGCCGGCGGCCTTCAGCATGCGGTCCAGAAGCTTGCCCGCGCGGCCGACGAACGGCTGGCCTTGGGCGTCTTCGTCGGCGCCCGGGCCTTCGCCGATGATCATCAGCGGCGCGTTGGCGGCGCCCCGCGAGAACACCGCCTGCTTGGCGCCTTGGGTCTTCAGCGGGCAGCCGTCAAAGGCGGCGATGGCGGCGGCGAGGCTCTCGAGATCCTGGCAGGCGGCGGCGGCGGCCTTGGCGGCGGCGATCGCCGTTCCAACGTCGGGGCCGCGCACGGCGGCCAAGCCTGGACGCGACGGCGGAGGCGGCGGCGGGGGCTGGCTTTTGGCCCGCAGCATCGCCGCGCCCTCGGCCAGGCGGTCGATTGGCGCCTCCGCGTACGAGGCCCCGACGCCCGCATCGGCCCAGAAGGCCAGCAGGCTCTCGACGGCGCGTTGATCGACGGCGGGGCTCATGTCACCGTCATAAAGCGGGACGCACGAAAAAGTCAGCGCTTTTGGCGCGACCGCGCGCCGAATTTGGAAACGCTTGGCGTTGGGAGGTCTTATCCACGCTGCGGCGCAGCGAAAAATTGCGGCGGACGCTTGACCGCCTCAGCGTCAGGTACGGATAAGCTGTGATTCAAACAGTGATAAGAGGGGCCGCAGGGCCCAACCGGGAGAACCCATGAGCGAAGACCTCGAACGCGAGTCGATGGAGTACGACGTCGTGATCGTCGGCGGCGGTCCCGCGGGGCTCTCGGCCGCGATCCGCCTGAAGCAGATGGCCGCCAAGGCCGGGACCGACATTGCGGTCGCCCTGCTGGAAAAGGGCTCGGAAGTCGGCGCGCACATCCTGTCGGGCGCGGTGATCGATCCCAAGGGCCTGGCCGAACTGTTCCCCAACTGGAAGGAAGAGGGCGCGCCGCTTGAGACGCCGGTCACCAAGGACCGCTTCAAGCTGCTGGGGCCGCAGGGTGAGCTTTCCCTGCCCATGTGGGCCATGCCGCCCTTCATGCACAACCACGGCTGCTACATCGCCTCGCTGGCCAACCTCACCCGCTGGCTGGCGACCAAGGCCGAGGAGCTGGGCGTCGAGATCTATCCGGGCTTCGCGGCCTCGGACCTGGTCTGGAACGAGGACGGCTCGGTCAAGGGCGTCGTCGTCGGCGTGGTCGGCATCGCCAAGGACGGCCATCACAAGCCGGATTACCAGCCGGGCATGGAACTGCATGGCAAGTACGTCTTCATCGCCGAGGGCGTGCGCGGCTCGCTGGCCAAGCAGCTGATCGCCAAGTTCAATCTCGACGCGGGCAAGTCGCCCCAGAAGTACGGCATCGGCATCAAGGAGCTGTGGCAGGTCCCGCCCGAGAAGCACCAACCGGGCCTGGCCGAGCACACCACCGGCTGGCCGCTGGACAACAAGACCGGCGGCGGCAGCTTCATGTACCACTTCGGGGACAACTACGTGGCCATCGGCTACGTCGTGCACCTGAACTACAAGAACCCCTGGCTGTCGCCGTTCGACGAGTTCCAGCGCTTCAAGCAGCATCCGACCGTGCGTCCGCACCTGGAAGGCGGCAAGCGTATCGCCTACGGGGCCCGCGCGATCACCGAGGGCGGCTACCAATCGGTGCCGAAGCTGACCTTCCCGGGCGGCGCGCTGATCGGCTGCTCGGCCGGTTTCGTCAACGTGCCGCGCATCAAGGGCAGCCACAACGCCGTGAAGACCGGCATTCTGGCCGCCGAGGCCGCGTTCGAGGCGGTTCAGGCCGGCCGCGCCAGCGACGAGCTGACGGCCTACCAAGCGTCCTATGAGACCTCGTGGGTGGCCAAGGAACTGAAGGTCGTCCGCAACGCCAAGCCGCTGCTGGGCAAGTTCGGCACCGCCCTGGGCGGCGCGTTCGGCATGCTGGACATGTGGACCAACCACCTGTTCGGCTTCTCGTTCTTCGGCACGATGAAGCACGACAAGACCGATGCGGCTTCGACCGGGCTGGCCAAGGACTACAAGCCGATCGTCTATCCCAAGCCTGACGGCGTGATCAGCTTCGACAAGCTGTCGAGCGTGTTCCTGTCGGCCACCAACCACGAGGAAGACCAGCCGGCGCACCTGAAGCTGAAGGACCCGTCGATCCCGATCGCGGTGAACCTGCCCAAGTACGGCGAGCCGGCGCGCCTCTACTGCCCGGCCGGCGTCTACGAGGTGCTCTACAACGAACAGGGCGGCGATCCGCGCTTCCAGATCAACGCCCAGAACTGCGTCCACTGCAAAACCTGCGACATCAAGGATCCGTCGCAGAACATCGTCTGGACGACGCCGGAGGGCGGCGGCGGGCCGAACTATCCGAACATGTAAGCGGCGCGCCTGAAGCGCCCGAAAGCCTCCCGGTCCGGACCGGGAGGCTTTTTGTTGCGGACCGCCTCGAAACCTCGGAGGGTGCGGCCATGACGCGTATCAAAGTCCTCCTCGCCTGCGTTTCCGTCGCCGCCGTGGCCGCCTGCTCCAGCGTACCCCGTGAGATCACGATGCGGGGCCCGATCGCTTTGGGCTCGCCGCTGTTCGACACCCGCAGTTCCTACGGCCAGTTCCTGGCGGGCCAGGCGGCGCTGCGCGATGGACAGTCGAAGCAGGCGGCGACCTATTTCGACGCGGCCGCCTCCATGGACGACGACCCCGGCTTGATCGGCGAGCGCGCCTTCACGGCCCTGCTGCTGGCCGGCGACATCACGCGCGCCGCGGCGGTGGCGCCGACGGCCGCCGACACGCCCGAGGCGGTCAAGCGGCTCAGCGTGCTGACCCGCGTGGTCGAGGCGATCGCGGTCGGGGACGGCAAGACGGCCGAGACGCTGCTGAAAACCTCGCCGCCGGGCTTCCCCCATCAGCAAGCGGCTGCCCTGCTGGGCCCGTGGGCCGCCGCCCTCGCTGGCGACAAGGAAGGCGCGGTGGTCCAACCGGTTCTCCGCAACGACAAGCTGGTGCAGTTCTTCGGCCAGCAAGGCCAGGCGCGGCTGTACGAGCGCGCCAAGCGTTACGACGAGGCCGAGACCGACTACAAGGCGCTGACCGGCAACGCCACGACCGCCAGCATCTTCACGCTGGACTACGGCGCGTTCCTGGAGCGTCGCAAGCGTCACGCAGACGCCGTGGCCTTGTACGATGGCGCTCTGCGCGCGGCGCCGAACGATGTCGGCCTGTTGCGCGCCCGCGCCCGCGCCGCCGCCAAGGGCGCGCCGCCGCCCATGCCCACCATCCGCCAGGGCGCGGCCGAGGGCTTGATCGCCTGCGCCGCCACCTTCGCCGGCGAGCGCCAGATCCAGTTCGCCCAGGCCTATCTGCGCCTGGCGCTGCGGCTCGATCCCGTTCGCGACGAGGCCTGGGTGCTGCTGGGCGACCTGATGAACCAGAACGAGGACCCCAAGGGCGCGATCGAGGCCTTCGCGCACGTGGCGCCGACCTCGACGCACTATGTCACCGCCCAGACCAAGACCGCCTGGTCGCTGAACGACCTGGGCGACAAGGCCAAGGCGCTGGAGGTGGCCCGCGCGGCGGCCGCGGCCGCGCCGAATAACCGCGACGCCCAGGTGGCGCTGGCGGATCTCCTGCGGTCCAACAGCCAATGGAACGAGTCCGTCGCGGTGCTCGATCCGATCATCGCCCACGAGTCTGGGTCCCCCGATTGGCGGCTACTGTATCTGCGCGCGGTGTCGCTGGAGCAGGGCGGCCGCTGGCCGGAGGCCGAGCGCGATCTGCAGGCGGCGCTGAAGCTCAATCCGGACGAGCCCGAACTGCTGAACTTCCTGGGCTACAGCTGGATCGATCGCGGCCAGCACCTGAAGGAGGCCTTGGCCATGGTCCAGAAGGCGGTCGACGCGCGGCCGCAGTCGGGGGCCATGCTCGATTCCCTGGGGTGGGCCTATTACCGGCTCGGCGACTACAAGACCGCGGTCGAGAAGCTGGAAGCCGCTGTCGAGATGGAGCCGGGCGATCCCGACGTGAACGGCCACCTGGGTGACGCCTACTGGCAGGTGGGGCGCAAGATCGAGGCGACGTTCCAATGGCGCCGCGTGCTGAGCCTTGAGCCCGACGACAAGCAGAAGGCCGAGGCCGAGGCCAAGCTGAAGAACGGCCTGGGTCCGGCGACCGCGCCGATCGTCAAGTCGACGGTGGCCAACAACTGAGCTATCGCACGGCCGCGTTACGCAACCGAGCTTTGAAGATTCATGCGGCTTTCCGCCTTCGCGCCCGCCAAGGTCAATCTGTTCCTCCACATCGGAGGGCCGGACACGGAGGGCTATCATCCCATTTCCAGCCTGATGGTGTTCGCGGACGTCGGCGATCAGGTGATGATCCAGCCCAGCGACGCGCCGGGCTTCGAGACGACGGGACCGTTCGGGGCGAGCATTCCGGCCGGCGACGACAATCTGGTCCTGCGCGCCGCGCGGGCGTTCCATGCCAAGCTGGGTGGGCCGGTCCCACCGTACCGGCTGATCCTCGACAAACGCCTGCCGATCGCGGCGGGCCTGGGCGGCGGCTCCAGCGACGCGGGCGCGGCGCTGAAGCTGCTTCGCGACGCGCTGGCGCCGCGCCTCGCCGACGATGCGCTGGAGCCGCTCGCCGCCAGTCTGGGCGCCGACGGCGCGGCTTGCTTCCGCGCCACGGCGCTGATGGCCGAAGGGCGAGGGGAGGTGCTGTCCCCCGCGCCAGCCTTGCCGCCGCTGCACGCGGTGCTGGTCAATCCGGGCGTCCCGTCGCCGACTGGCGCCGTCTATCGCGCCTATGACGCGGCCGTGCATCCGGAGGGGGCCGCGCGGCCGTTCGTTCCGTCTGAGCTGGAAACCGCCGAAGAGACCGCCGCCTGGCTAGGCGTCGCCACCCGCAATGACCTGGAGGCGCCTGCCGTCTCCCTGCAGCCGCTGATCGGCGAGGCGCTGGACGTGCTGCGGGATCAGCCTGAAAGTCTGCTGGTCCGGATGTCGGGCTCGGGCGCGACCTGTTTCGCGCTCTGCGCCGGCGACATCGAGGCCGAGACCCTGGCCGAACGCATCGAGGCGGTCCGCCCGGACTGGTGGGTGCGGCGCTGCCGCTTGAGCTAGGAGAGACCGCCGATGAAGCGCCGTGACGTCCTCACCGCCCTGGGCGGAATGACCGCCGCGCCTGGCCTGGCCTCGGCGCAGATCCTGAACCTCGCCCCCGCCCCGATCGTGCCGGGTCCGGGCGATGTGCTGGTGGCTCTGGAGACGAGCCTGGGGCCGATCGTCATCGCGTTGAAGGTCAAGCAGGCCCCGCTCACCACGGCCAACTTCCTGCGCTATGTCGACGAGAAGCGCTATGACGGCGCCAGCTTCTGGCGCTCGGCCAAGGCCAAGAGCCCGGTGGACTACGGCCTGATCGAAGGCGGGCTGCAGGGCGATCCCAAGAAGCTGCTGCCGCCCATTGCCCATGAGCCCACCAGCCAAACGGGCCTGCGCCACGTGGACGGCACGGTGTCGTTGGCGCGGAAGGAGCCGGGCTCGGGCGACTCCGACTTCTTCATCTGCGTGGGCGAGGCGCCGTATCTGGACGCCAATCCCACGGGCGAGGGCGACAACCTGGGCTTCGCCGCCTTCGGCCAGGTGATCAAGGGCATGGAGATCGTCCACAAGATCCTGAACCTGCCGACGCCCGGCAAGGCGACCAATCCGGTGATGGAGGGCCAGATGCTGGACCCGGTCGTGCCGATCACCAGCGCGCGGCGGATCTAGAGCAGGCGCGCAAGGGCGGCGATGAGCATCGCGGCCGGCAGAAATAGGGCCTGGGCCAGCAGGGTTCCCGCCACCCGGCTGGCGGAGAACCAGACGACGGCGCGGCGGAAGGCGGGCTCACTGACCCGGCCGTCCATGACGTCGTCGGTCATGATCGACAGCGCCGGGTCGATCAGCACGAACAGCAGAATGGTGGCCACGCCGTTGATGACTGACGACAGGCTGACCGCAGTGACCCGGAATTGCGGATCCAGAAAGCCGGCGTACAGCGAGGCGAAGACCCCGACCGTCAGCAGGGCCTGGGCCAGGACGTTCAGCACGATCACGCGCGCCGGGACCTCGATCTTCTGCTTCAGCGCCTGAACATGGCCGGGCGAGGGCAGGGCGACCGCGTCCCGAACGTACGAGAGCCCGCCCTTCGCGAAGGCGTGCATCAGCAGCTTCGGGACCGAGCGATGGACCTGGAAGTGGGCGACCGCCCGAGTGAACAGGCGCTGGGCGGTCGGGATGGCGAGAGCCCCGATCAGGGCCGCCAGGCTGGCGCTGGCCATCAGCCACTGAAAGTCCGCCAGCAGATGGCTTCCTGTCCCGGCGGAGAGGTCGTTCTCGATCCGCTTCGACAGGAACGGGCCCTGGAAGGCGTTCGAGGCGCGCGACAGCAGCACCAACACGTTGAACAGCGCGAAGGACATGGCGATCCGGCGGGTGCGCACGCCCGCGATCCGCACCGCATAGGCCAGCGCGCCGATCAGGTGGATCACGAAGGTCAGGACGCAGAGCAAGAAGAGTTGGGCGTCCATGGCGATCTCCGTCGAGCGCGTTTTCCGACGAAGTGGGCGCCGGTTCGTCGTCAGAAAATGCGTTAAAGCAAAGGGCTGGAGCATTTTACCGATCCAGTCGGATCGGAAAGTGCTCCAGCCGGGCGCAGCTTGGCCAAGGCGGCGCGAGTCGCAAAGAGAAAGGGCGCGGAGATCGCTCTCCGCGCCCTTCGCCCTTCGGTGAGGACCTACGCCAGCCTTAGCTGTGGTAGGCGCGCTCGCCGTGTTCCGAGATGTCCAGGCCTTCTTCCTCGGCCTCGGGCGAGGCGCGCAGGCCGATGACCAGCTTGATCACGAAGAAGACGATGGCCGAGGCCACGGCCGACCAGATGATCGTCACGCCGACGGCCTTCAGTTGAGCCATCAGTTGAACGCCCATGTCGTAGACGGCGCTGTCGCAGGTCGAGAGGTCGCCGTCCTTGCCGCAGCTGGTGTAGTCGACGACGCCGGCGCCGCCCCAGGCGGGGTTGACCAGCAGGCCGGTGCCGATGGCGCCGACGATGCCGCCGATGCCGTGGATGCCGAAGGCGTCCAGGCTGTCGTCGTACTTCAGGGCGTTCTTCACGACCGAGCAGAAGACGATGCAGATCGGCGAGACGACCAGGCCCAGGATCAGGGCGCCCATCGGACCGGCGAAGCCGGCGGCCGGGGTGACGGCCACGAGGCCGGCGACGATGCCCGAGGCCAGGCCCAGGGCCGAGGGCTTACCGCGCGTGGCCCACTCGACGATGATCCACGACAGGCCGGCGGCCGCGGTGGCGACGAAGGTGTTGACCATGGCCAGCGAGGCGTAGCCGTTCGACTCCAGGTTCGAGCCGGCGTTGAAGCCGAACCAGCCCACCCACAGCAGGCCAGCGCCCACCAGGGTCAGGGTCAGCGAGTGCGGCGGCATCGGCTCCTTGCCGTAGCCTTGGCGCTTGCCCAGGATCAGGGCGCCGACCAGGGCGGCGATACCGGCGTTGATGTGGACGACGGTGCCGCCGGCGAAGTCCAGGGCGCCAAAGCCCCAGAGCAGGCCCGACTTGACCGGATCCTCAGGGGCCAGGGCGATGGCGTTCGGGCCGGGCCACCACCAGACCATGTGGGCCATCGGGTAGTACGACAGCAGCGGCCACAGGACGGCGAAGGCGACGATGGCGGCGAACTTCATGCGCTCGACCAGCGAACCGACCACGAGGGCGGCGGTGATGGCCGCGAAGGTCGATTGGAAGGCGATGAAGGTCAGTTCCGGGATCACCACGCCGGTCGAGAACGTCGCGACGTTGCTGGCCGGGGTCACGTCCTTCAGGAAGATTCGGCCAAAGCCGCCGACAAACTTGTCGAGGCCGCCGCCGTCGGTGAAGGCGAAGCTGTAGCCCCACAGCATCCAGGCCACGAAGCCGATCAGGGCGACGGTCGAGACCTGCATCATGACCGACAGCATGTTCTTGGCGCGCACCAGGCCGCCGTAGAACAGCGCAAGGCCCGGCAGGATCATCAGCAGAACCAGCAGGGCCGAGGTGAGCATCCACGCGTTGTCGCCCTTGTCGTTCTTGTCGACGATGGCGGGCGCGGGGGCCTCGGCGGCGGCCGGAGCGGCGGCGGGCGCCGGAGCCGGGGCGGCTTCGGCCGGAGCGGCGGTCGCG
Source organism: uncultured Caulobacter sp. (assembly GCF_937900395.1). GTDB lineage: Bacteria > Pseudomonadota > Alphaproteobacteria > Caulobacterales > Caulobacteraceae > Caulobacter. The sequence continues at coordinate 20,639 of NZ_CALCDX010000042.1, forward strand.
GCGGCCGGCGCGGGCGCGGCCTCCTGGGCGAAGGCGGTCGCCCCCAGCGGAGCCCCCGCGATGGTCGCGGCGAGCATAAGCCCCGCCAGCGGTTTGAAGGTGAGTTTCATCTCGGTATCCCCTTGTTCCCGATTACAGCGCGGCCGAGCCGGTTTCGCCGGTGCGGATGCGGACGGCTTCCTCGACATTGAGGACGAAGATCTTGCCGTCGCCGATCTTGCCGGTGGCGGCGGCGGCCTTAACCGCCTCGACCGCCTTGGCGGCGGACGCGTCATCGACGACCGCTTCCAGCTTCACCTTCGGCACGAAATTCACCTGGTACTCGGCGCCCCGGTAGATTTCCGTCTGGCCCTTCTGGCGGCCGTAGCCCTTCACTTCCGACACCGTCAGACCTTCGACGCCGGCGGCGACGAGCGCTTCGCGCACCTCGTCCAGCTTGAAGGGTTTGACGACCGCTATGATCAGTTTCATCCGCCTTGCTCCGGCCCGCCGCGACGCGGGCTTGTTTGCTTGGTTGTGGGAAGCGAGATCGCCCCCGGTGTGATCACCGCCGACGCCGCGCACTCACGCGCCGCGTCGTTTTCCCCGGCCCGGCCACGCTATCGGCGACGGTTCCGTGAAGGCGCGCGGGGAAAAGGTTTCGGAAAGGAATTGACCGAGGCGCCTAATTTTTGGGCGATGGGCGATCCGGCTGCGCCAGAAAACGGCGTTTTTGTCTGACGGGACGGCCCTGGCGCGGGCGACGCCACTTGTCCTAGGGTGCGGCGCTTCCCATGGACCCGCTTCGGAGACCGCCCGCATGCCGACCATCGTCCTGAAGATCGCGCCTTGGCTGATGCTGGTGGCGTCCAACATCTTCATGACCTTCGCCTGGTACGGTCACCTGAAGCACAAGAGCCTGGCCTTGCCGGTGGCGATCTTGTCCAGCTGGCTGATCGCGCTTCCGGAGTACATGCTGGCGGTGCCGGCGAACCGGATCGGCAGCGGCATGTATTCCACGGCTCAGCTCAAGACGGGGCAAGAGGCGATCACCCTGATCGTCTTCACGCTGTTCTCGTATTTCTATCTGGGGGAGCCGATCAAGTGGACGACGATGGTCGGCTTCGGGCTGATCGTCTGTGGCGCGGCGATGGTGTTCTTCTTCAAGTAACAGCCAAGCTGGTCACGACCGCGTGATCCTGGAACCGAGTCCGAGGCTTGGGCGTAAACCGCTCGAACCGAAAGGAACTCGACCATGACCACCAAGCGCCTTCTGACCGCCGCCGCCGCGATCGCCCTGATGGCCGGCGCGGCTCATGCCCAAACCGCCGACACCGCGGCGCCCGCCGCGCAGGCGCCCGCGGCCGCCGCGCCGGTCGTCGCCAAGGGCGACCTGATCCAGACCGCCCAGGCCTCGGGCCAGTTCAGCACCTTCCTGAAGGCCGTTTCGTCGGTGAACCTGACCAGCGTCCTGAAGACCAACCAGAACCTGACCCTGTTCGCCCCGACCGACGCGGCCTTCGCGGCCCTGCCGGCCGGCGAGCTCGACAAGCTGATGGCGCCGGACAACGGCCCGCTGCTGCAGAAGGTCCTGACCTACCACCTGATCAACGCCAAGGTGGACTCCAGCAAGATCAAGGGCGCCAAGGGCGAGGTGAAGAGCGTCGAGGGCTCGCCCCTGATGCTGGACGGCAGCGGCGCGACGCCGATGGTCGACGGCGCCAACATCGTCCAGGCCGACGTGATGGCCTCCAACGGCGTGCTGCACGTCGTCGACAAGGTGCTGCTGCCCAAGGACGTGCCGGGCCTGCAAGCCGCTTCCGCCTCCGCCGCCACCGACGCCGGCGCGACGATGAACGTCGCGGCCAACGAGCAGGTTTCGCCGCCGGCTCCGCCCGAGCAGGCTGGCGTCCAGGTCCCGAGCGCCTCGACCACTTCCACCAACCCGACCCCGGCGACGCCGTCGACCGCCACCGACATGGCCGCCGATCCGGCCGCTTCGCCCTCGGCCATGGCCGCTCCGGCCGCCGGCGTCAGCGCTTCGGGCGTCGTGCCGAGCTCGTCGCAGTCGCCGGACGCCCAGGCCTCGCTGAAGGCGGGGGATCCGAACGTCGTCTCCAACGGCCCGGTCGCCGACACCCCCGAAAACCGCGCCAAGTACGGCAAGCCGATGTCGAACGCGGGCAAGCGCACCGCGCCCAAGGGCAACTGAGGCTTTCCAAGATTTCTTGCTGGTCGCGCGTCGGGCGGCGAAACCGTTCACACTTTCGCCTGACGCGCTCCGGACATCGCTTGAAGCACCGGTCGGCGGGCCCTATGGTCCGCCGACTTTTTTCTAGGCCTGCTTCGATTGATGTCGCGCGAAAAACCCAAGTCCTTCCAAAGCCTGATCCTGACGCTCCATGACTATTGGAGCCGGCAGGGCTGCGTGATCCTGCAGCCGCACGACGTCGAGGTGGGGGCGGGGACCCTGCACCCGGCCACCGTGCTGCGCGCCCTGGGCCCCAAGCCCTGGAACGCGGCCTATGTGCAGCCCTCGCGCCGTCCGGGCGATGGCCGCTACGGCGAGAACCCCAACCGCCTGCAGCACTATTATCAATACCAGGTCATCCTGAAGCCGAACCCCGAGAACATGCAGGACCTTTATCTCGGCTCGCTGGAAGCGATCGGCCTGGACCTGCGCACCCACGACATCCGCTTCGTCGAGGACGACTGGGAGAACCCGACCGTCGGCGCCTGGGGCCTGGGCTGGGAAGTCTGGTGCGATGGCATGGAAGTCAGCCAGTACACCTACTTCCAGCAGGTCGGCGGC
>NZ_CALCDX010000043.1 GCF_937900395.1 uncultured Caulobacter sp.
CCCAGAAGCACTGCGGCTCGGGACGCACGACCGTGTAGCGGCCATAGCGCTCCAGCTTCTTGCCGTTTCCACTGTCCAGCAGGGCGTAGTCGGCCCAGCCGGTGGTGCGCATGACGATGGGGGCGGGAGCGATCTTCGGAGCCATCGCCCGCCCATACCTTCTTACAGCCGGACCCGTCCAGAGCGCGGGGCGTGCAGCGTCTTGTCCCAGCGGTGCGGATCGGTGACGAACTGGGCCAGAGCCTTGGCCGCCGCCGCGCTCTGCGCCAGCCAGTAGAGGGGCATGCCGAAGAGGTGCAGGGCCTTGGGCTGGCCCCCGGCGCGCATCACGCCGCGCGCCCCCGCGATGGCCGCCGAGCTCCAGCCCAGCGCGTAGAGCACGAGGTCGGCGGCCGGGATGTCGAACCGGGAGTCCGGCCAATAGTCGATCGCCGCCGCCGCGATCGCGACCGTCATCACCGGGCCATGCAGGTGCGAGGACGCCACCGACTGGGCCAGGGTGAGGACCAGCGCCGCGGCGTTGCGGGCCTGGCGGATGATGCGGCCGCGCGAGTGGACGGCCAGGGTCTGCATTTGTACGACCCAATTGCACCTGATATATCGGAATTTCGCAGAGAGTTTCGAAATGGCTGTAACTGCTTATCTTTATTCGCGTTTTAGCAGCAAGGTGCAGGCTGCTGGGGACTCATTTCGTCGTCAAACAGACGAAGCTAAGGCATTTTGCGAAGCCAATGGCTTGCTGCTCAACACCGACTACAAAGACCCCGCCATTAGTGCGTACACGGGTAAGAATCTGAGCGACGGCGCGCTCGCCGCCTTCATTGAGGCGGTGAAGGATGGGGTGGTTACAAGAGGTAGCTATCTGCTCGTCGATACGATGGACCGTCTTTCGCGTCAGAAGGAAGGTATCGTTCTCAATCTGCTCACGTCTCTAACGTGCATATATGGTATTCGCGTAGTGAACCTGTCCGAGGGGCACGTTCTGGATGAGACGGCGGAAACGCTCGACTACATGCGGGTGTGCATTCATGCGGAACGCGCCCACAAGGAATCAAAAAAGAAGGCGCGGGACGTCAAGGAGGCGCATGACAATGACAAAGCGCGTGCTCGGGCGGAGGGGCGCCCATGGACACCAGTAGCGCCGTCATGGCTCAGTTTCACTAAACAGGGCCAGAAGGGCGACAAGGTAATTAGGTTTGCCCCTATACCTGAGCGCGTTGCCGTAATTCAACGCATCTTCGATCTCTATGAGAGTGGTGTTCCATCCACCAAGATCGCACGAATGCTGAATGAAGAAGGCGTGTTGACGCACTATCAGTTCTGGCAGCGCCGTAATCCGACGAAACTCAACGGTGAACCACGTAAGAGAGCCGATAAGGGACAGTGGACGGCGGACTCTGTTTTCTCGCTGGTCTGCAACAGGGCCGTTTTGGGTGAATACCAGCCGGGGGTTATGGACCCTTCGGCTAAGCGCGGGCGCCGTGCCGACGGTCCGCCAATCGCTGGCTACTACGGTGATCCAATCATCGACGAGGCTCAGTTTTTAAGGGTGCAGGCGTTGGTCGAAAAGCGTCGTGCAGCACCAAGGCGCAACTCCACAAAGGCCTTCCGCAATTTGTTCGTGGGGATTGGGAAATGCAGCGAGTGCGGTGGAACATTTAGCCTGCACAGCAACACCAATTCGGACAGTCGTGACCGAACAGCACGACTGAGATGTTTAAGTGCTCATCACGGTGGAACCTGCAATAATCGCTTACGCCTTCCCTATCTGCCTTTCGAGGAGGCGTTCTTGGCGCATGTGTCAGATTTTGACATCCCGGCGGAAGCACCCCGCGCCGATCCGCGCCTAGCGGAGCTAGAGACAGCGCGCTTGGCGCGGGACGATCTCGACAAGCGGGTGAACAGGTTGCTCGTTCAATTGAGCGAGAGTGAAGACACACGAATTCGCCGCTACTACGATGATCAGGTCAGCAGGCTGGATAGTCTCGACGTCCACATCGAGGCGCTTGAGAAAGCTGGGGCTCAAGAGCAGGCACAAATCCCGCTCAAGGATCATCAGAGCGCCCTAGCGAGCTTCTTGGCGAAGATGCGCGAGGCCGACGGAGCGGCGCTCTACGCCCTACGAGCGGCGGTTTCTACAGCCATCTGTAAGATTGTGGAAAAGATCGTATTTCATCCTGATGGCGCGGTGATGGTCTACGTCCGAGGACTAGATAATTTCTATCTTTTTAAGGACGGCAGCCTGATCGGCAAGGCTGACGAAGCGTTGCTACGTCTCGTCCGTTCCGCCATCGCTAGGTCTAGCGGCGAGCACAGGTTTGAAGATTTCATAAGGCGAAGGGACAACGGTCCGGGGCGCCCACATAGTGTCGAATTTATTCTCGGTCCTGCGAGGGGGAGGGCCAGCTAGGATGGGCTGTTCAGGCATTGTTGCGTTGCCAACGCCACACTGCTTGATGGTGGCCTCGCACTTCAATCCAGCGTCGCTGGTGACGACGCCGATGCTCGATGGTGGTGAGGCGGTAGGGTCGTTCGACGAGCGGCGGCGATCCCCGAAAATCGCCAAGGTGGCGTGGTGCGATCCTGCGCACCAAGCATACCAGCGAGGACGAGATGAGGTACGGCTTGGCGTTGTCAGCCGAGAGAACCTCGTGAAGATCGGACGCAGCCTCTAGCTCCGACGCGGTAGGCGCACGTACCATCCCCACGCCGCCGACCGGCACGATGAGCGATCGTCCGGCGGTAAGCTGGATCAGTTCCATGGTTCGCACCCAACGCCGGTATTCGTCGGGCCTCCATATCTTCAAGCGGACGCCCTTTGGATCGCAGCGATGAGATCGTCGATGGAATCGAACGGCAACCATTCGTCTCCCGTGGCTTTCGGAGGCTGCTGCTGACGACCGCTATAGCGGAGGCCGGGGGAGGGGCTCTGCATCAGCTTCGCTGCGTCGGCGGGATGCACCGTGGCGATACCATCGACGACATTCCACGGATGCTGGGCGACAGCGCGCACCGCTGCTCGCGCCGCCTCCATGCAGCCCACGACCTCGAATTGCACACGCTCCCACGGCAGATGGTCGCCATTCGGCTGCGGAAACACCCGCGCCTGCTGGAATGCAAGTTGGCGCCATAGCCGAAGCTGACGGGGTGTCGGAATGGCCTCCGCCTGTACGCGGGAGGGGCCAGTTTCCGGCGTCTCCAGCGCCATGCGCCCGATGGTGTCCACGAGCACTGGCATCGTGTCGGTGACGCCATTTGGCTCGGCCTCGAATGTCCATCTCAGCGGCGATAACCAACGACCACGACACACGCTCTCAAGGTACAGTGCCGCGTCCAATTCGCGTTCGATGTCGCTGTCGCCAAAGGTCGTTATTGCCAGTCTGTATATTCCATCCATCAGAAATTTATCCAATCTGTGAGCGGTAAAATATAATACCGCGCCTTAGTGGATAAATAGTTTTATGATGTACAATCTATACAGCTTATTTCGATCAAAAGGATTGACGCATTCTCAGCGCCATTTCAGCGTTGAATTGCTGGGAGCTTCTCATAACTACGTAGTGGTCAATAAAGATCGCGGTCCGTCCTATGCGGTTCTGCTGCACCTTGTCCGATGGCTATTCGAGCACAGGCGTCCAGTGCTCGCCCTGCAATGTCTGTGGTTGATGATCTGGCCTGACCGTCGTCCCTCTAGATGGTGGTGGTGGCGATGATCTGGACGCCGTGGCTGGTTGCCTTCGACAGACCGACTGACGCCGATGATTTCACAGCGTCGCTTTTGGCGCAGGGCCTTTGGGTGACCGATCCTGTCCAGACCGACCTGCTGCTGTATTCCGCACCGACGTCCGGAATGACCGGATCATCGCTGGCGCATCCGTTGACCCATGCTCTGCGGGATAGTCTCGATCAGGGCGTTGTGATCGTTGACGCACATCTTCGGCACGCGGCCCGCAGGCTGTTGGATCACCGCGACGCCGCAACGCCTCAACAGTCTCGTCTATTCGTCATCGGTACGGGGGACGACGAGGCTGCCGAGGCGTTACGCCGGTGGTACGGCGCGTGGACTTGGGCGCGGCGGGCTGTTCGCCGCTTGGGTTAGGCCGCCAACTCGACGTCGATGATCCCCTGATTGATCAGGAGGGTGGCGAAGCTTGGCGCCCAGCGCTCGAAGTCGAATGAGAGTCGCGACGCCTCGCGGCCGAATATCCGCACTTCGTCCGCCTCTGACAGTTCCAGACCGTACTGCGTGGCGATGAACTTCAAGAAGTGCTGGAGGTTTGGTTGGCGAATGTTGTGAAGGCCGAGGAAGCGTTTCCACCGCTTCCGAATGTCATTGACGGCGGCGGCGTGCATTAGGCGACCGGCCGCTTCCTCGTTGCCAATGCCGTACAGGAAACGGTCTTTGATCGTGGTCAGGAGGCCCATCGTCATCGCTCCTAGAACACTTCGTGCGGGCCATACAGGATCGCAGGCTTGCCGTACTGCGCCTCCAGCATCGATCTGGCGTCGGCAGCGGTGCGGGCTTGGACTTGCACCTCCACGGCGCGGCCATTCATCCGCACGGTGGCCTTGAAGGTCTTCATGGTCGCGTCTCCCTCGTGTTCAGCGAACGGGGCGACGATGGCGCTCATTCCCTAAAAATACGGAAAAGTGTCCTATGGAAAATGCGCATATAGGTGGATCGCCAGTCCAAACATGGCTGGCCTTCCATGCCCAAAACGATATTCGGCGGCGACCATCGGCACTTGGTTGAGGTGCTGATCGAGGCGCGCAAACGCGCAGGGCTAAAGCAGGAGGAGGTCGCGGAACGGCTGGGCCGGGATCAGACGTTCGTATCGCTGATTGAGCGAGGGCAGCGGCGGCTGGACATTATCGAGTTCATCCGACTGGCCGAGGCGTTAGATCGCGACCCCGTTGCGCTGTTCGGCGATATCGTTGGCCGAGTGAAGGCTCAGGGCGGCAACTAGGCGCGGCTCGATCTACGCTATGAGGCTTGGCTGCTGGGTTGCCTGACTCGACCTAATCGGATTCAAGTTGCGCCTGAGTAGGGGTGCTTCGAATGATTGACGAGACACGTCGCGCGCAACTTTTGGATGCGCTACGTTCCGCAGGCGGCAGCGCTGGGAATGGCAAGCTGCAAAGCGCGCTCGGCTGGTCGGAAGCTGAGTATCAGGAAGTACGCGACGACCTGATCCGTGAGGGCATGATCGCCAGCGGCCGAGGTCGTGGCGGCTCGGTGCGGTTGACCGAGGGCGATGCCGTTCCGGTCGCGAGCGTGGCTTCTCGTTCGATGGCTGCGGCAGCGACGGCTGAGCGCCCCGCGCCTCGTAAGCCGGGCGACAAGCTGACCCAAGCCGAACTTGAATCCCACCTCTGGAAGGCGGCGGACATCCTGCGCGGCCACGTCGATGCGGGGAAGTTCAAGGACTACATCTTCGGCCTACTTTTCTACAAACGGCTTTGCGACGTTTGGGACGAGGAGTTCGAGAAGCTGCTCGCCGAAACCGGCGACCGCGAAGAAGCAGCCGAGCCTGACGAGCATCGCTTCCACATTCCGGCCGAGCACCGCTGGGACGCCGTGCGAAAGCATTCCACCCAGATCGGCCAACACCTGAACATCGCCTTCAAGGCGATTGAAGACGCGAACATGCGGCTGCGCGGCGTCTTCGGCGACATCGACTTCGCCAATCAGGAACGCTTCCCCGACGCGCGGCTTGAATCCTTGCTCGCCCACTTCGAGAAGCATCGGCTGCGAAACGCCGACGTGCCCGCCGACATGCTCGGCGACGCCTACATGTATCTGATCAAGCAGTTTGCCGACAGCGCGGGCAAGTCAGGCGGCGAATTCTACACGCCTCGGCAGGTCGTGCGGCTGATCGTCGAATGCCTCCAGCCCCAGCCCGGCATGTCGATCTACGATCCGACCTGCGGCTCGGGCGGCATGTTGCTAGAGGCGGTTCAATACGTGAAGGACCACGGCGGCAATGTCCGCAGCCTGTCCCTATTCGGACAGGAGAAGGAACTCGACACGTGGTCCATCGCCGAGATCAACCTCTTCCTGCACGACATCGACGACGCCTTCATCGCCAAGGGCGACACGCTGTTAGCTCCGAAGCGATATGATCCCAAGGCCAAGGAGTTCGTCGCGGGCGTCGGCGCCTACGACCGGGTGCTGGCCAACCCTCCGTTCTCGGTGAAGGAATGGGGCTACGACATTTGGTCCAATGGCGATCCCTTCGGTCGCGATAAGTACGGCTGCCCGCCAAAGGGCTATGGCGACCTCGCCTTCGTCCAGCACATGGTCGCCTCACTCAAGGATGACGGCATGCTGGGGGTTGTCGTGCCGCACGGCGTGCTGTTCCGGGGCGGTGCCGAGGGCCGTATCCGCGAGGGCATGCTGAAGGCCGACATCATTGAGGCGGTGATCGGGCTGGCGCCGAACCTCTTCTATGGCGCGGGCATCCCGGCGGCGATCCTCATTCTACGGAAGAACAAGCCGCAGGATCGGAGGGGCAAGGTGTTGGTCGTCAACGGCGACGTCACCTTCCAACCGGGCAAGGCACAGAACGTCCTGTCCGACGCGAACGTAAAGGCGCTCGTCGAGGCATTCCACGGCTTCGCCGACATCGAAAAGTTGGCCCGCGTGGTGTCGGTCGAGGAGGTCGAGACAAACGGTTTTAACCTCAATATCGGCCGTTACGTCCAAACCGGTGCCGATGCGGAGGCTGTCGATGTCGCAGCCGAGATCGCCAAGTTGCAAGACCTGATAACTAAGCGGAACAGCGCTGAGGCGGTGATGTTCGAGCATCTAAAGAGGCTCGGTTATGCATGATCCAGAGTCTAGAAACTGGCGCGAAGCGAGCTTTGCTACGCTCGCCGACTATGCCAACGGTCGAGCTTTCAAACCGGAGGATTGGGGAAAGAAGGGTTTGCCGATCATTCGGATCGCGCAGATTACGAACCCCGGTTCAGCCACGGACTTTTATGACGGCGAAGTCGAACCGCGACATCGCATTGAAAACGGCGATCTGATTTTTTCGTGGTCGGCAACATTGGCGGTGATGCGATGGGAACGCGGGCCCGCTGTCCTTAACCAGCACCTATTCAAGGTAACGCCCGTCGAGGGGATCGACCGCCGCTGGCTTCAATATCGACTTGAGGCGTCAATACCCGATCTTGCCGATGAAGCTCATGGCACCACCATGAAACACATCCGTAAGGGGACGTTAGCCTCGAAAACTACGCTCGTTCCCCCATTAGACGAGCAAAGGCGGATCGCCGAGGTGCTGCGGTCTGTTGATGAGGCGATTGCGGCGGCTCAAGCCGCCGCTGCTCAAGCTCATCACGTTCTTGGTGGCCATCTCTCATTGATCATGGAGAGGGGGCTTGCCCTCCATGAAGAATACGGCCCGGGCGGCTTACCTAACGGCTGGAGCGAAGGTCGCTGCGATGACTATTTCGTTCTTCAGCGGGGGTTCGACATAACGGAAAGCCAAGCGGTTGCTGGCCCGTTCCACGTCATTTCATCGTCGGGACCATCTTACTCCCACAGCGAAGCTGCCGTCGCAGGCCCCGCCGTCATAACCGGTCGAAAGGGCCGACTTGGGACAGTTTTCTTCTCGCCTGACCCTTGCTGGCCTCACGACACGACGCTTTGGGTTAAGGACTTCAAGGGTAACCACCCTCGTTTTGTCTATTGGAAATTGCGCGAAATGAAGCTGAATGCTTATGACGCGGCAACCTCTGTTCCGACCCTAAACCGAAATAACGTGCACGCGCTATTGATTAGATTTCCGCCACTCGAAGAGCAGCGTGAAATCGCTGAAATTCTAGACGCTCAGGAGGACACAGTAGCGCGGGCTGAAGCGACAATTGAAGCGCTTGTGCGGACAAAGGCAGTGCTCGCAGACGACCTTCTATCCGGTCGCGTCCGCGTGCCAGCATGAGCGAATACCGCCTCGCTGAGAAGCCGACGCTCGATGCGCTGACCGCGCTTGGCTACGAGCCGCTTTCGCCTGAGACTGCGATGGCGATGCGGCAGGAAGAAAACCGCGTCATTCTCAAGCCCGTGCTAGTCGAGGCGCTGCAATCCCTAAACGGCATGAGCGCGTCCGACGCCGAGGCGATCTATGCCGAACTCTCGACTCTTTCCGACAACGAGGAATGGCAGAGGAAGCTGCGCGGCGCCCACACCCGCAAGCTGACCGGCGAAGCTCAGGGGCGGAACATCGCCCTGATCGACTTCAAGCACCCCGAGCGGAACAGCTTCCACGTCGTCCGTCAGTTCCGCGTTGCTGCCCAACGGTCTCGTATCCCCGACATCGTGGTGTTCGTGAACGGCATTCCGCTGGTCGTTATCGAGGCGAAGTGCCCACTGAAGGCCACGGCGAAGGCTGAGGAGGCGTTCGAGCAGATCAAGCAATACGAGCGTGACATCCCGCGCCTCTTCTATTCCAACGCCTTCAATCTGGTGACGGATGGCATCACCACCCTGTACGGTGCCACCGGAAGCCCATCGCAGTTCTACGCGCCTTGGCCAGATGCGTGGCCGCGTCAGCGGGCCGACTTTCCCGACGACCTTTCCAAGGACATCTGGTGCCTGCTGGAGCCTTCGCGGCTTCTGGACCTCTTGGCCCATTTCATCGTCTTCGAGACCGACCCGGAAACCGGCAGGAAGATCAAGAAGGTCTGCCGTTACCAGCAGTTCCGAGCAGTCAATAAGGCCGTCGCTCGCGTCGCTGAAGGCAAGCTGAAGAAGGGGCTGATCTGGCACACGCAAGGGTCGGGCAAGAGCCTGACCATGGTTTTCCTCGCGCTCAAGCTGAAGACGCACCTGACGCTGGACGCTCCGTCGCTGGCCAACCCCAACATCCTTGTTCTGACCGACCGCATCGACCTCGACGACCAGATTTCCAAGACCTTCGTCGCCTGCGGTTTGCCTAACCCTACGCAAGCCGCCTCAGTCAGCGCCCTGCGCGAAGCCGTCGCGCGCGGCGGCAGCGGCCAAATCCTGCTCTCGACCATCTTCAAGTTCGCCGGATCAGATCAACCGATCCCGAACTCGGATAACTGGATCGTGCTGGTTGATGAATGTCATCGCACGCAGGAAAAAGACCTTGGCGCCTATCTTCAGGCGACCCTGCCCGACGCGCGCTTCTTCGGCCTGACCGGCACGCCGATCAAGAGCACCGACAAGGACACCTACGCTCGCTTCAGCGAGCCGGGCGAGGGCTATCTCGACAAGTATGGGATCGACGACGCGGTGCGCGACGGCGCCACGGTGCCGATCCTTTATGAAGGCCGGAAGACAGACTGGTCGATCAACGAGGCCGAACTCGACATTCTGTTCGACCGCTGGTTCGTCGATCTGCCCGACGAAAAGCGCGAGCAGCTAAAGGCCAAGGGCCTGTCGCTCGCCACCATCGCCAAGCACCCCGAGCGGGTGCGACTGATCGCATTCGACATCTGGGAGCACTTCAAGCAGGTCTGCCGCCCGGACGGCTTCAAGGCTCAGATCGTCTGCGTGGACCGTGAGGCCGTGGTGCTCTACCGCGCCGCGCTTGCGAGTGTGATCGCCCCTGATCTGTTGAAATGTGGGATGGACGAGACCGAGGCGAAGACCAAGGCCGACGCGATGATCGCCTGCGTGTTCTCCAAATCGCAGGAGGACAATAAACCGTCCGAAGACCCCGATGTCGCCGCGCTACGGACGGAGCTTGAAGGCTGGTATCTGGACGACGCGGCCGAGAAGGACGCCAAAAAGCGCTTCAAGGCGTTCGGCGAAGAGCCCTCGTTCCTGATCGTTTGCGACAAGCTGCTGACCGGGTTCGACGCGCCCATAGAAGCCGTCATGTATCTGGATAAGCCGTTGAAGGAGCACGGGCTGCTTCAGGCCATCGCCCGCACGAACCGTACCTGTTCGCTGAAGCGACCGGATGGCGTTGAGATTGAAAAGCCGCACGGTCGGATCGTGGATTATATCGGGGTGACCAATCACCTTGACGAGGCTCTGGCCTCCTACCGCGCCGAAGACGTGCAGAACGCCCTTCGCGATATCGGCATCCTGCGGAACGATCTGAAGGAAGCCCATGCCCGCTACGCCCGCCAGAAGCGGCTGATGGGTCTGGACGGTATGGACGAGAAGGCCGCCGCCTACGTGGTCGGCAGGATGGCCGCCGAAGACCGCGAGGACGATTGGTTCGAACTCCAGCGGCTCGCCCGCAACTTCATCCGCGTCTACGGCGACCTATCGCCTGATCCGGCGATCTTGGAGTTCACCGCCGACGTGAAATGGGCGGCGGCGTTCCTGCGGCTGGCGACGCAGGTTATCTCGAAAGACGAGAGCGTCGATCACAAGAGCTACACCGGGAAGATCAGGGACATGCTGGAAGAGCACGTCCACGTCACCGGCCTATCGACCACCATCCGCCTGCGCTCCATCACCGATCCCAACTTCGCCGATGACTTCGAGGTCGAGGAGAAGACCGAGGAGGAGCTTCAGGAGGCGTTCGTCCGGAAATCGGCCGAGCTTCGCCGCGTGACCCGCGAACTCGTTGACAAAAACCCCGCCCAGTACGGCCGGTTCTCCGAGCGAGTGCTGGAGATTATCCGCCGCTTCGAGGAGGGGCAGATCGCCGCCGCCGAGGGATTGCGGGACTTTGAGGATTTGACCGGCGGCATCAACGCCGAACAAGGCGCCCACGCCGATCTCGGGATAGACGAGCGGGCGTTCTCGATCCTGCGTATCGTAGAGGCGCTGGCGCCTGATGTGGACCACGCCAGCGTGCAGGCCGCCGCTATTCAGATCGGCGATCTCTACGCAGCGGCGCTGCGCGACCAGCCGTCTTGGTTCTTCATGGACGGATACAAGAAAGACCTGCGGAAGGCTGTCCGCCCCATCCTTCGCGCAAGCGGAGTTTCGGACGCAGCAGCCGTCTGCGAGAAGATCGAAGAGTTCGCGGTTCACGCCTATGCGGGGACGCCTTGATGCCCAGCGTGCGCGTTGGTCAGACAGAAATCACCTACGAGCTTCGGCGAACCGCCACGGCGTCGGAGCGACGGATCACGGTCACGCCGGGATATGTCGAGGTGCTGGCTCTGACCACGGACGACGACGCAGCCATCGCAGGCTTTCTCGACCGCAAGCGGCAGTGGCTCTTCGACACCGTTCGCGAGCTTGATGAGAAGACAGCCACTCAGCATGTCGTGCCGCGTCTCATGTCGGGATCAAAGATACCCTTCCGAGGTCGAATGGCGTCCCTGACGGTTCGGCGGCATGACGGCACGGGCGTACAAGTCACGCACCGGGCGGGCTTCCTCGTGGACTTACCGTCGTGGGTCGAGGCGGATGCCTCTGACCCTATCGTCGCCATGCACCTGAAGCTCTGGCTAAAGCGGCAGGTTCGTCAGGACGTGCAGGCAATCGCCGCCGCCTATGGGAAGAGGCATGGGCTCCAGCCTCGGTTGATCCGCGTCGCCGACATGAAATCTGGCTGGGGTTCATGCGGCGCCGAGGGGGGCATTCAAATCAACTGGCATCTCGTTTTCGCGCCCAAGCGGGTGCTGGAATATGTCGTGGTGCACGAGTTGGCCCACCTGAAACATCGCTCGCACGGCGATGCGTTCTGGGCGTTTCTGGCGTCGATTTTGCCCGACTACGAGCGTGCGAAGGCTTGGCTCGACCGGCATCAGGCTTCGCTGGACTCCGGGTTCCTGAACGTGGGGCCGCTCACCAGAACGTCTGGATAACCAGTCATGATCAGGCTTCAGCGACCGGATTTTCCTTCGGCCTCGATCACCGTCTCCAAGCCCTCGGTCGCGAACCTGCGTCGCGCGATCTCAAAGTATTGCGGGTTCTGTTCGATCCCGATGAAGGCTCGCCCCTCACGGATAGCTGCAACACCTGTCGAGCCTGAGCCCATGCAGCAATCAAGGATGGTGTCGCCAGCGTTCGTGTAGGTTCGAACAAGGTGCTGCATCAGCGCCAGCGGCTTCTGCGTCGGATGTTCGGGGCGCGGCTCGGACGGAAATCTAATGATCGACGTGGGGTAGCCGGTGTGCGTCGGGCGACGCTCATTACGGACAGTGCCGCCCAGAAATTTGCTTTCTCCGCGCTGTCGCCGTGCGTTGCCGTCCTCTGCTAAGGCCGTGATCCCTTGCGGGTTGAAGGTCATTTGACGGCGGCTGCGATGGCGTCCGATCAGCACGCCGGGGCTGAACACGCATATATCTTCATGTGCCCGAAGCGGCATCTGGTTGGCCTGTAGAAAGCCGGTGGGACGGCTCTTTTCCCACACTAGGCCGTACTTGAACCATTCCCGGTTGCTCACGACTAGCTCGGCCGTGAATGGCTGCGAGGCCGTGAGCACCACGGCGCCGGTCGGGCGTAAAATGCGGCGGAACTCGCCCCAGAGCCTATCCAGAGGGATCGGCCGGTCCCATTCAAGCTTGCTCATCCCGTAGGGCAGGTCGGCGATGACGGCATCGACCGAGCCGTCGGGGATCGTGGGCAAAACCTCCAGACAGTCACCGAGGATCAGGCGAGCGCCATGCAGAGCGTCGGCCTGTGGGGCGACCGTCGGCGATAGTCGCAAGAAGCGCATCATCTGGAGCAGGCTGCGAATGTTGCCGCGCCCATGCTCGATCTGGATGATGGTTGGCTTGCTCACCCCGATGATCGAAGCGGCGGCCGCCTGCGAGTTGCCCGTCGCCTTGCGAGCATCGGCGATCCACTGGCCGAGCGCGACGTCCGACGGTTGATCTGCAAATCTGAGCCGCAGAGCGTTGAAGACGGCGAGCAGTGAGCGTTGCGTGCCGACGCCGCGCTCCAAGCCTTGGACCGTCGCCAGTTCGATGCTCGCCGCTAGCGCCAAACCTTTCTGGCTGAGACGCACCCCTCGTCGCGCCTCACGCAGTCCTGACCCGAGCGCTCGGGCAGCAAAATCTATGGCGGTTTCATTTACCGAAGCGGTGGCGTCGAAGGGCATGGCTGTGCCCTTTCTGGGGTATAAACCTTTACCGTAAGCTTTCCGCCCCGAGCGGGATGGCTCCCGTTCGCATCGGCGGGCAAGGGCTACCTTCCAGTATCTACAAAACGAACGTATTCGAGATGCTGATTTAGTCTGGCTAGAATTCCGTCAGGCGTTGAAGAATTCTATCGCAAAACTATATCTTAAAATAGTTGTCGCATAATGTGCTACCGTTGATGAGTTTTGAGAGGGCTGATGATCATTGGATATTGCCGCTGTAGCGATCCTTCGCAGAATCCCGCGCTCCAGATCGACGCGCTGACCAAAGCGGGCGCGGAGCGCATTTTCAGTGAGACGATCAGTGGTACGGCGGCGTACCGCCCAGAACTTGAGGCTGCCCTGACCTATGCACGCGCCGGTGACGTACTGGTGGTGCATTCGCTTTCGCGCATTGGTCGGAATGTGCGCCAACTGATCGAGACCGTGGATCAGATGACGGCGAAGGGCATCGCTCTCCAGTCATTGACGGAGGCAGTAGATACCACCACCCCCAGTGGGCGCCTGTGGCTGAATTTTCTGTCGTCGATGCACCAGTTCGAAGTCGAGCAGCTACGCCTGCGCACTCGGCATGGTCTTGCTGCGGCTCGGGCTCGTGGTCGCGTAGGAGGACGGCCGCGATCTCTCGACGACCGGAAGCTAACCGTGGCCAAGGCGCTGATTGCAGAGGGGACGCTGACCATCGCCGAAGTCGCCAATCAGGTGGGCTGTGCCCCGGCGACGCTATATCGTGCCCTTCCCGGAGGTCGTCGCGCGGCGTCAGCCTGATCGTCTAGTCTCATTCGGGTGGGCAAATCGCGCAGCGCTTAGTTGTTCCCGTCGTACTCCATCTGAAAAAGGACATGTGCCCTCTTCACTGACATGAACAGAGTGAGCACGAAGTGCGTGTAAATCGCGAATGTTGCACAGGACGGAATTTTCTCATCGATCTTCAAAACATAGAACGCCAAGAAAGCAACGAGTGAGATACAACTAAAAAGCACCAAATATGAGAGATTTGCATTTAGCTCTCCCAGAAGGGCGCGTCTCTCTTTCAGCTTTTCTGCCTGAATAGATGCGAGGTGTTCGTCTTCCGGCTTTTCCCACTTTCTTTGGAAAATGCCAAAAATTGCCACCTGAACATTCAGCAGAAGTGCGATGAAAATTCCAAAGAATGTTATCGACAAATTGTAGAAATTTGTATCGAAATTCATTTTGAAATATATAGGCACGCCAATGCTTGCTAATGGCGCGACAAAGAATAAAGCAAAATCAAATAGTGAGCGTTTTCCCGTTCTGTGATCCCTGAGTGTATTCAAGTGATCCTTGATGATCGGGGTTACATCGATCTTCATATCAAGCCTTCAACAGGCGCGTGTAGAAGTCCTGCATAATTGCGTTCGACTGATCTCGAACTGATGGGAAGGTGGGGTGGCCGCTAGGCCCGTAGATGACGGCCTCGGAAATATCGATAGTTCCCGTGTCCGAGTTTGGGCCGACAATGCCGACTGGCCTGCGTCGTTTCCCGATCAACACCTCGGCGGTGGCCTCATCAAATTCATCACCGTCGAACAATATAACGCCCTTCTCGTCTTGAGATAGGCTGCCCCCGACGTCCCTCAGTCGCCCTAAGCTGCCCCCGCGCTTCGCCTTGTAGGACACCTCTAGATCGATGGCCTTTGGCGGCTTTCCATCGCGATAGGAGGAGAAGCGGTCACTGTAGGCGTTGTGTCGGACGAAGGTGATCTTCTTCACCGGCGCGTTTGCAAACAGTGTCTGGGGGGAGTCATTTCCCATCAGCTTCAATGTGTGTAAGCGGTAGCCGGGATTAGCGGATTCAAAATGCTTCTGCATCTCTATCAGTACAAGCTGGATGCAGGACCGAATTCCAAACGACTGAAAAGATAGGATGGAAAATTCGCCGCCGGGTGGCGACCAAATATCAAAGTAGAGGGGGATTTCCTCCACGTCGTCGCTCTTTCGCTTGTAGGCGGCCTCCTTGGCTCCCAGCTTCTTTATTATGCTTTCGAATCCGTAGGTACCGTAACGGACATAGCCACGTGTGCAGCCGTCTCCGTATTTCTCCAGCGGCTCAAAATAGAAGGCGCGTTCCTTTGCTGCGTCCGACACGGCGTCTTCGTCAGTGCGGTCGGCCACGAATTGATCGAGAAACGATGGCAGCGAGAGGTTCAGGTCGGACGCATCGACGGCTTCTCTGCCTCGGTCGCGCAGTCGCAGCGGGAAGATTTTATAGAAGCGAAGGCCGATCGCGGTGGGCATGCATGAAATCCGGCGTGACACTATTCGCGTGTGAGTCGCAGGTCTAGAATAACTGTAGATTGTGCTGGTCTGGCAATGACTCGTTGAGGAGCGTGTCTAGTAGTGGCTGGCGACCAAGCTCATTTTGGGTTGACGCTGCCGTGGCACAGATCGTCGATCAGGAACGCAAGGTGGGGCTTCTCGACGAGCCGTGCCCGGATGAAGTCGGCGAGCGCCGCCTCGCTGCGCCGGAACTCGTCAGGCTTCAACGCACCTCGGAATAGCTCGTATCGCAGCCATACCCGGAAAGTGTTCACGACGTCGGTCTCGCAATAAGCCGCGACATCGGCGATCCGGCCCGCTTTGACGTAGCCAGCCACTTGCCCGCCATCTACGCCATCCGGTTTACCGGCCAGCCCCAGTACGCGGCATAGCTCGTCCAACTTCGCCTTAGCGCCGCTGCTGTACGAGCCGAGCACATCACATAGGTCAACGGCAGCATCGTCGTAGCGCTTGTAGTAGGGGCGGGCGCACAGGCCCGGCGCTGGAATGGCGTTGGCCATGGCGCGGTATCGGAGGACCGGCAGATCGAACCCTTGGCCGTTGTACGACACGAGCGTCGGCCGTAGTTGCAGCAACCGGTCGGAAAAGGCGGTGATCAGGTCGGCTTCTGAACGGTCGCCGATGTGAGGTGCGCCGATTGAACGGATCGCCCAGTGATCCTCCAACCGCTCAGCGATCACCGCGCCGATGCAGGCGATCTTGTGCAACGGCAATTTGGGAAACTTGTCGCCGACAAGCTCTTCGGCCGCTTCGTCGTTGTGCTCTTCAAGTCCGTGAACACGAGATACGGCTTCGAGATCGGGAATGGTCTCTAGATCGAAGGCTATGACGTGTTGAGGCATTCCCGCTCCTGAAAGATGTTGTCTATCTTGGCCGCGTGCGTGCTTTGCTACGCCCGCAGCGCTCAACGGCGAAACGCCCTGCGTATTCGCCTAGAGCAGTCTGAAATTCATAACACTCAATATTTGATTTTCGATTATCGCTCATCTAGGCGCATTCCTAGATTTGCTGCCTCTTTTTCTCCCCCTCCGCAGAATACAGATTCGCCAGCGCGCACCTATCCTATGGGAAGGTGCTATGGGAACCGATGTATCCTGCGGAGGGGGGATGAGAAGCTAAATTCCTGAGTTCTAAAGCCTTTTCGATGGTTGCTTGCCGCGTCTATAGCGGTCGTAGGCGGTCTCCCGAGACCTACATTGCAACCACATCCCGGCCATTTCACCTTGATTGAGTTTTGGATTTTGGGGTTGTGGGGTCGATGTTGCCCAGTGGCGTTTTTCATCGGTCCCGCCTTGCATCCGAGGTAAATTCTTTACTAGCCAGACGGTTATGATCTTACGATCAAGCACATGGGGTCAGCGGTCGAAATAACCGATCCCATGCAGAGGGGCGTCAAATTTTCCAGACGCGTTTCCTCTTCTTGGTCAGTGCCTTTGTCGTAGTCGAATGACTACAGTGGGAAGCCGTTGACATCCATCACCCGCATTCATGCTCAGTCGGTGTGGAGCGTCCGTCCCTTGGCCGTTCAACCACGTATCTGCCAGCGCGCCCGGTAAGGGATAACTAAAGACAGATTTCAACGCTTTGCGGCGGGCATGGCCGCGAGTAATAATGCCCTGAACGATTATATTTATAATGTAGTATGTTGGGCTTTTAATTTTCAATATATTTATCATACGTGGATACGCCCTTCTTTGGGATTTCACCGGCAGCGATGGGCGAGGCAATTTGGCGCTAAAAGCTTTGCCAGACCACGTTGATATGGATACCTCTCATCCTACGCCCTTGGTCAAAGACGCTCGTGCACCCCGAGAAGCATTCGAACTCGGCGCCTAGCTTCGATTTGCTCGCACGGGCGCGACGCTCTTCAAGGCCAAGTTGGCGCAATTGGCGTCTGCCCGCTGGGTAGGATGTCAAATAGGCGACACGCCTGCGAGCAAGTCGATCCATTCGATGATGATCATGTCGCGGGCTTCTGTCCGCCCGGTGAGGCCCAGCCCTACCGCGAGGCGAGCCTTGCCGGGTTCAAGCGCAAGGACTGGCCCGGCGCATAGCGTGGCGACTATCCACAGGAATATCGTCGTCAACGAAGTTGGAGGGCATCGAAATGGGCTGAGTAAAATGTGTAATTGAGTAGGTCACGTTTGCATATGGCCCTTGATCCACCGCGCCCGTTGCGGAAGCCATTGGCCCCAGGTGGTCGGCGCGGTTTCCCAGGTCGGCCGAGAGATCACGCCCAGCCCGTAGCCGGCCGCGGCGAGGCGGAAGCCGACATCGGCGTCTTCTGTGACGTTATAGGCGTCCCAGGCCCCGATCTCGCGCAAGGGGGCGACCTTGAAGTGGTTGCTGGTGCCGCCCAGCGGGAAGGTCAGGCCCCACCTCGCCAGCGCCGGCAGCAGCACCTCGAAGTGGGCGGCGTATTCCAGGCGAAACTGCGAGGGCAGGAACAGCGAGAAGCCCGGGTCTTCGATGCGCAGGGGCGCCTGCAGGCAAGCCAGTCGCGCATCGGAGGCGGCGAAACGGGCGGCGGCTTCTCGCAACTGGCCGGGGTCGGGCATGTCCTCGGCGTCGTAGATCACCACGAGGTCGCCACGGGCCCGTTCGAGCGCGTGGTTGCAGGCGCGGGGCTTGGTCTTGGGCGTTCCGGGCGGGACGATCAGCACCTGCGCGAAGGCCGGCAGGTCGAGGATGCGGACGGCCGCCAAGGTGTGGGCGTCGTCGGCCTCCAGCACGATCAGCGCCTGCAGCCGATCGCGCGGATAGTCGATCGCCGCCAGGTTCTGGATCAGCTCGCCGACCACCTCGGCCTCGCGATAGAGCGGGGCGATGATCGTGTAGGCGGGCAGGTCGTCGTCGGCCAAGGACGGCGGCGGTCTGGTCGCCAGAGGCGTGCAGGCGGCCGCCAGGCGCGTCAGCCCGCCCAGCAGAAAGACGGCGAAGAACAGGTGATGCACGCCCACCAGTCCGGCGGTCGGCGCCAGCGCCAGGGCGATGGCGATCGCCAGGCCGGCCACTCCGATCGTCGCGGCTTGCGCCGGCGAGAGCGAAAGGTGAGCGCCGTCGCGGTCCTGCGGAACCGCGAACTCTTGCAAGCCTGGCTGGGATAAGG
The DNA here is from genome assembly GCF_937900395.1 of uncultured Caulobacter sp. GTDB lineage: Bacteria > Pseudomonadota > Alphaproteobacteria > Caulobacterales > Caulobacteraceae > Caulobacter. The sequence goes on from NZ_CALCDX010000043.1 coordinate 18,436, forward strand.
GCGCAGGTCCGCCCGCCGGCGCGAACGCCGGGTCCAACCGTCTATCTTCACGCGCCATCGTCGCCCCAAGACGCCAGATCGCCCCAACGGCGTGGATAACGATGTCTCAACCAAAAAGTGTCAAATGGAAAAACACGCGTTTTGCGAGGCTCTCTCGCGCGCGCGAGATCGAGGGATCGCTAAATTGGCTACAACGCACGTTCTTGCGACGGCTGGGTGATTCCCGTTTAGTGTGGGGTGGGGAAATGCAGGGGAAGCCAGTTCCGTGACGGTCGTTCTGAAAAAGCCTCAAAAGTCCGCGCGTAAGCCCAAGGGGGATGGGCACCTGCGACGCGGCGAAATCCTGGAGGCCGCCGAGAAAATCTTCATCGCCGAAGGCTATTCCGGCGCCACGATCCGCAAGATCGCCGACGCGGTCGGGGTGTCGTCGACGGCCCTCTACATGCACTTCCGCGATAAGGACCAGATCCTGATGGAGATCAGCAACGACGCCATCGAGCGTCTGCTGGCTCTGAACACGCAGATCGCGGCCCAGCCGGTGGATCCGGTGGCGCGGGTGCGGCTGATGCTCGAGGCGTACATGAAGTTCGCGCTCGACAACCCCAACACCTACCAGCTGGTGTTCTGCAGCACCGGCGAGCACATCTCGCAGGACAAGATCTCGGACCTGCTGACGCTGGGCGACCGCTGCTTCGAGAAGTTCAGCGAGCCGGTGCACCAGATCGCCGCCCAGGGCCGCCTGCGCTCGGGCTCGGCGGTCGAGGCGGCTGAAGTGCTGTGGGCCGGCTGCCACGGCCTGGTGTCGCTGCTGATCACCAAGCCCTCGCGCGGCTGGTCCTCGTCCGAGGGGCTGATGAAGGTGATGCTGGACGGTCTGCTGCACGGCCTGGTCACGGACTGATTTCATGAGCGCCGGCAAGGCCTTGTGCGCCCTCGTGGCGGCGCTGGCGCTCGCGCCGGGCGTCGCCCAGGCGGCTCCCCGCGTGATGTCGCTGGATTCCTGCGCCGACCAGTACGTGCTGGCCCTGGCGCCGCGCGACAGCATCGTCGGCCTCTCGCACCGCGCCGTGTCCCGCGACAGCTATATGCGGAGCGCGGCGGCGGGTCTTCCGCTGCGCCGGGCGACGTTCGAGAGCCTGGTCGCCGCGCGGCCCCAGGTCGTGGTGCGGCTGTGGGGCGGCGACGCGCGGCTCGCCAAGGCGCTGGAGAAGAAGGGCGTGACCACCGTGACGCTGGACGACGCCGCCGACTTCCAGGGCTTGCGCGTCAACGTCCGCAAGGTCGCCGCCGCCTTAGGCCGTCGCGCCGAGGGTGAGGCGATCGTCTCCCGCATGGACGCCCAGCTCGCCCGCGCGGCCGGGGCGGGGAAGGGCAGGTCCGCCCTCTATCTGACGCCGGGCGGCTTCACGGCGGGATCGGGCACGCTGATCGACGCGATGTTGAAGGCGGCCGGCTACGCCAACGCTTCCAAGGCGCCGTACTTCGCGCCTGTCTCGCTGGAGGGTTTGGTGATGACGCCGCCCACGGCGGTGGTCCTGGGCTTGTTCGACATGGCGCGCGCCGGCGCCGACCGTTGGGGACCGGGACGCCACGCGGCGCTCCAGCGCGTGGTCGCGACCCGCACGGTCGCCTCGTTGCCGGCCTCGGTGGTGGGCTGCCCCGCATGGTTCGCGGCTGACGGCGCGGGGATGCTGGCCGAGGCCGCGCGATGAGCCTGATCCGCCTTTGCCTGCTGATGCTGCTGGTCCTGGCGGCGGCCGCCGTCCTGGCCGTGGCGCTGGGCGAGACGCCGCTGGCCTGGAGCCAGTACGTCCAGGCCCTGACCCACCCCGGTTCGCCGCCGGGCGAGGTGCTGTGGACGATCCGCGCGCCGCGCGTCGCGGTCGCCGCCCTCGTCGGGGCCGCCCTCGGGCTGGCTGGCGCGACCATGCAGGGGCTGCTTCGCAATCCGCTGGCCGATCCGGGCGTCCTGGGCGTCTCGGCGGTCTCCGGCCTGGGCGCGGCGGTCGCCATTTCGGCGGGGTTGGCCGTCATCCCGGGCGCGATCGAGCTCTCGGCCCTGGCCGGAGCCCTGGTCGCCGGCGCCGCGGTCGTGGCGCTGGCGGCGCGGTTTCGCGAGCCCGAGGCGCTGATCCTGTTCGGGGTGGCGCTGTCAGCCTTCGGCGGCGCGCTGACGGCCCTCGTGTTCAACCTGTCACCGTCGCCGGTGGCGATGGCCGAGATCCTGGCCTGGCTTATGGGATCGGTGCAGAACCGCGACGCGATGGACGCCTTGCGCGCGCTGGTCCCGATGGCGATCGGCGCGGCGCTCTGCGTGCGGGCCGGAGAGGGCTTGCGCATGCTGACCCTGGGCGAGGAGGCCGCGCGGATGTCGGCGCTGCCGATGGCGCGCCTGCGGGTCTACGCGGTCGCGGGCGCGGCCTTGTTGACCGGCGCGGCGGTGGCGGCGGCGGGCGTGATCGGCTTCGTCGGCCTGGCCGCGCCGCACCTGGTGCGGGCGCTGGTCCGCGATGATCCCAAGCGGATCCTGTGGCCTTCGGCCCTGGCCGGCGCGTTGCTGCTGGTGTTGGCCGACCTCGCCGCCCGACTGATCCCCACCGAGCAGGAGCTGAAGCTGGGCGTCGTCACGGCTCTCTTCGGCGCGCCCGCCTTCGCCCTGTTGGCCTGGCGCGCCGCCCGGAGCTGGCGGTCATGAGCGCGCTGTGGACGCTGGAGGCGCTCTGCGCCCGCCAGGGCCGCAAGACGGTGCTGGAGGCGGCGAGTCTGGCCGTCGCGGCGGGCGAAGTCGTCGGGATCGTTGGTCCAAACGGCGCGGGCAAGACCAGCCTGCTGCGCGCCGGTCTTGGCCTGCTGCCCGTGACGGCGGGCCGGGCGCTTCTGTCGGGGCAGGCTGTCGGCGCCTTGAAGCCCGAGCAGCGCGCTCGCCTGGTCGGCTATCTGCCGCAAGAGCGTCGCGCCGCGTGGAACCTGCCGGCTCGAATGATCGCCGCCCTGGGCGCCAGCGAGCTCCCCGAAGCCGAGGCCGACGCCTTGGCGCGCGCCTGCCTGGCCCGTGTCGGCGCTGGCGATCTTGGGGAGCGAGGCGTGCTCGACATGTCGGGTGGCGAGCGGGCGAGAGTGCTGTTGGCGCGCCTGCTGGCGACGCGGGCGCCGCTGCTGGTGGCGGACGAGCCGGTGGCGGGCCTGGATCCCGACGCGCAACTTCTGACGCTGGACTTGCTGCGAGCGGAAGCGGCGGCCGGCGCGGCCGTGGTGGTCACGCTGCACGATCTGGGGCTGGCGGCCCGGAGCTGCGATCGGGTGGTCGTGATCTCGCGCGGCCGCGTCGTGGCCGAGGGCGCGCCGCGCGAGGCGTTGTCGCGCGAGATTTTGGCGAGCGTCTTTGGTCTCGACGGGACGTTGGTCGATACGCCCGCTGGCCTGGTGCTGGCGGCGAAGCGGCTCTGATTTCACCGACTTCCCCGGCGAATGCCGGGGCCCAGCCTCAAAGCGCAAGTGCTGGTCGGAACGAACGCGGCGGCCATAGAGGCTATGTCGGGTTTTCCATCTGGGCCCCGGCATTCGCCGGGGAGATCGGATGGAGGATCAGGGCTGCGCCGCCACCGTCTCGGCCGAGGCCACCGAGGCGGCGTAGCTGTAGCCGCCGCGCTTGAGGTCGCTGGACAGGGTCAGCGGCGCCACGCCGCCGTTCAGCCGCGCGCGATAGACCATGGTCGTCTCCAGGGTCCGCATCACGTAGTTGCGGGTCTCGGAGAACGGAATGCACTCGATGAAGTCGAGCGGGTCGGTGGTCGCGCCGCGCGGGTCGCCGCACTGGTTGACCCAGCGGGCCGGACGGCCCGGGCCGGCGTTATAGGCGGCGGCGGCCATGATATATGAGCCGCTGAAATTGTTGACCATCTGGCCCAGGTACACCGAGCCCAGGCGCATGTTGTAGGACGCGTCGGACAGGCGATCGACCGAGTGGTCCTCGCCCAGCTTGCGCGCCACCAGCGAGGCCGTGGCCGGCATCAGCTGCATCATGCCGCGCGCGCCGACGCCCGAACGGGCCTCGGGGTCGAAGTTACTTTCCTGGCGCGAGATCGAATAGACGAAGGCCGTCTCGGCCGCGCCCGGCACGGGCGTGAAGTGATGGTCCAGAAGCGGATAGCCGCGCTCGGGCAGGATGATGCCGCGTTGGGCGGCGGCGCGGACCGCGCGCATGGCCAGGTCCTGGTCGCCATAGCCGCGCGCCATGTCGACCAGCAGGGCCGTCTCCTGGGCGTTCGGCAGGATGTCGTCGATATAGAGCATCAGGCTGCGGAACTGGTCGCGGGCGCCGATGTCGGCGAGGATCCGCGCGGCGCGGACCTGCTCGCGGCTGTAGAACATGGCTCGGTCGGCGGGGGTGATGACCGGGTCGCCCTCGAGCCGGATTTCCCTCAGCCCGGCCTTCTCAGCCGCCAGCTGGCCGTAGAAGGTGGTGATGTAGCGCGCGCCCTCGAAATAGAAGGCCTGGGCGGCGATGGGGTCGCCTTGCGCCTCGGCGGCGCGACCCTGCCAGTAGAGCGCGCGGCCCTTGGTGATCGGCGAGGCGCCGACGGCGGCGATCTGGGCGAAGTGGGCGGCGGCGGCGTCGGGGTTCTTGAGGCGGCTCAGCGCGATCCAGCCAGCGAAGAACTCCGACTCCGCGATTTCGGTCGGCGTGAGGGCGCGGGTGTTGCTGGCGGCGGCGTAGGCGCCGGCGTTGTCGCCCGCCTGCAGGGCCGCGACGACCAGCTGCTTGCGCTCCTTCCAGATCACGGCCGAGGCCTCTTCCGTCGGCGGCGCTGGGAAGTTCGCCACCATCGGCAGGGCCAGGGTGTCCATGCCCTTGCGCCGCAGATAGGCGGCGCGTTCGAAGACGACGCCGGGCGACTCCTGCAGGTCCGGCGTCAGGCCATTGTAGAGGTCGTTGGCGTTGGCCGCGCTCTGCCGATAGGCCATGCGCGTGCGGGCGGCGGCCTGCTGCGTCTCCGACAGCATGGCGACGATGTCGCGCGC
>NZ_CALCDX010000044.1 GCF_937900395.1 uncultured Caulobacter sp.
CTCGACCGTGCCCACGAACTCGTGGCCCACGGTGACCGGCGGCGTGATGCGGGATGCCGCCCACGGATCCCAGTCGACGATGTGCTTGTCGGTGCCGCAGATGCCGGCCGCCAGCACCTTGATGCGGACCTCGCCGACGCCGGGTTCCGGCACCGGGACGTCGCGCAGGAGCTTCGCTTCGCCGATGCCCATCAGGCGCACCGCGATGAAATCCTTGGAGGCGGCGCGCATGGCGAGACCGACCGTGGTCTTCTTCAGGATGATCAGCAGGCCGCCGATGGCGACCGCGGGCCAGAACAAGCGATTGTCGAGGGGCTTGAGGAGAGCGCTCAAGGCAGGGATTCCTGTGTCGTTGATAAGGGAGGCCGGGCCGGCACTGTGCGGCGCTGGCCGATGGTAGTCCATCAGGATTGTCCGAAGATTAAGCCGTTTGACGTAACGATGTCTGCTGCATGTTTCTCCGCTTTCGTAGGAGCTTTCAGGGAAAAACGCCGCAACGAGGCGAGCATTTGGAGCCTCCGCCGGGATAGACTATCCTGGTCTATACCAATAAGGCCCGTCATGCTAGCCACCAGCCTGGTGCTATGCGCCGCCGTTCTCCACGCCACCTGGAACACCCTGGTCAAGTTCAGCAGCGACCGCTTGCTGGTGGTCGCCTGCATGGACGTGGTCGGCGTGCTCTGCGCCATCCTGCTGTTGCCCTTCGTCAGCCTGCCGCCGGCCGAAGTCTGGCCCTGGCTGCTCGGCGCCACCGTCCTGCAACTGCTCTACCGGGTACTGTTGATCGAGGCCTACAAGGTCGGCGACCTGGGCCTGGTCTATCCGCTGATGCGCGGGCTGTCGCCGCTGGTGGTGCTGGGCCTGACCCTGGCGTTCGGCGGCGAGCAGCTCAGCGGCCGGCAGATCCTCGGCATCCTGTTGATCCCCTTCGGCATGCTTTGCCTGCTCTGGGGCGGCGGCGGTTCGCGGCTGCCCTGGCGGACCCTGCCGGTGGTGCTGCTGATCGGCCTGTGCATCGGCGGCTACACCTGGAGCGACGGCAACGCCTTGAAGCGCTGGCCGTTGGCGCTTGACTACCTGGTCTGGCTGACGCTGCTTTCCGGCCTGCCGTTCCCGCTGATCTCCGTCGGCGCGCGAACCCGCGCCTTCGCCCGCTTCTGGGCGCTGGAGTGGAAGCTCGGCCTGGCGGTCGGGGTCTGCGTGCTGGCCAGCTACGGCCTGGTGCTGTGGGCCATGCAGCTGGGGTCGATCGCCGAAGCGGCAGCGTTGCGCGAGACCAGCGTGCTGCTGGACCGCTCGCGCAAGCCGCTGTCCCGCAAGGTGCTGTTCCGGGCCATGGAGCTCTATGTCGAGCGCTTCGCCGAGGCCGACGGCAAGGTCCCCGCGACCTTCGAGATCGTCTCGGTCACCGGCTGGGCCCCGCACGACAGCCAGCAAAAGCCCCTGCGGCCCGGCTCGGCGAAGATGCGGCTGGCCGACGCGCTGGGGGTGAAGGAACAGCCGGCGGGGGACAAGGCGGGGTCTTAGGAGAAGTCGATCACGACGCCACGCCCGCGCGGCCGTTTTTCGTCGACCTCTCGCTCTTCTGGTGGCTATTTGGCGGGCGTCCATCCCATCAGGGAGCCCGGAATGAAGCTGTTCGGTCGTCTTCTTCTGGCGCTATGCCCGGCGGTCGCGCTGATCGCCTGTTCGCCTCCCCGCGCTTCCGATCAGACGAGCGCGTTCAAGCGCCTGGCCGGCCATGAAATCAAGGCGCTGATCGGGCCCGACTTCAGGGCGGTCCGCGAAATCACCGTCAGCCCCTCGAAGACCGTGGCGTGCGGAACGGTCGATACGCGTTCGTTCGGCAATGTGTTCGCGTTGGTGCTGGACAAGCCCTTCCCCACGCACACGCAGGTCGTCGTCAAGATCCCGCCCAACGCGCCGTCCGACGGCGGCCCCGAAGCGCGTCGCCGATGGGGTGAGGCGACCCTGAAATCCATGCGAGAGATCACCGCGCTCTGCCAGGACGCCGGCGCTGAGCTGCCGTTTCACAGGTCCGGCGCGTCGGCTGGGGCGAGCTAGCCGCCTCTCAAAGCACGTCCCGCAGCCACGCCACCAGCGGCTCGTCGGCCGGAGGCATAGGGTAGTCGGCCAGCTTGTCGGGCTTCACCCAGGAAAGGCCCGCGTGCTCCTTGCGGGTCACCTGCCCTTCCCAGCGGCGCAGCAGGTAGAGCGGCATCAACAGGTGGAAGCTCTCGTAGGTGTGCGAGGCGAACACGAACGGCGCGAGGCACGCCTGGGCGACCTTGATCCCCAGCTCCTCGTCCAGCTCGCGGATCAGGCATTGCTCCGGCGTCTCGCCCGCCTCGACCTTGCCGCCGGGAAACTCCCAGAGACCCGCCAGTTGTTTGCCCTCGGGGCGCTGGCAGATCAGCACCCGCCCGTCGACATCGATCAGGGCGGCGGCGGCGACGAGGACGATGGGCTTGCTCATGGGCCGGGTTTGGCGCGGCGAGGTCGAGCTGGCAAGGGGCGCGCCGCCCCATCGGCGCCGCAATTACCCCCGTAACTCCTCTCGCTATTGGGAGGGACACCATCATGCGCAACACGATCGCGGCCCTGGCCGCCGTTACGACCCTGCTCGCCGCCGCCCCGGCCCTGGCCCAGGCGGCCAATCCCGAGGAGCCCGCCGTCCGCGCGGCGCTGGAGCACTATCTGGCCGGCCACGCCACCGGCGATCCGAAGGAATTCCGCCAGGCTTTCCACGACGAAGGCCGGCTGATGTGGATCCGCGAGGGCGCGCTCGTTCAGCGCTCGGACGACGAATACATCGGCGGCTCCAGCGGCAAGCCTGCCGCCGACGAGGCCCAACGCAAGCGCTGGATCGAGTCGATCTCGATCACCGGCTCGGCCGCCAGCGCCAAGATCGTGCTGGACTACCCGACCGCCGTGCTGACCGACTACATGCAACTGCTGAAGACCCCGGACGGCTGGAAGATCGTGCACAAGATCTTCGACGTAGCCCCCAAGGCCAAGCCGGCGGCGTAGGCGACTGAGGGGGCAAGCGCTGTCTGGGACGAGCTCGCCCCCTCCGGCCCTCTGGGCCACCTCCCCCGCATCGCGGGGGAGGAACTGGCCGACGTTCCCAAAACTTGACTTTCCCGCTGGGATAACCGATACGGAGCCCGCGCCACTTCGGCGCTATTGGCGCTCCAGCCGCGTGAGGGTCCGTTTTCGGGCCAGCCTGTCGAGCGCCTTGAGAACTTTTTCTCACCCGATCGCCCGTGCACGCGGGGCGCTCCCCGAACGATAGCCGAAGGGTTAGCCGTGCGAGGACGCATGGGCTGCGTCGGCGCACGAAAGAACCCATACACGTGACTCAATTTTCCGACCTTGGCCTGGCCAAGCCGCTGCTGAAGGCCCTGGCCGAAAAGGGCTACAAGGAGCCGACGCCGATCCAGGCCCAGGCCATTCCGGTGGTGCTGCAAGGCAAGGACCTGCTGGGTATCGCCCAAACGGGCACCGGCAAGACCGCCGCCTTCGCCCTGCCCATCCTGCAGCGCCTGGCCGAGGACCGTAAGCCGGCCCCGCGCCGCGGCTTCCGCTGCCTGGTCCTCTCCCCGACCCGCGAGCTGGCGACCCAGATCGCCGAGAACTTCAAGGCCTACGCCGTCCACATGGGCCTGTCGGTCCACACCATCTACGGCGGCGTGAAGTACGGCCCGCAGATGAAGGCTCTCGCCGGCGGCATCGACGTCCTGGTCGCCACGCCGGGCCGCCTGATGGACCACATGGCCGAGAAGTCGGCCATCGTCTCGGGCACCGAGATCTTCGTCCTCGACGAAGCCGACCAGATGCTGGACCTGGGCTTCGTGGTGCCGATCCGCAAGATCGCCAGCCAGCTGACCAAGAACCGCCAGAACCTGTTCTTCTCGGCCACCATGCCCAGCGAGATCGGCAAGCTGGCCGGCGAGCTCTTGAAGGACCCGGTGCAGGTCTCGGTCGCGCCGCAGGCCACCACGGTCGAGCGCATCGACCAGCGCGTCCTGTTCATCGAGGCCCAGCGCAAGCGTCCGCTGCTGGCCGAGCTGTTCGCCGACTCGAGCTTCTCGCGCACCATCGTCTTCACCCGCACCAAGCGCGGCGCCGACCGGGTGGCCAAGTATCTGAACGCCGCCGGCGTCGAGGCCGCCTCGATCCACGGCGACAAGACCCAGGGCCAGCGCGAGCGCGCCCTGTCGGCCTTCAAGGCCGGCGAGATGCGGGCCCTGGTGGCGACCGACATCGCCGCCCGCGGCATCGACGTCAACGACGTCAGCCACGTGATCAACTACGAGCTGCCCAACGTGCCGGAGGCCTATGTCCACCGGATCGGCCGCACCGCCCGCAAGGGCAAGGACGGCATCGCCATCAGCTTCTGCTCGGACGACGAGCGCAGCCTGCTGAAGGATATCCAGAAGGCCACGCGCCAGACGATCCCGTCCTTCGATCGCCGCAACGACAAGCAGCTGGCGGCGGCCGCGGCCGTGGCCGACAAGCTGGTCCCCGCCGATCGTCACGTGGACCCGCGCCGCGCCGACCCGCGCAACGACGTGCCGTCCGAGCTGCGCCGCAAGCGCAACCGCAACGGCAATCGTAACGGCGGCGGCGGCGGCCAGAAGGGTCCTCAGGCTCAGGGCCAGGGGCGCGGTCAGGGCCAAGGCAAGCCTCAAGGCCAGAAGGCCGCCGGCGGCGGCAACAGCTTCCGCGGCCCCAAGCGCGCCCCGGCTCCGGCCGAGAAGCGCTGGTCGCCGATCGACTAAATCCTCCATAGGAGGGCCTGCGACCTTTTGTTGCAGGCCCCTCTTTCAGCAACCGCTATAGGGTTTGCCCCTCGCTTAGGGCCGGTTGACGCGCCGGATTGGGGGGCCAACGGAATGGGCGGGAGCGAGCCCGACGCCGCGCCTGGACTGACCATGCTCGCCCGTGGCGAGATGGCCGACCGCGTCCGCGCGTTCGACTGGTCGGCCACGCCCCTGGGCGCGATCGAGACCTGGTCGCCCAGCCTCCGCTTCGCCGTCGACATGGTGCTGACCACCCGGCTGCCCATGGCGCTGCGCTGGGGCCCCGAGCTGGTGCTGATCTACAACGACGCCTATGCGCCGGCCCTGGCCGAGCGCCATCCCGAATATCTCGGCGTCCTGTTCAAGAACACCTCGGCCGACTTCCAGGCCTCGACCCGCGCGCTCTACGCCGACCTGCTCAGCGGCGCCAGTCGAGGCTTCGTGTTCGAGAAGCTGCCCTACAGGCTGATGCGGACCGACCGGCAGGAGACCGCCTGGTTCACGGTCAGCTACAGCCCCGTCCCCGACGCCACCGCGCCGCACGGCGTGGGCGGCGTGCTGATCAGCGCCGTCGAGATCACCGAGACCGTCAAGGCCACCCAAGAGCTGCGCGGCGTCGAGGAGCGCTACGAACTGGCCCGCGAGGCCGCCGGCGTGGTCGGCGCCTGGGAATGGGACGTCAAGGCCAACAAGGTCTATGCCGACGCCCGCTACGCCGAACTGCACGGCGTCGTGCCCGAACTGGCCGCCGCCGGCCTCCCCGTCGAGGCCTTCAAGCCCGCCATTCATCCCGACGACGCCGATCGGATCAGCGCCGTGGCGACCGCTTCGCTGCGCGCTGGCGGCGACTTCTCAGAGGAATACCGGCTGGTCCAGAAGGACGGCTCGATCCGCTGGATCTATACGCGCGGCCGGGCCTATCTGGCCGCCGACGGCAAGCCCGCGCGCAACACCGGCGTCATCATCGACATCACCGAGCGCAAACAGGTCGAAGCCGCCCTGGCGGCCGCCCGCGTCGACATCGACCTGGCCGCCCAGGCCGCCGGCATGGGTCGCTGGGACCATAATCCATCGAAGGGCCTGCGGTACTGGGATCCCCGGGCGCGCGCCATCTTCGGCATCCCGCCGAACGCGCCGCCCTCGACCTCGCTGTTCGAGCGCGCGGTGCACCCCAGCGACCTGCCCGCCGTGCGCGCGGCGGTCGCGGCGGCTGTCGATCCGGACGGCTCGGGCCTGATGAACCTGGAGTACCGGATCGTCCGGCAGAACGGCGCCGTGCGCTGGGTCGAGGTGTTCGGCCGCGCCTTCTTCGAAGGCGAGGTGTGCGTGCGCTTCGTCGGGGTGGTGTCGGACGTCACCGAACGGCGCGAGGCGATCGACCGGCTGCTGCGCCAGGAGGAAACCCTGCGCCTGGCCGTGGACGCGGCGGATGTGGGCACTTGGGACCACAATCTGGAGACCGGCGAGGTGCGGCTCTCCGATCGCTGCTACGCCATGTTCGGCATGTCGCCTGGCGAGCCGGCGGACCTCACGGCCATGCTTCCGCTCACCCACCCCGCCGACGTCCAGCACGTGCAGGAAGCGATCGAGCGCGCGCTGAGCCCCGAGCTACGCGCCGACTATGCCGTCGAGTTCCGCGTGATCGGCCGCGACGACCATGTCGAACGCTGGCTCAGCGCCAAGGGCAAGGTCTTCTTCGGCGACAACGGCAAGCCTCTGCGGTTCGTCGGCGCGGCCGTCAACATCACGGACCGCAAGCGGGCCGAGCTGCACCTGCGCCTGCTGGTCAACGAGATGAACCACCGGGTGAAGAACAGCCTGGCCACGATCCAGGCGATCGCGGCCCAGACCTTCACCGACACCTATTCCCTGCCCCAGGCCAAGGAGGCGTTCGCCGACCGCCTGGTGGCCCTGGCCGAGGCGCATGATCTGCTCACCCGCGAGAATTGGGACGGCGCCGACCTGCACGCGGTGGCCGAGCGGCTCGCGGCGCTGCACGGCGGGGCGGAGCGCTTCGAGCTGAGCGGCCCGGCCGTGCGCCTGTCGCCCAAGACCGCCCTCTCGCTCTCGATGGCCCTGCACGAGCTGGCCACCAACGCCCTCAAGTACGGCGCGCTGCACGCGCCGTCCGGACGCGTCCGGATCGCCTGGGAGGTGGCGGACGGCCAGGGCGCCGAACGCCTGCGGCTGACCTGGACCGAGCGCGACGGGCCGCCGGTGACCCCGCCCGCCCAGCGCGGCTTTGGCACGCGCCTGATCGAGCGCGGCCTGGCCGCGGAGCTGTCGGGCTCGGCCACGATCGACTTCCGCCCCGAGGGCGTCGTCTGCCGGATCGAGGCGCTGCTGGAGGCTTAAAGCTCGCGCACTAGGACACCGCCGCCGCGCGCAGGGCCGCGGCGATCTGGTCCTCGGTGCGGCGCAGGGCCATCATCAGGGCGCCGGCGACGATCAGCGGCAGCGGCGCCCAGGCCAGCCAGCCGGCCACGGCCAGCGCCGTCGCCGCGCCCAGCAGCATGGTCACGGCCAACTCGCCCAGGGCCGCCAGGAAGGAGCTAGCTCGGCGGCGGCGGAAGTCGGCGCGCTTGCCCGGCTTCTGGCGCCAGATCCCGATCATGCCGGCCGCCCAGGCCGTGAGCCCCGAGCCGACCGCGGTCCAGAACCCGGCCAGGGGCTGGAACCAGGCCATCACCGCGACCGGGACGACCAGCAGCAGACCGACCGGGATCAGGGCGGCCGCCAGCTTGGCGCGGTTCAGCACCGACACCGGGGTCGGCGACAGGGCTAGGAGGTCCGGCGTGTCCTCCGCCGAAACGGTGATCCAGATCAGGCTGCCCGCGACCTGGCCGGCCAGGAAGGCGACGCCCGCCGCGCCGCCGGCCAGCATCCAGGCGGGCTGCTCGGCGGCGTTGCGGGCCAGAACCAGGGCCAGCGGCAGCATGTAGAGCACGCGCAGCAGCACCTGCGACAGCAGGGCCGCGTCGCGCCCCATCAGCCGCAGCTCCTTGCGCAGGGTGGCGCGGAAGGCGCCGGCGGCGAAGGCGCGGCCAGGGCCCTTGGCGGCCTTGCGGGTCTCGGCCCCCTGAGTGGCCGCGGCCGCGTCGGCGAAGCGGCGACCCAGCGTCCAGGCCGACAGCAGGAAGATCCCCACCCCGATGGCGACCAGGGCCAGCAGCGGCAGGGGCTGACCCAACGCCGCCCGCAGCGGCAGGTCGGCCAGGGGCGGCAGCGTGATGCGCCCTTCCTTCGCGTCGAGGGCGATGCGGGCGAACAGGCTCTCGCTGGCCTTCTCGCCCATCAGGTTGCGGTACTGGCTAGCCAGGAAGAAGGCCGCGCCGATCAAGGCCGCCATCACCTGGGCGACGGTGCGGGTCCGGCGCGGACCGATCAGGGCGAACAGCGCCATGGCCAGCAGCAGCCCCACGCCCGCGGCGGCCAAGGCGGCGGCGATCAGCACCACGAACACCGACGCCCAGGCCGGATGGCCCATGATGATCGACGGGGCCAGCAGCAGCAACGCGGGGAGCAGGAACCAGAGCAGGGCCGAAACCGCCAGGCCCAGGGCCCGGACGAACAGCACCTTGCGCGGCGACAGCGGCGAGGAGAACAGAAGGTCCAGATCGCCGCGCACATAGAGCGCGTCGGCGGCGCCGGCCAGGGTGGTCGACAGCATCAGGGTCAGGATCACGGCCAGGGCCAGGCCGGCGATGGCGATCGACAGCGGTCCGATGGGGATCTCGTGCCCCCTCATGCCCAGGCCCAGGAACACCCCGCCGATCAGGGTCATCACCCCCAGGACCGAGAAGGCGATGATGCTGCCCACGGCGCCGCGCTTGCGGCCGGCCATGGCGCCGCGCCAGGCCAGGCGCAGTTCGTGGGCGAGCAGCCAGGGCGTGCTGGCCGGCTTGAACAGCGCCATCAGGCGGCCTCGGCCGTCAGCTGCAGGAAGATGTCCTCCAGCGTGCCGCCGCCCACGCGCTCGCCGGCCTTGCCGCGCAGCTCGTCCAGCGTGCCCTCGGCCAGCAGGCGGCCGCCGGCGATGATGCCGATGCGGTCGGCCATGCGCTCGGCGACCTCAAGGATGTGGGTGGTCAGGATCACCGTGGCGCCGCCGTCGACCCGGGCCCGCAGCATGTCCTTCACGAGGCGCGCGGCGGCGGCGTCGAGGCCGGTCAGCGGCTCGTCCAGAATCAGCAGCTTGGGCTCGTGGATCAGCGCCCCGGCCAGGGCGACCTTCTGCTTCATGCCGCGCGAGAAGCCTTCGCAGCGCCGCCGCGCCTCGTCGGTCAGGCCCAGGGTGGCGAGCAGCTCTTCGGCCCGCGCCTTGGCCGTTGTCGGGTCGATGTTCCAGAGGCCGGCGACGAACTCCAGATATTCCAGCGGCGTCAGCTTGTCGTAGATCATCGCCTCGTCCGGCGCCCAGGCCAGCAGGGCCTTGGCGGCGGCGGCGTCCTTGCGGGCGTCGACGCCGAAGATCGAGACCTCGCCCTTGTCCGGCTGGGTCAGGCCCGCCACCATCCGCAAGGTCGTCGTCTTGCCCGCGCCGTTGGGCCCAAGCAGCGCGTAGAGCTCGCCCGCATGAACCGTCAGGTCGAGGTCCGACACCGCGGGCTTGGCGAACGTCTTGCTCAAGCCCTTTACAATCAACGCTTCGGTCAAACTCGCCCCCAAACACTCCCAGGATACGGAGTTGAGCGCGATTGCGCGGCGACCACAAGGCCGGCGCGTTAAAGGGTTGAAGTGGCCTGACCAGAGGGCATATTGGTCAGATGATAACGGTAACAGCCGAACGGGGAGAGAGCGTGCGGGACTTCGGGTTCAAGTTGGGAGCGGCGTGCGGCCTGGTCCTCGCCTTGTCGGCCTCGGCGGCCTTCGCCTGCGACACGCCGGTCAGCGTCTGCGCCACGGGCAAGGCGTCGAGCCTGGCCCTGATCCAGAAGGGCCGCCCAGCCGCCGTCTATGTCGACGCCCAGGCCAATCCGGCCGTGCGCCACGCCGCCGAGAGCCTGCGCGGCGACCTCGCCCGCGTCGGCGGCGTCGAGGCGGTGAAGCTGGACGACCTTTCCAAGGCCAAGGGGCCTGTCGTCATCATCGGCGTGCTGGGCCAGAGCCCGGTGATCGACGGCCTGGTCAAGGCCGGCAAGCTGAAGGTCGAGGACCTGCAGGGCCAGTGGGAGGGCTTCCGCCAGGTGGTGGTGGAGCGCCCCGCCCCCAACGTCCCGCGCGCCCTGGTGATCGTCGGCTCGGACCGGCGCGGGGCGGTGTTCGGCGCTTATGACCTGTCCGAACGCATCGGCGTCTCGCCGTGGGTCTGGTGGGCCGACGTTCCCGTCACCCGCAAGAGCGACCTGTTCCTGACCGCCGGCGCCCGCGCCGACCATCCGCGCGTCAAGTATCGCGGCTTCTTCATCAACGACGAGAACCCGGCCTTCAGCGGCTGGACCAAGGCCAAGTTCGGCGGGGTCAACTCCAAGGCCTACGCCCACGTCTTCGAGCTGATGCTGCGCCTGAAGGGCAACTATCTGTGGCCGGCCATGTGGTCGCCCAAGGCGTTCAACGACGACGATCCGCAGAGCAAGGTGATCGCCGACGAGATGGGCGTCGTGATGGGCAGCTCGCACCATGAGCCGATGACCCGCGCCCAGGACGAGTGGCACCGCAACAAGGACAAGGGCGTCACCGGGGGCCGCTGGGACTATTCGACCAACGCCGAGAACCTGCGGACCTTCTGGCGCGGCGGCATCGAGCGGATGATGTCGAAGGGCGACGGCACGCCGTACGAGAGCGTCGTGACCGTGGGCATGCGCGGCGACGGCGACGAGCCGATGGCCGAGGGCGCGGCGACCCAGCTCCTGGAAAAGGTCGTGGCCGACCAGCGCCAGATCATCGCCGACGTCACCGGCAAGCCCGCCGACCAGACCCCGCAGATCTGGGCCCTCTACAAGGAGGTCCAGGACTATTACGACCACGGCATGCGGGTGCCCGACGACGTCACCCTGCTGTTCGCCGACGACAACTGGGGCCAGATCCGCCGCCTGCCGGTGGCCGGCAAGGACAAGCTGCCCCGCGCCGGCGGCTATGGCGTCTACTACCACTTCGACTACGTCGGCGGTCCGCGGAACTACAAGTGGATCAACACCAACCAGGTCGCCAAGGTCTGGCAGCAGATGGATCTCGCCTACCAGCGCGAGGCGCGGAACCTGTGGATCGTCAATGTCGGCGACATCAAGCCGCTGGAGTATCCCTTAAGCTTCTTCCTGCGCATGGCCTGGAACCCCGAGGCTATGACGCCCAAGGCCCTGGCGGACTTCCCGCGTGACTGGGCCAGCGAGCAATTCGGTCCCGCCCTCGGCGCCGAGATCGGCGAGGCGCTTTCGGAATACGAAACCCTAGCCTCGCGGCGTAAGCCCGAGCTGATCGACCAGGACACCTTCCCGCTGGGTCCGGACAACGGCGCGGGCCCGCTGGACGGCGGCGAGTTCGGCGACATCGTCGATCGCTGGCGGGCGCTGGACGCCAAGGTCGCGGCGATCAAGACCAAGCTGCGGCCCGATCAACTCGACGCCTACTATCAGCTGGTCGAGTACCCGGTGACGGCCTTCGCCAACCTCTACGAGATGTATTACGCCACGGCCTGGAACCGTCGTCTCTCGGCCCGCAACGACGCCCGCGCCAACGTCTTCGCCGACAAGGTCGAGGCGACCTTCAAGCGCGACGCCGACCTGACCGCCCAGTACCACGCCCTGAATGGCGGCAAGTGGGACGGCATGATGAACCAGGTCCACATGAGCTATGTGATCTGGAACGACCCGACCCAGCAGACCATGCCCAGCGTCGCCCGTGTCTCGGCCGACACCCCGCCCGACAAGCTGGCGGCCAAGGTAGTCTTCGCGCGCTCGACCGCCGCCGATCCGAACCTCATCACGCTGGAGGCCGCCAAGTTCGACCGCGCGGTCGGCGGCAAGGGCCTGTCCTGGACCGTCGTGCCGCATCTTGGCCACGGCGACGCGGTGCTGGCCCTGCCGCAAGGCCGCCCCTCGACCACCGCCGCCGACGGCGTGCGGCTGGAGTACGGGGTGCAGGTCCCGCGCTCGGGTCCCGCCACCGTGCGCCTCGCCCTCGCCCCGACCTTGGACGCCACCGGCGGCGATGGGATCAAGATCGGGATCTCGATCGACGACGGCCCCATGCAGGTGGTGAAGTCCGACCTGATCCCGACGCCCGGCGCGGCTAGCCGTCCGGAGCAAGTGAGGTGGATCGAGGCGGTCAAGAACCACGTCCACACCGTCGAGGCGCGCTTCCCCGAGGTCTCGGCTGGCCGTCACGTGGTCAAGGTCTGGCGCCTGGACGACAACGCTGTGCTGGAGAGGGTGTCGGTGGAGATGCGGCCGTAAGGGCGCTGAACCGCGGCTCCACAGCAGACTAAATCCCAGCCTTCCTGGGCCTTGTGCCCAGGACCCATCGTTCCGAGTACATCTGGGCCAGACCAGTGTTCTGGGCCGTTCAACCCCGCTTGACCTTATAGCCGAAAGCCTGCTGCCGGCATGGGTCCTGGGCACAAGGCCCAGGAGGGCGGGGTGTTAATCGAGCGAGCTTTGCGCCCCCCTAGAACTTCGTCTTGCAGCCCTGCTTCAGGTGCACGCCGCGCAGGAAGCCGCGACGGGCTAGGCCCGCGTCGACGGCGGCGTTCATCGCCCGATCGGCGGGGGCGGCGCCGGTCACCTCGCGCACCAGGCCGCGGAACGGGATGATGCTGTTGATGATCGTCTTGCCGCCCGCCTCGGCCAGCTTGCCGGCGCGGTTCTCCTTGTATTCGTTGCCGACCACATAGTCGGGGCCCAGCACGCCGTTCAGGTTCGTCACCTCGGCGGCCAGGGCCTTGCAGGTCTTCAGGCCCTTGAGGCTGTAGGGATCGTCATAGGCCTTCTGCAGGATCGGCGGGATGTCGCGCTTGGACATGCCGACGTCGCGGGCCGGCTGCGAGCCGATGTCGAGCGCCTTCTTGCGGGTTTCGTCCCAGCGGCCAGGCTCCTGAGCCTGCTGCGGCGTCTTGGAGGCGTCGGACTTGGCTTCCGACTTCGATTGATCAGGCTTGGCCTGGCCCGCCATCACCGGCGTCGCCACGAGCGCTAGGGCCATCGCCCCGAACAGAACCGATCGCTTCACGGACATGACCCGCCTCCACCCAGCTGAACACCGATCAGGAACGGCGCTGGACCCCAGCGGTTCCGTTCCCGACGATGTTTCCGGTCAAGCTTAGTTCGGGAGGGTGGCCGCTTCCAGATCGAACGCGGCGTCGAGGGCGTCTTCGCCGGGGATTTCGCCCAGCAGGGCCGAGGCGAACAGCGGCTCCAGGGCGTCCCAGACATAGGTCAGCTGCTCAAGCACGGCGGGAACGCCGGAGAGGTCGAAGCCCGGATAGAGGTCCTCGACCAGCCACAGGCCGCTCTCGACGTCATAGGCGAAGCGGCAGCCGATCAGGCGGAACTGGACGCGGGCGATGGTCTCGAACAGGGCGGTCAGGTCGCGGGCCTGATTCAGGTCCTCGGGATCCAGCACCAGGCAGCGCGCCTGCACCCAACCGTGGTCAGGCAGCAGGTAGAAGGCGCCGTCCTCCTCGTCCTCGCCCGAAACCTCCAGGCCCCGATCGATCGCCTCGACCACATAGCCGGCGACGCGGCAGACCTCGGTCAGCCTGGCCAGCTGGGCGGCTTCCTGGTCGGGGGTGAGGTCGGTCATGGGGGAGGCTCCGGAGGTGCTTTGTCGCGTCTTCTAACATGAGCCGTCATCCCGCGCTTTATGCGCGGGACCCATGGTTCGGCTGACACGTGAGAACTTAGGCTCGCACTTCACGTGCGGCGGAAAGATGGGTCCCGCGCATAAAGCGCGGGATGACGTGAGGGGTTGGGCCAAGGCGCTTTAGAGCCCCCTAGCTCCGGTAATCCCCGTTGATCGCCACGTACTGCTTGGTCAGGTCGCAGGTCCAGACCGTGGCCGAGCCCTTGCCGACGCCGACGTCGACGCTGACCTCGAACTCCTGGTTCTTCACGTAGGCGCTCATCTTGGCCTCGTCGTACTCGGGCGAGATCAGGCCGTCGCGGGCCGCGTAGAGCTCGCCGAACTTGACGCTGATCCGCTCGCGGGCGACCGGCTCGTCGGCGCGGCCGACGGCCATGACGATGCGGCCCCAGTTGGCGTCCTCGCCGGCGAAGGCGGTCTTGACCAGCGGGCTCTCGGCGATGGTGCGAGCGATCTTGCGCGCCGAAGCGGGGCTCTCGGCGCCGTTGACGGTGATCTTGACGAACTTGGTCGCCCCTTCCCCGTCGCGGACCAGCTGCAAAGCGAGATCCAGCAGCACGTGCTCCAGCTTCTCGCGGAAGTCGGCCAGGCGCTTGTCGCCGGGGCGGCTGATCTTGGGCGCGCCCGACTGGCCAGTGGCGAACAGCAAGAGGGTGTCGTTGGTCGAGCGGTCGCCGTCCACCGTCACGCAGTTGAACGTCGTGCGGGTATAGAGCGAGACCAGGGTCTGCAGGGCGGCGGGCGCGATGGCCGCGTCGGTGGCGACGAAGGCCAGCATGGTGGCCATGTCGGGCGCGATCATGCCCGAACCCTTGGCGATCCCGGCGATCTTGACCTCGACGCCGTCGATCATCGCGGTCGCGTAGGCGCCCTTCGGGAAGGTGTCGGTGGTCATGATCGCCCGGCCGGCCTGGGCCCAGGCGTCGGCGGTAAGGCGCGCCTCAACCTCGGGCAGGCGCGCGGTGATCTTGCTGTCGTCCAGGATGACGCCGATCACGCCTGTCGAGGCCATCATCACGTCGCGCTGGCGGCAGTCGAGGCGCTTGCCGACGGCCGTCGCCACCCGACGCACCGCGTCGGCGCCGGGCTTGCCGGTGAAGCTGTTGGCGCAGCCGGCGTTGACCACCAGGGCCCGCACGTCGGCGCCGCCCGACGCGGCCAGCTGGCGCTTGCACCAGTCCACGGGCGCGGAGCCGACGCCATGGCGAGTGAAGACGCCCGCCGCCGAGGTGCCCTCGGCGAAGCGCATCAAGAGCAGGTCCTCGCGCTCGTGCTTGTAGAAGCCAGCGCGGCCGGTGGCGATCTCGACGCCGGCGATCGGCGGAATGGTCGGGAACGGCACGGCCAGCGGCGAGATGGCCAGGCCCGGCTTGCCGGCGCCGCCTGAAGCGGGTTTGGGCGAGGCGGGGGCGGGAGCGGCCGAGACGCTGGTGGTCTCGCCGGCCGACTTCTGGGCGCGGCGTAGGCCCGCGCGCTTCAGCGCCGAGGTCAGCGGATCGACGATCGCATCGATCACGCCCCGTTCGGCGGGCGCGGACGCGGGCTCGGGGGCCTTCGCGGCGATGGTCTTGCCGGAGGCTTTGGGGGTCTTGGTCATCGGAACCGCGTCTTACTTCTTGGCGGGTTGAGCGGAAGGCGGCGCCGAAGCCGGCGGGCCGCCTGGAATGTCGGCGGGGGCCGAGGCCGGCTCCTGGGCGCTGTTCATTGGGGCGTCCTGGGGCCTGCCGATCAGCATCTCGACCTTGGCCGAGCCGCGCAGTTTCTCGAGGATGTCGCGCACCTGGTCATAGGTCAGGAAGCGCACGATCTGGGGACGGGCCGCCTCGAGCGTGATCGGCTCCTCGACGCGCTTGTCCTCGACCCGGACCAGGACCCAACCGCCCTCGGCCGCGAACGGACCGACCAGAGCCCCCTTCTGGGCGTCCTTCAAGGCGACGCCATAGGGCTCGGGCATCACGTCCAGGGTGAAGTAGCCGAGGTCGCCGCCGTTGAAGCGGGTGGCCTGGTCGGTCGAACGCTCCATGGCCAGGGCGTCGAACGAGGCGCCCGTGGCCAGCAGTTTCTTGACGCTCTCGGCCTCGGCCTGGCTGCCCACGATGATCTGGCGGGCGCGGATCTCTTCCGAGCGCTTGGAAAGCTTCTGCTGCTCGGCGTAGAGCTTGCGGATGGCGTCCTCGGTGACGGCCTTCTCGACCACGCCCTCGACCAACATGTCGCCGAGGATTCGCTCGCGCGCGGCGGCCAGGCGCCGCTGGGCCACCGGATCCTTGTCGAGCTTGCGCTTGGTGGCCTCGGCGGCCAGCAGCTTCTGGTCTATCACTTCATCGAGACGCTGGCGGAAAACCTCGCTGGAGACGTCCAGCGGCTCGCCCTCGCTGATCAGGCCTTGGGCGACGGCCTCGCGCTTGACGTCGCTGGCCCAGATGACCTGGCCGTTGACGCGGGCGACGGCCGTGTCGCCCGGCTCGGGCGGCTTTTCGGCGACCTTGTTCTGGCCGCAAGCGGCGACCAGAAGGGCCAAAGCGACCGCCAGGCCGACGCCGCCGAGGGAGAAGAAACCGCCTTGCCCACCCGATGCCCGGCCTTGCGTGTTCGCCATGCGCGCTGCCCGTGTTACGTAAAACCCAAGGGGAACAGGAAAAACCCCGTCGCGTTGACAGGCCCTTGACCGGTGCTTAAGTCTCGCGCGCGTGCAAGTCGAGCGGTTTTTCCGTCGGTCAACACGCCCCGAAAAACACCGTAGTCGAGGCCGCCAAAGCCTTTGCGCCGGCTTCAATAATAATCGCTCCGGATTTCCTCTGCATGCTTGGTTTCGCCAAAAAGCTCTTCGGCTCTTCGAACGAACGCAAGGTCAAGGCCTTGGCGGCGCGGGTGGCGAAGATCAACGCCTATGAAGCCGAATACGCCGCGCTGTCCGACGAGGCCCTGAAGGGCAAGACCGAAGAGTTCAAGGCGCGCCTCGAAAAGGGCGAGACTCTCGACGACATCCTGAACGAGGCCTTCGCCACCGTGCGCGAAGCCTCCAAGCGCGTGCTGGGCATGCGCCACTTCGACGTCCAGATGGTCGGCGGCATGGTGCTGCACTTCTCGGGCATCTCGGAAATGCGCACGGGTGAAGGCAAGACGCTGGTCGCCACCCTGCCGACCTATCTGAACGCCCTGGAAGGCAAGGGCGTCCACGTCATCACCGTCAACGACTACCTGGCCCGCCGCGACGCCGACTGGATGGGTCAGGTCTACAACTTCCTGGGCCTCAGCTACGGCGTGATCGTCAACGGCCTGAGCCAAGGCGAGCGCCAGCGCGCCTACCGCAGCGACATCACCTACGGCACGAACAACGAGTTTGGCTTCGACTATCTGCGCGACAACCTGGTCTACGACGTCGCCGAGATGGTGCAGCGCGGCCACAACTTCGCGATCGTCGACGAAGTGGACTCGATCCTGATCGACGAGGCGCGCACGCCGCTGATCATCTCGGGCCCGACCGAGGACCGCAGCGAGTTCTACAAGACCATCGATCTGCTCGTGAAGGAGCTGATCAAGGACAAGACCACCTACGACCACGACGAAAAGCAGAAGCAGGTCATCCTGACCGAGGACGGCCAGGAAAAGATCGAAGAGATCCTGATGGCCGGCGGCCACCTGGCCGAGGATTCGGCGGGCCTCTACGACGCGGCCAACGTCTCGGTGGTGCACCACGTCAACCAGGCCCTGCGCGCCAACGTGCTGTACACGCGCGACAAGGACTACATCGTCAAGGGCGGCGAAGTCGTCCTGATCGACGAGTTCACCGGCCGCATGATGACCGGCCGCCGCCTGTCGGAAGGCCTGCACCAGGCCATCGAGGCCAAGGAAGGCGCCGACATCCAGCCCGAGAACCAGACCCTGGCCTCGGTGACGATCCAGAACTACTTCCGCCTCTACAAGAAGCTGTCGGGCATGACCGGCACGGCCTCGACCGAGGCGCAGGAATTCGACGACATCTACAAGATGAGCGTGTCGGAGATCCCGACCAACCGTCCGATCCAGCGCATCGACGACGACGACGAGGTCTATCGCACCGAGCGCGAGAAGAACGAAGCCATCCTGAAGCAGATCGCCGACTGCCACGTGCGCGGCCAGCCGATCCTGGTCGGCACCGTCTCGATCGAGAAGTCTGAAGAGCTGTCCCGCCTGCTGTCGAACTTCAGCTTCGAGAAGGACGGCAAGAAGGTGAAGGGCATTCCGCACCAGGTGCTGAACGCGCGCTTCCACGAGCAGGAAGCCGTGATCGTCGCGGACGCCGGCGTGCCGGGCGCGGTGACCATCGCCACCAACATGGCCGGCCGCGGCACCGACATCCAGCTGGGCGGCAGCATCGACATGCGTCTGTTCAACTGGCGCCAGCAGCAGAAGGGCATGGGCCTCGAAATCACCGTCGAGGACGAGGCCGAGGAACGCGCCCGTCTCGAGGCCGAGATCGCCGACCGCAAGAAGCAGGCCCTGGACGCCGGCGGCCTGTTCGTGCTGGGCACCGAGCGCCACGAAAGCCGCCGCATCGACAACCAGCTGCGCGGCCGCACCGGCCGTCAGGGCGACCCGGGCCGCTCGAAGTTCTTCCTGTCGTGCGAGGACGATCTGCTGCGCATCTTCGCCGGCGACCGCCTGGACGCGATCATGCGCACCTTCGGCGTCCAGGAAGGCGAGGCCATCACCCACAAGTGGCTGAACAACGCCATCGCCACGGCGCAAAAGCGCGTCGAGCAGCGCAACTACGAGATCCGCAAGAACCTCCTGAAGTACGACGACGTCGTCAACGACCAGCGCAAGGCCGTGTTCGAGCAGCGCCAGGAGTTCATGGAGTCCAGCGACCTCTCGGAAATCATCACCGAGATGCGCCACGACACGATCGACGACCTGGTCGCCCGTCACCTGCCGCCCAAGGCCTATGCCGAGCAGTGGGACATCGAGGGCCTGACCGAGCGCGTGAAGTCGATCCTGGGCCTGGACCTGCCGATCGCCGAGTGGGCCGCCGAGGAAGGCATCGCCGACGAGGAGATCAAGGACCGCATCACCAAGGCGGCCGACGAGTACGCCGCCCAGCGCGAGGTGATCATCTCGCCCGAGCAGATGCGCCAGGTCGAAAAGAACTTCCTGCTGCAGATGATCGACCTGCAGTGGCGCGAGCACCTGATGCACCTGGACCACCTGCGCAACGTCATCGGCCTGCGCGGCTACGGCCAGCGCGATCCGCTGAACGAGTACAAGACCGAGGCCTTCTCGCTGTTCGAGAAGCTGCTGGGGGATCTCCGCACCA
>NZ_CALCDX010000045.1 GCF_937900395.1 uncultured Caulobacter sp.
GCCTGACCGGCGAGAAATCCCGGCCCGACCTGGTCCAAGGTTGGGGGCAAGGTCATCAAACTAGAAAATTCTAGCTCAAACCGGTCCAGTTTCTAGGAGCAGATCACAGCCCCTCGGACGCAGATCACCATGGACTTCCTGTGCGCCCAGTTGTCGAATATCGCAAAAATTCTCGTACTTGCGGTCAACACTAACGCCGCAAGTTCGGCCGGAGCAGAATAAAAGATCAAAGGAAGACCAATACCGCTCTCCCCTAAGGCTCCGCAACACCTAGTATATTCAGCTTATCTCTTCAATATACCAACTAGATCCTCCCCCTCCAGAACAAGAAGAGAGGATACGCCATTGAGATCCATGCTGCCCCACGCGGTCTCGAGCCGCACATCTTTAGATACATGCAAGGGGTTACTCGTCATGATGTCCCTTGCAAATCGATCGAAGACGTCTTTGCCAAAACGCTCTAGAGCCCGACGAACGTCACCATCGGTGATGATGCCCCAGCCTTTTTCACAGCGCACGACCGCCAAGCCCAGCTTCGACTGCGTTACCCTCCGCAAGACGTCAATCATACTAGTCGACTCTTCAACTATTGGCAGATTTGACGAAACCATCTCGTGTTGAACTTTGCTTAGGAGCCTACGCCCGAGAGCGCCGCCCGGATGAAAACGGGCAAAATTCTCAGGCTTAAAGTCCCTTGCCTCCATCAAGGTCACGGCCAGAGCGTCTCCCATTGCTAAGGTCGCGGTAGTCGAAGAGGTGGGGGCCAGCTGCAACGCACAAGCTTCACTACTGACATAGACGCTGAGATGGCAATCGGAAGCCATCGCGAGCGTGGACTTAGCGTTTCCAGTAATTGCAATCAGGAAATTTTTATTATCCCTTAAGAAGGGAAGCAGCTTCACCACTTCATCAGTTTCTCCGGAGTACGATATAGCCACGAATATGTCTTCCGCCGTGACCATGCCCAGATCGCCATGGTAGGCTTCACCCGGGTGCATGAAGAAGCTTGGAGTACCGGTACTTGCCAGCGTGGCGGCAATTTTCTTTCCAATTATGCCGGACTTCCCCATGCCGCAAACGATAACCCGGCCCGAAGAACTCAGAACACGTCGAACGGCCTCGCTGAAGCTATCTCCCAGCTGTTCACTCAACCGCGAGATGGCCTCGGCTTCAATCTCAAAGACTCGCCGGGCTGACGCTGAATAATCTTTTTCAAGCACCAAAGACGCGAGCATTATTCCATTCCTCTAATTAACGTAGATACTCGAACGACATCTTCGGCGGTATCAACACCGTGAGGAGGCGTGCCGCCCCACCACATAGTCTTGATGGATATTCCCATCCAGAGAGCTCGTAATTGCTCCAACTTCTCGACCTGCTCGAGCATACAAGCACTTTGGGTCGTAAGCCGCTGAAGTGTCGCGTTGCGGTACGCGTAGAGTCCAACATGCTTCAAGTAGGCATCTAACGGCCACAGGCCTTCTGGACAATCACGAGAAAATGGAATTGGTGATCTGGAGAAATAGAGCGCGTTATTCCCCGCCCCAAGAACCACCTTTACTACATTCAGGTCATGGATGTCGCTTCTGCGCGCTACTGGCGTTACCACTGTAGCCATTTCAATGTCATCATTATCACAGAAATCCGCGAATGCTTGAAGCAGATCCCGTGGGATTAATGGCTCGTCCCCCTGCACGTTGAGAACAACATCTCTGTCGCTCCACCCCCTAAGCCGCGCAACCTCGGCTGCGCGATCTGTACCGGACTCATGGCCAGCTAGGGTCATGACGCCTGGTATATCATTGTGGTGCAAAGCGGCGAGTACCCGATCGTCATCCGTTGCGACCACAACATCCGCCGCGACGAGGGCCCTCCGCACAGCCTCGTAGACCCTCACAACCATCGGCTTCCCCGCCAGATCGATAAGAGGCTTGCCTGGAAGTCGGGACGATCCATAGCGCGCAGGAATGACCACCCTGAGCGTCGGCCTACCGGCCTTTGAAGAGAAACTCAAAGCATCCTCACAC
Source organism: uncultured Caulobacter sp. (assembly GCF_937900395.1). Classification (GTDB taxonomy): domain Bacteria; phylum Pseudomonadota; class Alphaproteobacteria; order Caulobacterales; family Caulobacteraceae; genus Caulobacter. Next base: position 2,028 of record NZ_CALCDX010000045.1, read on the forward strand.
ACAATTGTAACGCCCCGAACACTCCGAAATCACACAATTGAGAGCTCTGGAAACCCCTTTACTAAATCATCAAGCGCCTTGATCTGCGCCAAAAACGGCTCAAGCGCCTCCAAGGGCAGCGCGCTAGGTCCGTCGCACCGAGCGTTTTCTGGATCGGAATGAGCCTCAAGGAACAAGCCTGCTATGCCGGCTGCTATACCGGCCCTAGCAAGTTCGACAACTTGACCACGGCGCCCGCCCGAGGCCTCGCTGCCGGGATCCCGTCTCTGCAGGCTATGCGTTACATCGAAGATGACGGGAAGACCTCCCGTCGCCTCCGTCATTTCTCGGAAGCCGAGCATATCCACGACTAGATTATCATAGCCAAACTGACTTCCACGCTCGCACAAGATAATCCGCTCATTACCCGCGTCCCTGATTTTGCCTGCAATATGCTTCATTTGCGTCGGGCTCAAGAACTGAGGCTTTTTGATATTAACTGCTCTACCCGTCCGCGCGATCGCTGCCACCAGATCCGTCTGTCGCGCAAGAAACGCGGGAATTTGCAATACATCCGCCACTTCCGCCACGGGAGGCGCTTGATGGATCTCGTGAACGTCTGTGATCACCGGCACGCCAAAACGCGCCTTAACTTCCTGGAAGATCCTCAACCCTTCTTCCATGCCGACACCGCGATAGGAGCGAATCGAGGATCGGTTAGCCTTATCGAATGAGGCTTTGAAGACATAAGGGATGTTTAATTTCCCGGCCACTTTCACGTAAGCGTCAGCAGCAATAAGGGTAGATTCCAAATCCTCGAGAACGTTTACCCCTCCGAATAATACGAAGGGCCTTCCGTTTCCGACCGTCACATCACTAGAAATCTTTACGTCGATCACCTGGAGCTCCATCACAACACGTTGAGACAAGTCAAATAGAACGTCACCGATACTTTCTTATCCAGCTCATAGCAGGTACTTCAAAATATCTAAACGACAGAGAAGCCATCAAGACAGTCACCGCTGTAGACAAAGCAAGAGGTGCAAGCCCCGTGCCCATCAAGTCGGCAAACGCCAATAGAATGGGGTAATGAAATAGATAAAAGCCATAGGAAACCTTACCCAGGAACCTGAATATATCGGTGTTTAATATGTTCAAACTTGGAGATCCACAAACACTGCAAATGAAAAGTCCGAATATGGTGATCCAGGTGAGCGGGTCGAGCCAGGTGGATATCCAATATTCTCCGTGCGATAGAGACAGTCCGTACTTCATCCGAACAAACGGAAGATTTATCAAGAATAGAGCAAGGAACGCTATGCCCAGCCAAGGCGGAATGGACCTCGTCAATCTCTGCTTGATGGGGTCGACAATCATTGAAATGGCGGCACCGGAGAAGAAGGCATGCCCATATGTAGAAAAGAACGTATACTTTTCCCTAAAAAGAACGATTGTTATCGCCGTTGGTGCCAGAAACAGGCCCGCCACGGCAATCAACTTAAACCTCCACCCTCGACTATATAGATACCAGAATATTGGAAATATTGCGTAGAATTGGATCTCGACCGGAATTGTCCACAACTCGAAAGGCGCAGATACAAACGTCACCGCACTAAGAAATACCTGCGCATTGCGGAAGGAAATCGCATACCTAAATTCAGGATACACGAAATCGAATATAATAGCCGACACCACAATCACTGCAAAATAGAGCGGAACAACGCGACCGATTCTGGCAAGAGAATAGGAAATGAGCTCTCCGCGGGAAATTGTGGATTTCAGGTATATATGGGCCATGAGATAGCCGCTTAGTACGAAGAAGAGCATCACACCCAACTGGCCGAAGCCGTGACCGAGCTCTTCGGGTAGGAATCCAATGATCGCGGCGTGGGAAGTGAATACAACGATAGCCGCAAGGCCTCGCAGTCCGCTTAGAAGCGGGATGCGTTCGCCATGCTCTCTTGGTGCTCTAATCACGCCACTAGTCGCCCGCGATCCCATTCGATCCCGCCCTTTCCCAAACACCAGAGTCCCGATTGAAGCGCTTCACCACTCTTGCGGGCACGCCAACGACGACCGAGTGAGCGGGAAAGTGGCCCCTAACAACCGAATTCGCGCCCACGATGCAGCCATCTCCAAGTGCCGTTCCGGCCTGGATGCAGGCCCCAGCACCAATGAAGCAGTTCCTCCCTATCCGCGTCCGCGCATTGAGGAACGGCTGATCAATGACTGATTTTTCGACATCACGGTATTCATGGTCTATATCAGTAATAACAACATTGCCTGTAACAATTGTTCCCTCATCTATCACCAACTCCGACGCACACGTTATATGCACATTTTGTCCAATTCGGACATTTCTCCTGATTTCGAGCCTCCCCTCCCCATGCACTTCAATCCTTATCCCCGGGAGGATACGAACTCTTTCCGCGATGAATATCTTACTTGCCCCAAGGAGAAAGATTGGCCTACCCAGATAACCCGGGACCTTAAACGAACCAAATAGTAGATTATATATCGCTGCACGAATTGCCCAGATAGCCTTGTAAATATTATGCAATGCGCCCCCCTTTTACAGCTTCCAGAAGCCTAGCGTCCTGATCGGAGCTATCATTGTACCACACCCTTAAGCGGGATAGGCGCCTTCTCATTTCTTCTGGAGCGTCCACATCTTTTCTGATCGCGGCTAAAATACTATCGGTATCGCCGTAGCTCAGCCCATCAACACGGAATACGTCGGCCAAGCTGCCGTCATCGAACAGGTATGTGGGGTGAAGTACCTCTAGCACTTCAACTATCGCGCCTGACATGTGCCCCAGACTAAATGACACCATTGATAAGTACTCATGGATTCCCATGTGCACTATGTCTTCACAGTTTTCATCTATGAGCGGCCTGAGTGAATCCAACTTTGTATGGGGGTGAGCCCTCACCAAATATCTCAACCCCACCGACCGCGAGACTTCCTTAGCGGCTTCCAATAAAGCGAGATTCGCACTCATCCCGTTTGCGCCATTCAGCATCACGCCGAAAAGCTTCTGGCCGGCCATGGGCCGAGGGACGGAAGAGAGACCGTCCCACTTCCTTATCCATCCGGTTACGCAAAAGCGGCTCCTCTCAATCCCCACGCGCGAAAACTCGGCTCGAGTTGCCTCCCCCCAGCATAACATACAATCACTGACGAAATTCGCGTATGCTTCAGCATCCGCGCTCATGTTGGTCTTATCCAGCAGCCGATATTGGCCATGCTGAGCGGTTACCGTATGGACGCCCTGGACCTTTGCCATCTGTGCAATGAGGTTGTCTAAAGGGAACGCATCGCAGAACGTCACCAGTCGCCGCCTCTGGAGCAGGAGCGACGCCAAGGTGCTCTGGTATGATCTATACTTGGCAATCAAAAGCGCTGCACAGAGGCGGTCAATACCATGGGCGCGATAGCCAGAGACGGCCTTCAGTGCAGGTAATACTTCCATCATCGTTCTAAAAATTTGAAAGGGATTCAGCGTTTCCGTCACTTCGACGTACGCACCTCCTTCTCCGGCTGCTCGTAGAAGCGCATCAATGACGAAATCATAATCATGCCTCCCCTTGCTTTTCGAAGAGTAAAATACTAATATTTCCCCTTCCCCTGGAGATACTGCGTTGAGTTTAGCAGAATAAAAAAGCGCAAATAGAGCCCTCTTCGCTGCCGCAAGAATGGATTCGTCATAGAGTTGCGTGGCGATCACATTTGCATAATTAATGCCGCCCGCCTCAGCGGATTTGCTCAATTTAAATTGATTGATCAGTTTATGCGCGCGGTAGGCATTTTGGACACTGGTCGCCATCAGATAGCTCCGATTTTCTTTGCGCGAAGCATCAGCGCAATGAAGAGCGCTAAGTACGCGACAGGGAACGCAGCGCACGCAACTTCAATTTTCGACGTCAGACAGAGCGCAGTAAATGCTGCCAGCCCTAGAATATTCACCCCCCCCTGTGCTATCAGCAAATAGCCCTCATCGTGTGACATGCTGAGCACTAGCGACAATATAGCGGACACAGAAAAGAGAATTTGCGCCACCAGAAGAACGACCACAACGCAATCCATGTCCGGCTCTATTTTAGAAAACTTAAACACGTGATTTTGGATAAGTATAACGCCCAGAGATACAACTGCACTGGAGATGAGTACTCCTACCACCGCTCCGCGGGTTATCTTTCGGAGCTCATCCTTTCGCCCCGAGGCGTGCAGAGCTGCTATCCGTGACGACAGCGTGAAATTAACGGCTAGCATCACCAAGTTGACCAACGTCGCCGCCTTCTGCGCGACGATAAAGCCATTGTAGGCAGCAGCGCCGTAGGTAGCGGGAACGATCAGCATGCTGCCCCAAACTAGAACCTGCTGGGCAAGGACCACACCGCCCAGCTTGTTTGCCGAACGCCTGTCGGCACGCCCGTCGTGCTCTGTCTTTGGAACCGCCGCTCGCCCAATGGCTAGCTCGGGGTAGCGGCGAAGGACGACAAGCCCGTAGACCGCAAGTGCCACTGCTCCATAGAGGAGCATCAGATCGAAGGCATCGATGGTCAAGCGCCGCCACGCCATAGCCAGCAGCCCCGCTATCGAAAGTGTTGGCACAAGAACATTCATTAGGAATGCTGCAAGATTAGTGCGCCCCGCCCCCTGATCCACGCGGGCAGCGCACGCGACTAAAGCCATTGCTCCGCTCGCGACCGAAACAACCAGAAGATCCGCTGTCGACAATCGGGGAACGAAGCTACGCACCACCGGAACGTTTACTGAAAGCGCACAGACCAACCCAAATGCCATCCAAAGGCCAACGCGCCGATGGGCGAGGCCCAGAAGCATGTTGCTTACAATAGAGCGTTCTTCGCGCGAGCTTGACGCAACACGCCGTATAATTACCTCGTCGAGTCCCCACCGAAAGCAGATAGAAGCAATGGTGGATATGTTGAATAGTAGGAAAAATTTCGCCGCCGCGCCTGTGTCCAAATACCTGGCAACCATAAGGGTGAACGCCACCGCGACGCCGGACCCTCCTCCTCTTATGAGGAGCGTATTGAAAATAGATAGAAGCCTTCTGTATGTAGCCATTAATTAGACCAGTCGCCCGACAACTGCGGCCTTTCGCTCGGACCTTGAGACCCGCCCCCCGACGCGGATCTCCTGGCGTGCTAAGTATATCATCACGAGCACGAGAATAACCCCGTTGGCGTAATACTCTCCCATTCTCATCAAGATGATAACTAACGACGATAGATATCCAACATGCATAGCCGTCGCGCGCCCCCCCTTACTGATGTTGGCCCACGCCCAGCCGATCGCTGCGACGAAGAATAGCCAGGCGAAGATCCCCAACTCGGCGGTCAGCCGGGAAAACATCGACGTTCCGGATCCCCGTCCTGGGATACCAACGCGGTAAGTAGGCATCTCATAGCCAAATATATATCTATCAAATGCTGAGCTATAGAGGCCGAATCCAGTCCCAAGGCCATAATTGTCAGAGAGGGATTTAAAGGCGATAGATGTATTGACCGCATTTGAATACGTGCTCATGTTCATACCTCGCCTCAGCGTGAGCTGTCCGCTTGAGATAAGGTCAATTGTATCATTCAGCCTTAGCTGAAAAAATTCGAGACTCACAAGATAGTATATCGCCACGACGGCCAATGGCAGTGACGCAGCCAATATCCACGAGCGCCTGATATCCGTGGAGATGAGAATTGAGAGAGCCACGGCCACGAACAATCCAAGATACCCAAGCGACGAAGTCGAAAATAAAATTGCGGTAATGACAATAATGCCAGAAAAGCTGATCTTAAAATCACGAATAAAATTTGAAATATAGAAAGCGCCTGCCGGCACCAAGGCACACGCGTAGAAAGCCGGCTCGACGCTGAGGCCCGAAACTCCTAAAAATGAGCCATAGTTTTTCGCGCGTGCCGTAGTGAAGGACAGAATGTTGAAGCCGGAGACGACAAAAATAACCTGCTGAACGACGCCCAGAATGGCGAAGAATCCAGCAACCTTTAGGTATCTGTCAAAAAGGGTGCGCGTTTTCCTTCCGCAGAGATTGTAAATCGCAGTGTAGAATGCAACAAAAAACAGCGCGAGGGACAATTTTGAAATCATTGACACAACGCTATCCGCCCTCAGCCCGTCATTCCTCGAGCTAACAAGGAGACCAACTAGTGAAACGAACATAGTTATCAGGTACGCAGCCACATACGGGGACGTAATTCCAAAACTCGACGTTCTTATAGCCATGAATATATACACAGCAAGCATTAATATGTAGCTGAAGTACAGAACACCCATAGGCGTGCTTACGTATATGCCCGATATGAATATGGTCGAAAGGGCGAGCCATATAAGAATTTCATTTGGAGACCAGGCCGATTTCATTATAGGCATTCCTTTCGGCCTGCGGCTGACGGTTCCATACATTAGCCCTCACCTATGCGCCCAAACGGAGGCCTAGCACGCTTTGCGCGCCTAATAGCGGAACAGCCGAAAGGACGGAAGCGACAGTCGCGTCAGTGGGGCTCAATACGCGCGGCGCAGCCCCGTTCCCATTCGCGCCCAACTAGCTCTCCGGGGCGGTGATGACTAGTTTGACCACTGAACTACCTCGGCTTCAAAGCCATCAATGATAGTGCTTTTGCGCCATCGGCTTTCCGCCCGCTCTCGCGCAGCCACTCCGAGCAATATCCGACGCTTCGGATCTTGCGCGAGCTCGAGTATCGCGCACGTCATCGCCGAAGCATCGGGCGGAACGTTAATTCCGCACCCTTCAACCTCGGCATACAAGCCGGTGCCCGCGGCCGCCATGGCGACGACTGGACGCCCAGACGCAAGCATTCCGGTCAATTTGGAAGGCAGAACCAGATCCGCCGCCTCGGCGCGCTGGGGGAGAAGGTGGATATCCGCCGTCCCGAGTAGCTCCGACAAACGCTCAAGGGGCTGTAGCGAAAGAAACTTCACGTTGGGCAACCCTCTACAGGCTTGCTCCAGCGCAGGCTTCGCGGGCCCATCACCGCACAGAACAAGCTGGACCGGTGGCGCGTGCTCGGTCAATCTGGTTGCGACCTCAGCTAAAGCCTCAAGACCTTGCTTGCTTGCCATGTTTCCCGAATAAAGGGCCACGATTTCGTGCGGTAGTATCCCCAGTTCCCGTCGATAAGCAGTGTTGGGGTCAGTAACCACCTGAACCTGATCAACGTCTACCCAGTTTCTAAACTCTCTGACTCTGCGATGTTCAACGCCTTTCTGCTTCAAGCGATCGACCATGGCGGGCGAGATGCTCGAAACGCGATCGAACGCCTTCAGCAACCACGTCTCGAAGGACAGAGCCGCCCCTTTAAGCCAGTTACTCTTCACGATGCCCAAATCGAAGGCCGCATCTACCTCAAAATCTTGAACATGTAACCAAGTGAATGCCCCGGAAAACTTACCTGCGGTGAGTGCTACGCTCGCCGATGTCAATGTTGGGGCCACCGAGAAAACAACATGCGGCTTGAGACGCTTGGCGACACGAAGCGCCGGAGGCAACGCAGCAAGCGCAAACGATGCCAAATGGATAATACGCTTCAGTCCACTGGGGTCGGCGGGAACGTAAAGCGGGGTCCTATGCAATTGGACTCCATTCATCTCTTCACGATACCATTTCGTGGCGCTATAATTTTCGTATACTGCCCAGGTCGGGTAGTAGGGTGGCCCCGATATAACCTCCACTTCATGGCCACGCCGCGCCAACTCTTCGGCTAGCTCAGTTGTATATTTTGCGCATCCGACCAGCTCTGGCGCGTAGTTCAACGCGATAATCAGCACACGAAGCTTGCCGACGACGCTCATCTCCTCAGTATCCGACAACTTGCATACGGTCTCCTCCTTTAGCACCACGCCCCTCATCATCTACGAAGATCTCTCGTGCCCCGCCCCGGCGAATGCCGCGCTCCCCAACTGGAGATCGGCCTATGGAGAGGGTGGACACCGGCTCGACCGCAACCCGGTACGCGAATAGAAGGGCACAATGCCCCTATACACAGATCGCGGCGCCTCGCCGGTCGCGAATGCGGCGAAGTGGTTCGCCGACGTATACCCCATAGGGTTCGGTATCATGTCGAACAATCGAGCGCGCAGCGACGACCGACCCCTGCCCTATCGTCACTCCAGGATGGACAAAGACGCCTGCGGCGACCCACGCCTCGCTCTCAATCTTAATAGGCTTAGCGAAAATGTCGAAAGCTGGGGACGTCATGTCATGAGAGCCGGTACATAGATAGCAGTACTGGGAAACCACCGCATCCGGGCCAATGTATATTTCTCCCAAACTATACAGTTCGGCAAAGTCGCCTACCCATGCGTTATCTCCGATGGACAATTTCCATGGATACGTCACTCTTACGGTGGGGCGCACCAGTACATTTTTACCTATGCGGGCACCAAACCGCCGCAGAAGCCAGCTTCTCCAAGAGTACATGAACTGTGGCGACCAAGCGAACAGCGTCGCCTGTGTTAGCCACCAAATCTGGACAATGAAACTCGACCGTCCGCGAAACCCTTCCGGGATTCGGAAGCTGGACAACGACTGAACGGGGATCCTGCTCGACACAACTAAATCCAATCAAACACATCGCGGAAATGGAAAGGGTTGGGGCAAGGCTCGCCGTTCTGAAAATGATGAGTTGCCCTCTACAACAAGATTGCAACACGTCTTAACCCTGCCGCAGCTCCCACCTTCGAAGGAAATCATTGGCCTCGCCGCAGGTTTACTCGCCCGAGCCCGCCGACAAATGGAACGAACGTTGGGCAATTAGGGATCGCGTTACTAATTCAGTCGCTTACTAATGAGTCGCGACAAATAGCGATCTTCACCAGAGGTTTAATACGCGTTCTCAGCCATCAGCAAATGCGGCACGGTCATCAACAGAATTTTGACGTCGCCACTGAGGGTCCAGCGCTCGATATAGTCGTTGTCCGCGTCAACGCGGGCGGCCATCGCCTCCACAGCATTGGTACCACCGCGAAGACCCTTGATTTGGGCCAGGCCCGTCAGACCGGGACGCGCGCGGAAACGAAGGTGGTAGTTGGCGATCTGAGCGCCGTAGTGCTCGTCGTGCGCCAGGGCATGGGGACGCGGCCCCACGATCGACATGTCGCCGCGCAGGACGTTCAGCAGCTGCGGCAACTCGTCGATGCTGGTCTTGCGGATGATCCGACCGACCGTGGTGATGCGATCATCGTCCCGTTTGGCCTGAACGACCTTAGAGCCGTTCTCCTGGCACCGCATCGAACGGAACTTGAAGATCGTGAAGGCCTGGCCGTTCAGGCCGCCGCGCGACTGGCGGAAGAGAACCGGTCCCGGCGACTCCAGCTTGATCAGAACGGCGACGAGCGCGAGCAGCGGCGCGAAGAAGAGCAATGCGCCCCCAGCCACCAGAACGTCCATCGCTCGCTTGAGCGGATCCTTCGCCACCGGAGACGCCTGAACGGCGCATGGCAGCTGTTCCGCTGTCGGATTAGATACGATCAGCACGTGGTCCCCACCAGTCTCAACGTTCGGGTCTTTGCCCGATGATTTAGAAAGCCTTTACTAAATCGGCGCTCATCGAACAACCGCTCGCGGGGGTTGTTAACCAACCTTTTTTCGCGGAAAGGCGATTTCTGAGCGCTGGACGGACATTTTCGCCCTAATGACAGGCGCCGCCACAGCATTTCGGTAGAGTTCAGTTAAAAAGAATATCGTGCGCGTCTGATCGAATTGTGACGAAACGCACACGGGAGCACTCTACCTCGACACGAACTCAGTGGAGTTCTTGGCCGTACAGCCTCTGCTGTGGGTCACGCGTTAAACACTCATTGGCCATGAGGCCCGGCAAGCGTCCCGCTGGTGGCAGTCACCCTCATCCATCGGCCGATCGTGCGCGAGCTACTTTTCAGCGGGCTTGAACTTTGTGCCAGCGCCATGCGCTGGATAGGATCGCATCGAGATCGCGCGAGGGCGTCCAGCCGAGCACCTGCCGCGCCTTGGTGTTGTCGGCGACCAGCACGGGCGCATCGCCAAGGCGGCGCGGCGCCATCTGCAGCGGCAGCGGCTTCCCGGTGGCGCGAACAACCCCGTCGACCAACTCGCGCACGGTGGCGCCAGTCCCCGACCCCAGATTGAACGCTTCCGAAGATCCGCCCGCCAGCAACCGCTTCAGAGCCATGACATGAGCGTCGGCTAGGTCCAGCACGTGGACATAGTCGCGCACGGCCGTACCGTCGCGAGTGTCGTAGTCATCGCCGAAAATCGTGAAATTCGGCCGCTGCCCCAGAGCCGCCTGGATCGCCAGCGGGATGGCGTGGGTCTCGGGCTCATGCCACTCGCCGATCCGCCCTTCAGGATCGGCCCCAGCGGCGTTGAAGTAGCGCATCACCGCGCTTCTAAAGCCGACATGACGATCATAGTCGGCCAGGGCCTGCTCGACCATCAACTTGCTGCGACCATAGGGGGTCAGAGGCGCCTGAGGGTGGCGCTCATCCATCGGCACGGCCACCGGCTCGCCGAAAGTTGCGCAGGTCGAGGAGAAGACCATGGCGTTGACGCCGGCGCGGCGGGCGGCCTCGATCACGGTGATAGCCCCGCCGACATTATGATCATAGAAGGCGCCAGGATCTTTCACCGACTCCCCAACCTCGATGCGGCCGGCGAAGTGAAGAACCGCGACCGGCGCATGAGCGGCGAACACAGCGTCCAGGCGCGCGGCGTCGCGGATATCGCCGACTTCCAGAGGCCCCCATTGCACGTGCTCACGATGGCCGTTGGACAGGTTATCGAACACGACCGGCCGAAATCCGGCCGCCGCGAGAGCCAGGCAACAATGCGATCCGACATAGCCGGCCCCGCCGGTCACCAAGACAGTCTGCATAAAAACTTCTCCGAACCGCGACGTTAGCTGTCGCGGGCCAGCCGTCAGTTAGGCGTTTCGTCGACGGAGGGCGTAGAATGGTTTCCAGCGGGCCGCGATAGCACCGTCAGTGTCCGCCATTCGATATAGCCGCTGTTCGCTTCGATGCGTTAGCGTCGTCGCATAAATCCTTATGTTGGGCGCCGGCGCCCAATCGGCTCCCGCCGGTCCCGACATCACCACCAGGGACAACATATCAGGTGCGACCATGCGGCAGTATCGCGGCTAGAGACATGGACATGAGCCGCCTACGGGTCGCCAGTCGTCGGCCTACTATCGCATCTTCGTTGATAAGACGCCCATCAGTCTGGTGCAGCTAGAATGGAGTGAGCATCGCCTCGCCGCCCGCAACTGCGTGGTCCCTAGTAGGATGGAAGGCTGTCGAGTGTAGTCGGTCGGACCACCAAGCAGGTGTCTCACCAAATGCACATGACGCCGCCTGACGGGCACCTGGCCACAGACCACCTAAAAAAGGCCGGGGCCTGTGGCGCCGATGGCCTCAACTGCCCACGCATGCCGGCCTAACAGAGGCATCGATCGCGTCGTCGCGGGCCTCAACAAGGTCTAGTCTGACGGCGCTTACCCGCGCCTGCCAGCGTCGTTCGGAAGACTTTTCCATCGCAAACGGCCCAAAAACCGCCCAGCAGCAGCGGCGGGAACCGTGGGTACAAATGGGGGTAGAAAAGCCGAAAGCTCTTAAAACACGATGATTTCGTCTCCATATAGCGGACACCCACGCCGCGCTCAGGTTGCAAACCGCCTGGCCGCCAACCGTTCCGCCGTGCGCCGGGCGATCACTTTCCGGTCCGCATAGACGTCGAGCGAAGCGAGATCCCGCAAGGTATGGCCTGTGCACATCGCCACCTCCGTCGGCGACCACCCTTCCGAGAGCTTACGTGTGACGAAGGTTCCCCGAAGGTCGTGGAAGGTGACCCCCTTTATTCCGACACGTCTGCAGATGAGCTGCCAAGCGGAGCGAAGCGTGCAGCCTGGGTTGTTCCAGAGCCGCCCCGACTCTGATCGCAGGATGGGGCCGCTATGCTCGCCTGGGACGGCGTCGAGGTGCTTTTGCAGCGCCGGGCTGATCGGCACGGCGACGACCGCGCCGGTCTTGGATTGTTTCAAATGCAGGATACCGTCCTGGATGTCCGCCCAGGTCAGACGAATGACGTCGCCCTGACGCTGACCGGTCTCCAAAGCGAGCATCAGCGCCAACTGCATGTTCGGCGGCGCGGCCGCCATGAAGGCGCTGATCTGGTCATCGCTCCAGGAATTGGCGCGCGGCGCGTGGCGGTAGAGCTTATCGACGCGGGCGGCCCTGTTGATATCGATGAAGCCGCGACGGCAGCCCCACGACAGCAAGACCTTGAACACCGAGACCGCATAATCGGCTTGACGGGGCGAAGAGGCGTAGCCGTCGCGCCAGGCGAAGACCTCGCGGGAGAAGTCCCGCGCCTCGATCTCCTCGAAGGTCCTTCCGCCAAAAGCCTCCTGAACCTTGTCGAGCCAACGACGATAGTCCGTCTTGGTGGTTTGGCGCAGCCGGGCAAAATCGGCCGACGTCTTGTAGCGGTAGATTAGGTTGGCGACCGTGCCCTCTGGGGGCGCGCGCCGATCCCGCCCCAGAAGCTGCGTTACCGCCTTGTCGAACGCCGGCGTGCCGAGGCGCCCGAGCGGAACGGCCTCTTTTCCTCGACCATAGTAGCCGTACCGCGCCACGCTGCCGTTGCTCAGGGTTTTGACCTGAAATCGCACCCCCTTGGGAAGGTCGTGCTCTTCGCGAATGGATTTCGCCTTGGCCCGCGTCGCCTCGTCGGTGGCCTCGAGCGGCGGCTCTTTCGCCAGCTTGGCGGTGAAGGACAAGGATCCGTCAGGGTGCGAACGGATTTCGCCGATTTCGACGCCCTGGGCCTGCGCTTCCAGCAACGCCTTGCGGATCTGTGCGGGGGTGAAGGGGATCTTGTGCGACGCCATGGAAGAGCTCCTCGGACGATCAAGAAAATGGCGTTGGGGTAGCCCCGACAAGTCCGGGAACGATCCCGGCTAGCTGCGGCGAAGAAAGAGAAACAATCGGCGGCGATCGGCGGTCCGCCGACGGCTCCCGCCCTAGCTTCGTCAACATGGCGGGAGGCTAGGCGGCAGGTATGGCGCTCCACAGCCGGGGCATGTCGCCTCCGACAGATAGGCCATCGCCCGCCTCACCAAAGGCGCGGTCGGCCCCGGCTCATGGACGTCCATTCGCGAGGCGATCAATAAGAGGCTGGCCGCCTCATGCAGATCGCGAGGCGTCCGCGCCGCAATCGTCTTGAACAGGGCCTTCCGCTCCGCCCCGAGGCCATCAAGCTCGCGCTCGATGGCCTCCATCTCCGGCGCCATGGGCAAGCCGCGTCGTTGGCGGTCGTCCATCCGGAAATAGTCATAGCCGGACGCGGCCAGGATCTCCAAAGCCGCCCATCGCCGCGCCAGTTCATCTGTTTTGAAGTCACTTGCCAACCAACGACCGCATAGGGCGACCAGGTCGTCGAGCGGGTTGAGCGCCCCCTTCCGGGCGCCGCACGCCAATGGCGTAGCCGACGCCGCGCCCAACACGGTTCGGCGTGAAATGGCGGCGGGATCTTTCTTTCCATTGGACATGACGGGGCTCCCGGCGCGAGCGCTCGGTCCGATCTATGTTAGGATCGGGCGGATTCGAGTTCTGAGTGCTCAAGGGTGCGCACAGGGAACCAACAAAGTCAATACCACGTGCGCAAGGACGCTCCATCCGTGTCGATTATAACGCCCCTGCAGCTAAAGCTTGCTCGTACAGCGCTGGGCTTGGGCGTACGCGAGCTGGCCGCTGCGGCTGACGTGGCGCCATCGACGGTCCAGCGGTTTGAGTCTGGAAAAGGCGACATGCATTCACGCACTCTCGATAAGGTGCAGCGGGTTCTGGAGGACGGCGGCGTGATCTTCATCAGCGCCGACTCGGCTGGCGGCCCAGGCGTGCGGCTTCGCTCGTAAGAGCCAGGACCTGAAAGGTCGGGGCTCGCCCTGAAGCGCTTGGAGAGCCTCTTGCCGGGCGCTCAGGTGAGGGTCAAGGGCGGCTTCGCCGTCGCTCCGCGATGGCGCCGCAGGCGCCACCCTTGACGCTCGCCTGAGCGTCCGGCCCTCGTTCCACCAAGCGCTCCAGGGCGGAAAGTCTTCGAGACGGAACGGACAACCGTCCCAATTCTATCCCATAGCTTCTCTTTGCACGCCAAAGGCTCCAGGACGCTTGCAAGTCCCCCCTGGCCAGGAACCCTGTCGACGAACCGGGAGCCAGGATATGGACGAGCCTGCGGAGACGACGTGCGTCGAGCTGATCTGGCTGAAGGGCCGGCTTCAACGTTGGATCCGCTTTGGCCGCCCTGCCGCGGAAGTAATCCACGACCGCCGCCGCCGCACCCTCATGTTTCGGGAGGGCTCCATCTTCGCCCTGGTCCATTGGGAAGCCGGCGAATACGGCACGACCCTCTCGCGGCTCTGGGTCCTGCGCGCCGCCCCGCCGGGCGATCCCTTCGACCACGTTCCGTTCGTCAACCCCGGCGCCGAAGTCCTCCTCGACCTAAAGACCTGGGTGAAGGTCCGCGCCGGCCTGGACGCCATCGACGCCATCGAGGCGCTCGGCATCAATCCCGAGCGCGTCTGCCCCGACCACTGGCGCCATATCGGCGGCCGGATCGCCGTCGCTGAACCGGCGTCGTCCTACACCCGCGCCCGCCATCGCGCCTGGCTGTCGCGTAAGCGCCTTGGATTGATCGACGAGGCCGTCGCATGAAGGTCGAGACCAAGGTCTATCTGCCCGCCGATCTGGCCAAGGCCCTCGACCAACTGTCGATCCGCACCCGTCGACCCAAGTCGGAGATCGTGCGCGCGGCCCTGGCCTCATTCATGTCGCCAGACGGCGCTGAGCGCACGGAAGCGGCCTTGCTGCGCCGCCTGGACCGGATGAACAAACACATGGAGCGGTTGGAACGCGAAGCCCAGGTCGGCAACGAGGCGCTGGCGATCTTCATCCGTACCTGGCTTGGCGCGACGCCCGTCGTCTCAGCCGCCGATGAGCCGGCGACGCGGGCGCTGGGCCAGAAGCGCTATGGCAACTTCATCCAGGCCCTGAACCGTCGTCTCAGCAGCGGGGCCTCGCTCTCCGATCAGGCTTTCGAGCCTGGCGGCCTTGGACTCGATGGCGACGAGCCGACCGGGCGTTAGATGCCGAGGCCTCGGCTGCGCCCGAGCCGCCAGGAGATGTTCCCGCCCATCTCGACCGTGCCGGCGATGTCCTGGCCCTGATAGCGCTCCATCACCGGCCGCCATGGCACGAGCGCGAAGTCCATATGGCCTTCGATCACCGCGAACTTGCCCGACGCCAGTTGCAGGCTATCGACCAACTTGCCGCGCACCGCCTCGCCGGGCTCGGGCATCCGGAACGGCACGTTCCGTTCCTTGGCCATGGCCTCACCGCGCCGGCTGATCTCCTGACGCTCCAGCGTCGCCAGCAAGTCTGGCTTGGCGCGCCAATCGCCATCGACGCCGCGCGTGGCGTGACCCTGGCGAAGCAAGGCGTCCCGCCGCCGATCGAGGGCGCGCTCGACCTCTGCGCCAAAGCCCTGCGGTGCGGCCTCTAGCCGCCCGCCGCCGACGAGCTGACGATCGAGCCAGGTCGCGCCATCGCTGCGGATCTGGCTTTCCAGGTCGAAGGCCGACAACAGGCGCACCTGTGATCGGCGGCCCTGTTCGAAGGCCTCGGCGCGGGCTGCGAAGTCCCTGGGAATGCTCCAAACGTCCTCGCTCCATCGCTCCACGACACCGGCCCGGCGTAGCGCCTCCAGCCTGCGGGCGTGGGCTTCGACGAGATCGTCGGCGTTGGCGCCAGGCGGGAGCTTCATCTCGCCGCTGAGCAGCCGCTGGCGGTGGTCGCTGGGGCGATAGACGCCATCCTCGGCAAGGGCGGCGATGGTCCTGTCCGCTGGTCGGCTGGCGGGTCTGGCGCCGGTCTCGACGACAGCGCCGATGCGAATCTCGGCGGCGGTGTCGCCATCGACCTCGACATGCCGAACTCGGCCGTCGATCCCATCGACCACCAGGCCGACACGATCGCCCAACTCGTCGGTCAGCCGCTTGTCGATCACCCGCCCGGCCTTGGGCGTCGAGGGCTCGCCCGCCCCGTCGATAACGAAGGCCTCGGGGTTGGCCTCGCGACCGCGCCGGCTGACCGCTCGGCTCATGGCGCGGATGATGTCTCCGCGCTCGCCAAGGCCGCGCAAGGTCGGCTCAATATCATCGGCGAGCCTCCACACGCCGGGAGAGACCTGCTCGGCGAGGTCCATGCGTTCCAGGGTTCTTAAGCGGCCCTGGCGCAAGGTCGCCTCTTGATCGCCGCCCGCCTGGCCGGCGACTGGCCGCATGTCGATGGTGCGCGCAGCGCTCATGTCGGCGACGAGGCCGCGGTCGATATCCGTGAAGCGCTCGGCGGTGATCTCGGCCTCGCGCTTGCGGGCGATCTCCTGCTCGGTCTGTAGCCCAAGCTCCAAGGTCGCCAGCTCCTGGGCGCGATGGCGAAGGCCGTGGGTCAGGTAGTCCTGGGCGATGATCAGGTCCTTGCCGAACTCGTCCTTGCCCCGGACCACGACATGGCTGTGCGGGTGGCCGGTGTTGAAGTGATCGACCGCCACCCAATCGAGCTTGGTCCCTAGGTCGCGCTCCATCTGCCCCATGAGGTCGCGGGTGAAGGCGCGCATGTTCGAAAGGTCCGCGCCATCCTCGGGCGCGACGATGAACCGGAACTGGCGGCGATCGCCGGCGCCGCGCGCGGTGAAGGCCGCGCCGTCAACGCCCTCGCCGTCACGATCATAGAGGCTGGCGGGCTGGCCATCGCGGGTGACGCCATCACGCACGAGGTAGCGCAGATGCGCGCCGGCCGCCTGGCTTCCAAGCTTCAGGGCCGCCATGCGGGTCTTGATGACGACGCGGCGATAGCCGGCGGCGCCGCCGCGAAACTTCAGCGCGTTGGCGGCGTCCTGACCTCTGCCGATCCGCGAGCACCGGCCGGGGGATCCTGAGCGTCTGGCCGGGCCAGGCCCGCCTGATCGCGAGACCGTCCGCGCAGGCTTGGCGATAAGGCGCGAGAGGCGCTGTCCACGACCTACGGCTTGCCGTCCGTCGCTACGGATGCAGCCCGGCCGGATCTCGAAGTCCAAGAGGTGGTCGTCCATGGCGCCAGCTTGCGCTCATGGCCTCCAGCGGCAAGCGTGGCCGGGAGTAGGGCCAACTATGGCGTAGAAAAAGAAAGATTCCGGTCGCCCGGCGAGACCAGCCCCGCCGCTGGTGGTCTTGGAAATTCCAGTGTGCAGACAACCGCGTGTGGGACCGTTGGGCCCGGACGCTTCAATCTTGCCGTCACCTAAAAAACCACCTTAGAGCGCTCAATATGCGTCAATCTAGTTTGCCGAAATTCAAGCCAGAAATCTTGAACGTCGACGAATCCCCCAGAACACGATAATATCGTACAAAGAGAAACCCCGGCGAACAAATGGGTTATTGTAGGAAAGTTTTCCCCATCAGATTTTAAACGACTTTCGATTTCTCGATCTACATCTACAATTTTCTATAACTTGCCCAAGTTTACACCTGCAAATCCGCGCCCGCCGGTTCGATTCCGGCCCGGGCCTCCATTATGTTTCAAGCACTCCGTTGGCTATCGCCCAGTTTGCTGGTCTGCAGAATTCATTGTCGGTGATGCGCCCCTCCGAAACTCCTTCAGAAACACTCAGAGTCCGCTCCACCAGAGGACCGACAGGCGGAGCGATCAGGGAGCACGGAAGAGCAGATCAGCGGGGTGCGGCAAGAGCAGGACGCCGGCGCGCAGGTGTCCGCCGGTCGCCATTGGGCGCTGCCGCCCACCATGGCGTCAACGACCCAGCGTCATCTAATCCGCCGCTTCTCCAGCTTCCGCGCCAAAGTTCGGCGATGCATGCCAAGACGCCGGGCTGTTTCGGAAATGTTGAAGTCGGTCTCGACCAAGGTCTGGTGAATCCGCTCCCATTCCAGGTTCTTAATTGATGTAGCCTGTTGGCCAATGGCGGTGTCGACATCGCCCTCGCCCTTCCTGAAGGCCGCCTCGATATCGTCGGTGTTCGATGGCTTGGCCAGGTAATGGCTCGCGCCGAGCTTGATGGCTTCAACAGCCGTGGCGATGCTGGCGAAGCCCGTCAGGACCACGATCAACATGGACGGGTCGTGCTCAGCTAGGGCGCGCACGCAAGCAAGGCCGGACTCGCCGTCCAGCTTCAGGTCGATCACGGCGTAGCGTGGCGCGAAAACCGTCAACGCCGTGATCGCCTCGTCCAAGCCGCGAGCGTGTGCAACTTCGTAGCCGCGGCGCTCGAAGGAGCGTTTCAGCGTGGCGGCGAACTTCTCATCGTCCTCGATGATAATCAGCTTGCGGTCAGTCGACACGATGGCCTCCGATCTCGAGCGATGACAGCGGCAGGTCCAGGACGACCCGCGCGCCGCCTTCGGGACGGTTCGCGGCGCTGACGCGACCACCCAACTTGCGCAGCACATTGACGACCAGGAACAGGCCCAATCCGCCGCCGTCCCGCTCCTTGGTGGAATTATACGGCGTACCAAGGGCTTCAAGCGTGGCGTTGGTGAACCCCGCCCCGTCATCCTCGACCTCGATCCGGATCCAGCCGTTCCGTATCACCGCCATCAGCCGCGTCGTCGCGGCCGAAGCCTCGAGCGCATTATCGAGCACGTTGTGGATCACCTGTTTCAGGGTCGACTCGGCGACGATCGGCGTCGCATCCAGAAGGTCCGTGTCATAGATCAGATTGTGCTCGGCGCGACTGGCTCGCCACTCGGCGACAACCTCGTCCATGAAGGCGCGCAGCGTACTCGCCCTCACCTCACCGCTTCGGGCTTCGCCGGCGGACTGCAGGACCCCGCTGACGATCGCCTTGCAGCGGCTCACCTCGCCCCGCATATCCTCCAGCTCCTGGGCCAGTTCGGGGTTGGCGGCGAAAAAGGGCAGGCGGCGCCAATCGCCGAGGATGACGTCCAGCGTCGCCAGCGGCGTGCCCAGCTCATGCGCCGCGCCAGAGGCGAGAAGGCCCATGCGGACGATATGGGTTTCCTCCGCCGCCTGCTGGCGCAACTCGGCCAGCCGCGCGTCGTGCCGGCGCAGATTGGTGTTGATCTTGCCGACGAAGGTCACGAGCAACAGGGCGTCCAGCACGACGCCGATCAGCATGCCCATGACGAACAGCTCGAAGAAGGCCTGGTCGCTGAGGCCGGTCGTGATGATCGGACGATTGAACGCGATCAGCCCAACGAAGCAAAAGCTGATCAGCGCCACGATCGCCCAGGTCGCCCAAGCCTCGAGCAGCACCGCGCCCAGGATCACGTGCAGCAGATAGAGGGTGGTGAACGGATTGGTCGCGCCGCCGCTGAAATAGAGCTGGACGGTCAGAGCGAGGGCGTCGAGCGTCAGGGCGGCGAAGAGGTCGTAGGGCCCCAACGGCTCGGCGCGCTTGAGACGAAGCAGGCTGAACAGGTTCAGCGCCACCAGCGCCGCCAGGACCAGCATCATCTCGAAGAGCGGCAGCTTGAAGCGCAGCCCGAAATTCACCGCCAGGATCGTCACCACCTGGCCGGCCACGGCGATCCAGCGCAGTTGGATCAGCTGCAGCATGTTCTGTCGAGCGATCGCGTCCGAGGGACCGTTGGCGTTCTCGGCCGCGCGCGCGCCCGACAGCCAGCCCGAGACGCCGGAGATCAGGAAGCTGGCGCCAGGCGTCATTCGTCCTCTTTCCGATGGGTTCGACGCGCGTCAGCCACGACGTAGACCGCCGCGCCGCCCGTCAGCAGGGCAAGACCGAACCAGGTCAGGGCATAGATAAGATGGCTGTTGGGAAAACGCACGACGGTCAATCCGCCGCGGGGCCATCCGCCGGGGTTGGAGGTCGCGTCAGCGTCGACGAAATAGGGCGCCAGGGTCGTGATCCCTTGCGTGCGTCCGATGGCCTGGACATCGCGCGAGTACCAGCGTCCTTCGTCCGGTCGGTTGGCCCGCAGGAAGCCGCCGCCGGGCTCGCTGAGACGCAGCAATCCCACGACGGTGACCGGACCCGGCGCCTGGCCGGCGATGCGGGTGTCCGGCGTCTTGCGGGCGATGGGGACGAAGCCGCGATTGACCAGGACCGTAAAACCCTGCTCGGCCCGCAAGGGCGTCATCACCCAGAAGCCGGGACCAAGCTCGGTCACCGCCTGGGTCAGGACCTCGCGCTGATGATCGTAGACGCCGACGAGGCGCACCCGGCGATAGGCATCGCCTTCCCGGGTAAGCCCCGCCCATTGCGCCGGCTCGGGAGGCGGAACCGGCGCCGCCTGGAGGCGCTGCTCGACGCGGGCGATCAGGTCGAGCTTCCAGGCGCGCCGCTGGACCTGCCACGCGCCGAGCGCGGCGAACAACACCGTGAAGGCCACGCAGAGGCCGATCAGGACGATCGACCGCGTGCGCAGCCCCTGGGTCACGGCATCTGCTGCATGTCGTGCGCCGTCGCCGGCATCATGTGGGTGTTCAGATTGTGCATCACCCACAGCGAGCCGCTCAGCGTGATGATCACCAGGATCAGGGTGAACATCAGGGCTAGCAGGGTCCATCCGCCCTCCGAACGCGCGTTCATGTGCAGGAAGTAGATCATGTGGACCAGCACCTGGATCACCGCCAGACCCATCACCGCGACGGCGGTCATCTGGGGGGTCGGCAGGACATGGCCCATGACCAACCAGAACGGGATGGCCGTCAGGATCACCGCCAAGACGAAACCGATGACGTAGTCTTTCAGCGAGCCGTGGGCGCCGTCGTGGTGCTCGTCGTGCGCGTGGTGCGCGTCATGGCTGGCCGCGCTCATTTCAGGACTCCGAGCAGGTAGACAAACGAGAAGACGCCGATCCAGACGACGTCGAGGAAGTGCCAGAACATCGACAGGCACATCAGGCGGCGCTTCATCTCGGCGCCGAGACCGCGCTGGGCGACCTGGACCATCAGGGTGACCAGCCAGATGATGCCGAAGGTCACGTGCAGGCCGTGCGTGCCGACCAACACGAAGAACGACGACAGGAACGCGCTGCGCTGCGGACCGGCGCCTTCGCTGATCAGGTGATGGAACTCGTAGAGCTCCAGCGACAGGAAGCCGAGGCCCAGCAGGCCGGTGATCGCCAGCCAGGCCAGGACCGGCCTTACCTTCTTGGCCTGAGCCGAGATCATCGCGAAGCCGTAGGTGATCGACGACAGCAGCAGCAGGCCCGTGTTGACAGCCACCAGCGGCAGGTCGAACAGGTCCGCGCCCGACGGGCCGGCCGCGTAGTTGCGGCCGAGCACGGCATAGGTCGCGAACAACACCGCGAAGATCAGGCAATCGCTCATCAGGTAGATCCAGAACCCCAGCAGGGTCCCGTTCTCCGGATGGTGCTCCTTGGTCAGGTAGAAGCGGCTCTTGTCCGCCTCGGTGAGGGCATGGGCTTGAGAGGCCATGGTCAGGTCAGGCTCCGCAGGGCTTCGGTGCGCGCGTCCTCGACGCGGATGACCTCCTCGGCCGGGATGTAATAGTCACGCTTGAAGTTGAAGGTGTGGGCGATCGCGGCGCCGATCAGGGCGACGAACGAAACGGCCGCCAGCCACCAGATGTGCCAGATCAGCGCAAAGCCCAGCACCACGCTGATCCCAGCCAGGACCACGCCCGCGCCGGTGTTGGCGGGCATGTGGATCGGGATGAAGCCGGTCGTCGGGCGCTGATAGCCTCGCGCCTTCATGTCCCACCAGGCGTCAAGCTCGCTCACCACCGGCGTGAAGGCGAAGTTGTAGGCCGGCGGCGGCGACGAGGTCGACCACTCCAGCGTCCGGCCGCCCCAGGGGTCGCCGGTGACGTCGCGCAGGGCTTCGCGGTTGCGGATGCTGACGACGATCTGGACCAGGAAGGCCACGATCCCGCACAGGATGATCACCGCGCCGATGGCCGCGATCACGAACCAGATCTGCAAGCTGGGATCCTCGAAGTGGCTCATGCGACGGGTCACCCCCATCAGGCCCAGCACATAGAGCGGGGTGAAGGCGACCCAGAAGCCGACCAGCCAGCACCAGAACGAAACCTTGCCCCAGAACGGATCCAGCTTGAAGCCGAAGGCCTTGGGGAACCAGTAGGTGATGCCGGCGAACATGCCGAACACCACGCCGCCGATGATGACGTTGTGGAAGTGGGCGATCAGGAACAGGCTGTTGTGCAGAACGAAGTCGGCGGGCGGAACGGCCAGCAGCACGCCGGTCATGCCGCCGATCACGAAGGTGACCATGAAGCCGACGGTCCACAGCATGGGGACCTCGAACCGGATGCGACCGCGGTACATCGTGAACAGCCAGTTGAAGATCTTCGCGCCCGTCGGGATCGAGATGATCATCGTCGTGATCCCGAAGAACGAGTTCACGCTCGCGCCCGAGCCCATCGTGAAGAAGTGGTGCAGCCAGACGATGTAGGACAGGATCGTGATGACGACGGTGGCGTAGACCATCGAGCTGTAGCCGAACAGGCGCTTGCCGCAGAAGGTCGAGACGACTTCCGAGAACACGCCGAAGGCCGGCAGGATCAGGATGTAGACCTCCGGGTGACCCCAGATCCAGATCAGGTTCACGTACATCATCGGGTTGCCGCCGAAGTCGTTCGTGAAGAAGTTGGTCAGCAGGTAGCGGTCGGCGGTCAGCAGGGCCAGGGTGGCCGTCAGGATCGGGAAGGTCGCCACGATCAGGACGTTGGTGCACAGGGCGGTCCAGGTGAAGACCGGCATCTTCATCAGGCTCATGCCCGGCGCGCGCATCTTGATGATGGTCACGACCAGGTTGATGCCCGAGAGCGTCGTCCCGACCCCCGCGACCTGCAGGGCCCAGATGTAGTAGTCGACCCCGACGTCGGGGCTGTAGGCCAGGTTCGACAGCGGCGGATAGGCCAGCCAGCCGGTGCGGGCGAACTCGCCCACGAACAGCGAGGCCATGACCAGCACAGCGCCGCCGACCGTCATCCAGAAGCTGAAATTGTTCAGGAATGGAAAGGCCACGTCGCGCGCGCCGATCTGCAGCGGCACCGACAGGTTCATCAGGCCCGTGACCAGCGGCATGGCCACGAAGAAGATCATGATCACGCCGTGGGCGGTGAAGATCTGGTCGTAGTGGTGCGGCGGCAGGTAGCCGGCGACCTCGCCGAACGCCATGGCCTGCTGGGCCCGCATCATCAGGGCGTCGGCGAAGCCGCGCAGCAGCATGACGATGGCCAGGATGATGTACATCACCCCGATCTTCTTGTGGTCGACGCTGGTCAGCCACTCGCGCCACAGATAGCCCCACAGCTTGTAGCGGGTCAGCAGGCCCAGCACCGTCAGGCCGCCCAGGGCCACCATGGCGAAGGTGGCGAGCAGTATGGGCTCGTGCAGCGGAATGGCGTCCCAGGTGAGACGGCCGAAGATGAATTTGACGAGGTCCGGGGACATTTGACGTCTCTAGGAAATCAGCGCGCCGAGGGGCCGGCGAAAGGAGCGCACAGGGCGGCGACGAACGAGCGGAAACCACCGCCCTGTTCGCCACGCCGGACGCGCTTGTCGTATTCGAGGGTGGTGACGTTGTAGACGCCGGCCATCCCGAGGCCGCCCTTGGCGTCGATCGCCATCATGTCGTGCTGGCACATCTTGCCCGGCTCGACGCAGCGGTTGACCGCCTTGTGGAAGAGGTCGGCGTCCACGGCGGCGAAGCGCTGGGGCGGGACCCTCTCGCTGGGCTTTTCAAGGACGAGGTAGCGCGAGCCGTCCAGGCGGCCGCCGCCCTTGCGGACCTCCTCGGTCCAGCGCGCGAACGCGTCCTCGCTCATGCCGCGGAACTTGAAGCGCATGTGCGAGAAGCCCTCGCCGCTGTAGTTGGCCGAGAAGCCGTCATAGACGCCCGGCTTGTTGATCACCGCGTGCAGCTTGGTCGTCATGCCGGGCATGGCGTAGATCTGGCCGGCCAGGGCCGGCACGTAGAACGAGTTCATCACCGACGAGCTGGTCAGCTCGAAGTTCAGCGGCCGATCGACCGGCGCGGCCATCTCGTTGACCGTGGCGATCCCCAGCTCCGGGTAGATGAACAGCCACTTCCAATCGAGGGCCACGACCTGGACCTTCAGCGGCTTGACGTTCTCGGCCGAGCGGCCCGGCGCGATGCGATCCAGCGGACGATAGGGGTCCAGCAGGTGGGTGCTGCTCCAGGTCACCGCGCCCAAGATGGTGATGATCACCAGCGGCGCGGCCCAGATCACGATCTCCAACCGGGTGGAGTGGTGCCAGTCTGGATCGTACTTGGCCGCCTCGTTCGAGCGCCGGTACTTCCACGCGAAGAACAGCGTCAAGGCGATCACCGGCACGATGATCAGCAGCATCAGCACGGTCGCAATGATGATCAGGTCGCGCTGCTGGGCGGCGATGTCGCCGGAAGGGTTCATGACGACCCAGTCGCAGCCGCCCAGCGCCAGTATCAGCGGCGTCAGAGCGAGCATCTTCAGCGGGATCGAGCTTTTCTTGAGCCTGAAATTCAGTCGCATGGGCGCGCTCATACGCTCGGGCGCCGCGACGCAACATTGGACCGTTTGTCCTAGGTCAAGCGTCCGCTTGACGATGATCAACCGGCGCCGCCTTTGGCCTGGGCGGCGTCGTGGAGCCGGAGCGCTCTGAAGGCGTTTGCCACACGCCCCCCGTTCGCGGCATGCTCGCGCCTAGACCGCCGGCAAGGCGGCGCGAGGCTGGGACGGAAAACAAGGACGAGGCGCGTCACGATGGCTCACGAATTTGCAGTCCCAACCTCCTCAGGCCTTGAGCGAGACGCGCGCCGCCTCCACGCTGACCATAAGGGCGCGCGCCCTGGGGAGATCGCCCTGGGCGTCGTTATCGGCCGCACCTCGGAATTCTTCGACTTCTTCGTCTACGCCATCGCCTCGGTGTTGGTGTTCCCCCAGCTGGTGTTCCCGTTCGTGGACCGGCTGACCGGCGTCATGCTGGCCTTCGCTCTGTTCTCGCTGGCATTCGTGGCGCGGCCGATCGGCTCGGTGATCTTCGGCGCCATCGACCGGCGCTATGGACGAGGCGTCAAGCTGACGGTCGCGCTCTTCCTGCTGGGCGGATCGACGGCCACCATCAGCTTCCTGCCAAGTTACGCCGTCATCGGTCCTCTTTCGATCTGGGCGCTTGCCATCTGCCGGATCGGTCAGGGTCTGGCGCTCGCCGGCGCCTGGGACGGCATGGCCTCTCTGCTGGCGCTCAACGCGCCCGATAACAAGCGCGGCTGGTACGCGATGATCCCGCAACTGGGCGCGCCGTTCGGCTTCATGCTGGCGAGCGGCCTCTTTGCCTATTTCGTCTCGACTCTGGCGCCGGCCGACTTCCTGGACTGGGGATGGCGCTATCCGTTCTTCGCGGCTTTCGCGATCAATGTCGTGGCCCTGTTCGCGCGCCTACGGATCGTGGCGACCGAAGAGTTCGGCGCCTTGTTCGAAGCCCGGGAGCTGCGCCCCGTGCGGATCGCCAGTCTGGTGCGGGCCGAGGGCGGCAACGTCCTGATCGGGGCCTTCGCGCCGCTGGCCACCTTCGCGATGTTCCACCTGGTGACCGTCTTCCCCCTGTCCTGGGTGGCCCTGCACGACGACCGCCAGGCCCTGACCTTCCTGCGCATCGAGCTGATCGGCGCGCTGTTCGGGGTCGCGGGCATCCTGGCCTCCGGCTGGATCGCCGACCGCATCACGCGCCAGAACCAGCTGGCCCTCTCGGCCCTGCTGATCGGCGCCTTTAGCCTGCTCGCCCCGCGCCTGCTGGACGGCGGTTCGCTGGGCCAGACGGCCTACGTGATCGTCGGCTTCATCATCCTGGGGCTGTCCTTCGGCCAGGCCGCCGGCGCGGTGAGCTCGGGCTTCTCCAAGCGCTATCGCTATACCGGCGCGGCCGTGACCTCGGACCTGTCCTGGCTGATCGGCGCGGGCTTCGCGCCTTTGACCGCCCTTGGCCTGGCCAGCCTGTGGGGCCTACCGGCCATCGGTCTCTATCTGGCGTCTGGCGCGATCGCGACCCTCCTGGCCCTGACGATCGATCGACGTCGCCGGTTGGGCCGGAAGTAGCCAACAAGCCCTGCGCCGACGTCCACGGCGTTTGGCGCCCACCCGGCGTTTCAGAAGGCGACCGCGCCGGTGCCGGCCTATTTGACGGCGATGAAGACCGGGTTGGCGTAGAACCACAGGTCTGACCAAGGATCCTCGCCCAAGGGGTCCGGCAGCGGCTCGGGCTCATCGCCGCCCGTCCCGCGAACCCGGATGTAGGTCGGGCCTTGCACGTTCTTGAGCACGTGGATCATCGACAACACCTCGCCGTCGCGGACCCAGGAGGTCGGGGTGAAGGCGCGGACGACGCGCGTGGTGGGATTGACGTCCAGCGCACGGTTGCTCGCGGGGCCCATGACGTCGCCCTGGATCAGGTCGATGCGGGCGACGCTCGGCGAGAATCCGCCGAAATTCTTGCCCGAGGGATCGCGAACGCGGATCACGACCGTGACGTCGGCTCCCGCCGGAACCTCCAGACGCCCGCCGATCTCGGCCTTGCGGCCACCGGCCATGGCCGTGACGTCGACCTCGGAAACCAGGTCGCCCAGGGTCACGAAGATCCGTCCGTTGCGCAGGCCGTCCAGCACGTCGTCATAGGTGCGCACGGCCTTCACATAGGTCTTCGAATATTCGCCGGGCCAGAAGTCGTCGCCGCCGTCGGTGTAGTGACGGTGGGAGTCCGAGGTCGAGGTGATCCACCAGCGGCGGCCCTCGCCCAGCATGGCGTCCCAGAAGCCGCCCAGCTTGGCGGTCATCTGATCGAAGCCGCCCATGGTCGGCGCGCGCGAATAGCCGCCCCGGTCGCCCTTGGGCTTGAGCGAACCGTCGGGATTCAGGCTCGAGGCTTGATGCCCAGGCGCACCCTCCATGCCAACGGCGACATCAGGGGCGGTGTCGTTCCAATCGCGAAGCTCGGACGGCGAGACCAGGCCATAGCGCCCCACGCCCGTCGCTGATCTGGACGGGTGGTTGGCGATCACGACCGGGGGCCGGGGCAGCGCCTTCATGTGACGCAGGGCCTCCAGCATGAAGCCCTCCGTGTCGCGCGCCGGATCGGCGGGCCAGGGCTCACGTCGATTGTAGCCGCTTTCGATCCCGAACAGGGCGTCGCGCTCCAGGGCCGAGCGCGGGAGGATGAGGCTAGAATGCTCAGCCGCGGGGGTGTCCAGTTCCATCCCCCAGAACTGCAGCACGCCCGGCGTCTCTCGTCGGGATCGCAGAAGCTCGGGATAGGCCTCGTCTCGGTTCAGCTTCGAATGGTTCGGACCGCCGTGGTCGGTGGCGACCATCCAAGTGAGGCCATGCCTGGCCGCCATGCGGGCGTTGGTGGTGATCGGATTGCTGGCGTCCCCGGCCTTGATCAGGATCGGGGGCTGGGAAGGATCGGCGGCGGGCTTCACCGACACGCTGAACCAGCTGTGCACATGATGATCGCCAGCCAGCCAGCGGCGCTGCGCCGGCCTGGCGGGGCGCGTCGCCCTGTGCGCGGGCCCGACCGGTTCAACGGCGTGTCCAGGATGCGCCGACGTGGGCGTCCAGGCGCTCGTCGCGAGGCACAGGGCGATGGCGGCCGCGGCGCGAGGGCGGCGGAGGCGGACGGGACGAACAAACCAATTCAGCATGGGTGCTCTCTAGCCTTGGGTTGCGACGATTCTTCTTCGCTTTCCCCCAAAAGTCGCGACCGGCTCGGCGCATCCGGGCCGGTTGGCGCCAGCGCGCTATCGTAGAGCTGA
Source organism: uncultured Caulobacter sp. (assembly GCF_937900395.1). Taxonomy (GTDB): domain Bacteria; phylum Pseudomonadota; class Alphaproteobacteria; order Caulobacterales; family Caulobacteraceae; genus Caulobacter. Next base: position 29,869 of record NZ_CALCDX010000045.1, read on the forward strand.
CATCCGCCGTCCGCGACCGCGAAGAGCGCAGGGTGGCGGCGCACGCGATCGAACCGCCGAAGCGGCCCGCGCGCGCTCGCGCGGGCCGCTTCTTTAAAGGCCTATTGATCTAGAACTTGGCCCGCAGGCCGAAGCTGATCGTACGGCCATAGTTGGTGTAGCCGCCGAACCAGCCACCCTTGATGAACTGCCGCTGCGAGGCCTTCGTCAGGTTCTGCCCCTCGATCGCCGCGGTGATCTGCGGCGTGATCTTGTAGCTGACGCTGCCGTCCAGAGAGCCGAACGCCTTGTCGTTCAGCGCCGACAGGCCCGCCCCGCCGACATCCTGCAGGACGTCGTCGACCCAGCTGTAGCTGGCGCGGGCCGCGAAACGGTCCTTCTCGTAGAAGGCCGTCACGTTGAAGCTGTTCTTGGCGACATTGACCATCTCGTCCTTCAAGGTCGGCGAGTAGGTCGCTTCGGTGTCGGTGTAGGTATAGTTGGCCAGGAAGCCGAGGCCGTCGAATGGCGCGGGCAGGCTCTTGAACAGGTGCTGGTAGGCCAGCTCGACGCCCTTGATCGTCGCCTTGCCGCCATTGGTCGGCGAGGTCAGCACATAGGTCTGCCCATCGACGACGATGTTGGTGTTCTGGCTGTAAACAAAGGTCGTGATGTCCTTGTAGAACGCGCCGGCCACCAGCGCGCTGCCTGGGGCGAAGTACCACTCAAGGGTCGCGTCATACTGCCAGGCCTCGAACGGCTTCAGCAGCGGATTGCCGCCCACGGCCGTCAGCAGGGTCCCGGAATTCAGCGTCAGGCGCGGCGCCAAGTCGGCCAGGGACGGCCGGGTGATCACCTTGGCGGCGGCCACGCGGGCCTGCAGGGCGTCGGTCAGCTCCAGGGCGAAGTTGGCCGTCGGCAAGACGTCGGTATAGGTCTTCTCGAAGCGGACGGGCAGCGCGGCCTTGCCGTTGTCGGCGTGACCGGCCGAGACCTGCTTGGTCTGGGCCACCCGCACGCCGACCTCGCCGCGCAGGGGCGCGCCGAACAGCCTGGTGTCGATGTCGCCCAGGGCGTAGCCGGCCGAGATCTTCTCGGACACGCGATACGAGTTGCGCTGGTCCGCGCGGGCCGTGCCCTTCTGGTTCGGGTCGCGCAGGGCCCAGAAGGCGGCCGGATCCGGCATGGCCCAGCTCGTCGGCAGGCCGACCGAGGCGCCGCCCAGGAAGTCGCTGACCGGGAACGGGTCGAAATAGTCCGCGCCGAAGAACTTGCCGGTCAGGTTGGTCGTGTAGTTGATGTCGGCGCGATTATAGGACCGCGAGCGCTCGCGAAACTTGACCCCGAACTGAAGACGGCTGACCGGACCCAGGGTCATCGGCCGCTCGGCGTCGAACTGCAGGGCGGTCTCGTCGTCCGTGGCGTCGTTGACCCGCCACTCGATACGGCGGAACGGCAGCAGGGACGGGTTGTTGAGGTCGGCGGTCGCCAGACTGACGTCCGGCAGGCCGTCGCCGGCTTGGGGCAGGTTGAACGTCGCGCGGCCCATCGAGCCCTGCAGACGGGTGCGGGTGATCGGCTTGGAGGTTTCCGAATAGGCCCGGGCGTAGGCGAGGTCACCGGTGATCGTCCAGTCCTCGAGCTTCTGACGGATCTTGCCGGCGATCATCATGTTGTCGTGCGCCAGGTCGCTGACCTCGCGGCCGATCTGGCTGCTGGTGTTCGCCACGCCGCCGGTCATGACGCCGTCCTTGATCACGGCGGAGCCGGCGACCAGGGTCGAGAGATCAGGATCGACCGAATAGGTCAGCTCGTCATAGTGGTCGTCGAGCTTGGTGTAGCTGCCGTCCAGCGTGATCTCGGTGGCGTCGCTGGGACGATACTGAGCCGACAGAACGACACCCTTGCGTTCGCGGTCCTCGCGCTCGAGCGTCGGGCGGATATTGGTCGCGTACAGCTGCACGCCCTGGGCGATCAGGCTCTTTCCCAGGGTGGTGCTGGCGCTGGGATAGCTCCAGCCCACGCCCGTGATGCGGTCCTGGCGCAAGGTGCGCTGGTCATAGACCGCCGCCGCCAGCACGCCGAAGGTGTCGGCCGCGTTGGTCCAGCTGGCCAGGCCCGACACGCGCGGGTCGGTCTTGTCGGCGAGCTCGGGACGGCTGGCGGTGGCCGACAGCGCCAAGGTCGTGCGGCCTAGATCCAGCGGGCGAAAGGTCTTGATATCGACCACGCCGCCGATCGCCCCCTCGTCCAGGGACGCCAGCGGGGTCTTGCCGACCTCGACGCCGGCCACCAGTTCGGATGGCAGGGTGTCGAAGCGGAACTGGCGGCCGCTCTGGCCGCTGTCCCGCATGTTCTCGTTCACCGCGGCGCTGCGGCCGTTCAGGGTGACGATCTGGAAGTTCGGACCCAGGCCCCGGACGCGGACGAACAGACCCTCGCCCCGGTCGCGGGTGATGGCCACGCCGGGCACGCGCTGCAGGGCCTCGGCGATGTTGTTGGACGGAAACTTGCCGATGTCCTCGGCCGAGATGGCGTCGACGACATTGGCGGCCTTGCGCTTTTCGTTCAGCGCGCGGGCGAGCGAGTTGGCGAAGCCGCCGGTGACGACGAGTTCTTCGATCTCGGTGGGCTCGTCGGCCCGCGCCGCGACAGCCTCGGCGCGCGGAGCAGCCGCCGTAGCGGCGCTGGGCGCGGTGGAGACCCTCTGGGCCGCCGGGCGCAGGATCGCCGCGCCGCCGTTGCGCACGAAGGTCAGGCCGGTGCCGCGCAGCAGTTCGGCCAGGCCGCGCTCGGCGTCGAACTGGCCGCGCACCCCGTTGGTGTGCTTGCCGCTGAGAAGCGCCGGATCGGCCAGGACCTGCAGGCCCGTGGCCCGGGAAAAGCTCGGCAAGGCCGAGGCCAGATCGCCCGCCGGGATCGCCAGGGTCGGCTTTTCGGAGGGCGCGGCCAGGACGGGGCTCGCCGTCAGCAACGCGGCCGCGGAGGCCGAGCCCAGCCAGGTCCAGATGTTCGAAGTCATGTCATGATCCCCGTTTTCGCGCGGCGTTCAACGCCGGTTCGGCGGGGAAGACGCCGGCGCCCCCCGAACCCGGACAGGGATTTTTGTGAAGTTTCGGCGACGCGCTCAGCGCGAGAGCGTCAATCCGTCCGATGACTGACGAACGGTGAAGCCGTGCATCAGCGCCAGATTGCGCACCAGCGCCTGCGGCTCGTCGAGCCGGAAGCGGCCAGCCACCCGCTGACGCCCCAAGGCCGGATCGGCGATCGTGATCGGAATGGCCGAGGCGCGATTGAGCCGCTCGACCAGTCGCGCCAAGGGGATGCCGTCCGTTTCCAGCCAGCCCGAGCGCCAGTCGTCGGCCTGCAGATCGAACGCGCGGACCGCCGACAACCGCCCCTCCTTGGCGAACGCCCGCTGGCCCTGGGTCAGCTCGGCCGTGCGATGGATCAGTCCCGCCGGCGCCAGCCGCACGCGTCCCCGGCGCACCGAAAGCTCAAGACGTCCATCGCCGCGCTCGAGGTCGAAGGCCGTGCCCAGCACGCGGGCCGAGCCTTCGGGCGCCTTGACTGTGAACGGCCGCCCCGCGTCGTGAGCGACGTCGAAGAAGGCCTCGCCGCTCACCAGCTCGACCTGGCGCTGCCGCGCGCCCAGGCGCACTTCGAGGCGGGTGGCTCCGTCCAGGGTGACCTGCGTGCCGTCGGCCAGGTTCGCGACCCGGTGCTGGCCCGGCGCGGTCTGCAGCACCAAGGGCGCGACGGTCATCAGCTGAATTTGGGGCCAGGCAAGGAAGGCGGCCAGGCCGCAAGCTGCGAGACCGCCCGCCAGCGCGGTCCAACGTCCAGCGCGGCGCGGAACGCTCCGCCGCTGCTCGCTCAGCCGCATCGCTTCGGCCAGGGCGGGGTCCTGACTGGCGCGCCAAACCTGATCGAAAGCCTGGCCGTGCGCCGGGTCGGCCGACTTCCAGGTCTCGAAGGCGGCGTCCTGGCGGTCGCCGGCGTCCAGTCGTCGCGCGGCCCAGACGGCGGCCTCTTGGCGGGCGCGGCTCATCGGCGGCCTCCGCCGGCGCGGCGCTCGGCTCGGGCGATTTCGCGATGCAGCTGCTCCAGCGCCCGCGCCACGTGCTTTTCGACGGCCGCCTCGCTGAGGCTGAGATCTTGGGCGATCTGGCGCGGCGAGTGGCCGTGCAATCGGCGTCGGATGAACACGTCACGACGCAAGGGCGGCATGGCGTCCAGCGCCTTGCCGAACACCTCGACCTTCTGGCGATGCATCAGGATCTGCTCCGGCGCGGGGGCTTGGCAGGGAATGTCGTCGTCCAGCGCCTGGGCGGGCCGTCGGCTGGCGCGGCGGAAGTGATCGCGCACCAGGTTCAACGCGATGCGATAGCCCAGCGCGGCTCGATCGACGATGGTCCGCGCCTGCTCATAGGCCAGCAGGCGTTCGAACGTCTCCTGCACCAGATCCTCGGCCGTCGCGGGGTCCCGCGTGCGCCGAACGATGAACTGATAAAGGTCGCGCCGCTGCGCGCGCAGGCCGGCCAGGTCGCTCATCGAAGCGCTTCCCTCGCCCAGAGAGCGGAATGACGAATGGACCGGCCGAGCATGGTGCGGCGCTAGCACGACTTTATGACAGTAAAGCCGCCCCCCACCGACCATCCGCCTCGCGCCAGGCGGTCATCTGCGGGTTCGATGATCGCCCCGGCCGCCGACGGGACCGTTGCCGAGCCGTCGACGGCTTCCCGCTAGCGACGAAGGGCGGCGAGCTCGGGGACCGCGTCGGTCTGCAGAATGCTCGCGCCCAGGTCCCGCAGATCCTTGATGCCCGCCGGGTCGCCAGCGAGCAGTCTCTGGTCGGCGTCTCCAAGGCTATTGAGCCAGACGCGCAGGCCGAGCCTGGCGATCTCCGCGCGGGCTCCCGGCGACAGGCTTTCCAGATCGGCATGAACGACCTGCGCCGCGCCGACGCTCGTCAACAGCTCGGCCAGGGGCATGTCCGTCGTCAGCCGAACCATCACGCGCGCCGCGGGATCCAGCCCCCGCACGCCCGCCAGGACCGCTGGGTCGCTATCGAAATAGAGGCTCGTGGCGCGCATCCCCGAGGCGTTGACCACCTCGACGATAGGACCGAGGCGGTCGCTCTTCAGGTCGAGATCCACCAGGATCCGGCCGCACGCCAAGGCCAGCGCGCGCGCCAGGGTCGGCGGAGCCTCATCGCTGGGCCGACCGTCCCGTTCCTTCAGGCGCAACGCGGCGACTTCGGAGGCGGTCTTGTCCTCAATACGGCCCTTTCCCGTCGTGGTCCGATCAACTGTCCTGTCGTGCATCAGCACGGGCGTTCCGTCGGTCGTCACCGCGATGTCGATCTCGACGATGTCGGCGCCCTCGGCGATCGCGGCCTCGATCGCGGCCAGGCTGTTCTCGGGCGCGCGGCTGTGCGCGCCGCGATGGGCGGCGATCATCAGGCCCGCCTCCGGCTTGGCCAGTCGCGCGAGCGCCGCGCTCATGGCGGGCGTCGCGGCGCAGCGGTCCGCGGACGACGGCTGCGCCGCCCGCGCGGCGGTGGCCGCCGCAAGGCCAAGCAAGGTCGCCAGGGCTACACGTCGGATCATGGGGCGCGTTTCAGGTCGAGTTCGGCGCTCTTGGGCGCCAGATCGATCAGCCGCGCGGCCTTGCCCCGGGCCGGCTTGCTGAGGCGGAAGGCGTCATAGAGCGCGCCGGTCGCGGTGTAGGCCTTGTAGGTCAGCTCGCCGCCGTCGACGCTGATCGCCTGGAACAGCTGCACGCCGGTGGCCTTGCGGGTGGCCCAGCCGCGCTCGCCGCCCACATACTGCTTGGGCCCGGCGACCGAGACCACATAGACCGGAGCGCCCTTGCGTCCCCGGGCGTAGGTGTGGTCGTGGCCCTGCAGCACCAGATCAACGCCGTGCGTCTGCAGGACGGGTTCGAGCGCGGCGCGGAGCTCGGCGTTGTCGCGCCCCTTGGCGGTCGAATAGATCGGATAATGCAGGAAGACGACGGTCCAGGCGTTCGGATTATCGGCCAGACGCGCCTCCAGCCACTTCAAGGTCGCCTCGGCCAGTTCTGGATGATCGCTCATCGCGTCGGCGTCCAGCGATAGGAAACGCACGCCCTGATAGTCGACCTGGTAGACCGTCTCCGCCAGCGCCGGAACACCCGCCGGACCATTTCGCGGCAGGGTGAACTGCTGACGCCACTGCAGCGCCAGGACCTGACGCCCATCGACGGGCGGCCCATATTCGTGGTTGCCGGGGCTGGGCAGGGTCAGCAGTTCGGCGTGCAGGTCCGGCGCCATATCGAACCACTCGGCCCATTCGCGATCGGCGTCCGAGCGGTTGATGAGATCGCCCGCATAGAGCGCCAGGGCCGCGTCCGGCGCCAGGCGGCGAGCCATGCGCATGACCCGCGAGCCGTGGCTCTCGACCTCGTTCTGCACATCGCCGAAATAGAGGAAGGTGAACGGCTTGGCCGTTGCAGCGGCGGTGCGGACCTGGCGCCAGGCGCTGAAGGTCCGTCCATCGCCCACCCGATAGACGTAGAGTGTTTCAGGCTTCAGCCCCTCGATGACGGCGCTGTGGGCGGTAGCCGAGACCGGCGCGCCGTTGCGGGGAACGTACTGAACCACTTCGCTGTCGGCTATCACGGTCGAAACGGCGTCCTCGAACGCCGGGCCGGGCGTGGCCTCGGCGTATTCCACGAGGCCCTTGCCCGCGCCGACCTCCATGCGCCAGGTCACCGCGAAGCCGCGCGAAGGATCCTCGGTCGGATTGACGATCAGCCGCTGGGGCTTTCCGCCCACGATCACCGGCTCGGCGGCGGGGCGCGCCTTGGCGGGTCCGTCGGCGCTGACCGGACCCGCGGCCAGCAGCAGGGCGGCCAGCGCCACACCGCAACCGAGAGCGGCCGCCGGACGGGACGATGCGCCAGGGGCGCGGGGCGCTTTGAAGCTGTGGGTCATGATGGGCTCGGATCAGGCGTTCAGGGAAGGGAGAGGTCGGCGCGGCCAAGGGGAAGCCGCGCCGACGCGGCGCCCCGAGGCGGTCGGGAGCGCCGGCGCCGAAGGACCGCACGCGGGCGATCCGCCGGCGTAACGGTCAGAGCTTCCAGTCGAAGCTGAGGCTGATGTAGCGGCCGTTCTCGATGTAGTCGCGGATGCCGCCCTTGGCCTTGCCGAAGGTGTACCAGTAGGTGTGGCTGTCCAGGGCGTTCTGCACCTTGAGCGTCGCGGCCATCCGGTCGTTGAAGTGACGGCGGACCATCAGGTCGACGAACTTGTAGTCCTGCTCGTAAGGATCGTTGCCGTAGTCCTCGATGTCCTCGAGCGACTCCGATTGGTAGCTGTAGGAGACATAGGCCTCCCAACCGTTGCGCTCCCAGAAGACTTCCAGATTGGCCAGGCGCTCTGGCGTTTCCATCAGCGGCAGCTCCAGGCCGGCCGGATGCCAGCTGATGCCGGTCACGGCGCGGGCGCGCTGGAAGGTCATGTTAGCCGCCACCCCTAGACCGTCGAACGGCGCTGGCAGCCAATGCAGGATCTGGCGAGCGTTGAACTCCACGCCGGTCACCTTGGCGGACTTGCCGTTCATCGGCGTGGAGACGTCGACGCCGGTTCCGTCGGTGTAATTCTCCGTCGTGCCGTCCTGGATGACGCTGGACGAGGATCGGAACAGGAAGTTGCGGATGTCCTTGTGGAACAGGCCGACCGAATAGGCGCCGGTCTTGCCGTTGTACCATTCCAGCGAGGCGTCGTAGTTGACCGCCTTCATCGGCTTGAGGTTTGGATTGCCGGTGGTGACGCTCTCGAGAACCCACTTGTCCTTGGGATCGGTCTTGCCGTCGCCGTTCGGGTCGGTGTTGTAGCCGTATGACTTGGCCGAGCTCATCCGGTTGATGTCCGGCCGCGAGAAGCTGGTCCAGATCGCTCCGCGCAGGATCAGGTCGTCGCGGAACTTGTAGTTCGTGTGGATCGACGGCAGCACGTTGACGAAGTCGGACTTGTCGCGCGTGAAGGTGTCGCCCTTCAGCGGGTCTTCGAGCCAAGCCTGGATGTCGTTTTCCGTGCGCTCGACGCGCGCGCCGGCGATCACCTCGGCCTTGCCGAATTGCGCCTTGGCCATCGCATAGCCGGCCAAGATGGTCTCCTTATAGTTCCAGGTGTCCTCGTTGGAGACTTCCGCCGCGTCCGGCGACGTGGCCAGGCCGCTGAAGAACGCAGACTTGCCGTCCTGGGCCTTGCGCAGTTCGGCCATCATCTTGTCGGTGTCGATCGTGACGCCCAGGCGGTATTGGCCCGAATAGACGCCGCCAAACAGGCTGTCGATCGACGTTCCAAAGTAGGGTGCGAAGTCGGCCATCGTGCCGCTGCGGGTCAGGTCGATGAAGCTGCCGCCGGTCTTGCGACGCTCCGACACCGACATCTTCACGCCCGCCTTCAGCTCGCGCAGCCAGTCGCTGGAGGGCGCGTAGGCCAGGTTGAACTGGGCCTGCTTGAGCGTCTCCTCATTCTCACCGAAGCCCGCGGTCATACTCGAATACTTGAAGGCGGCCGGGTCTTGAACAGCGGCCATGCCCGCGGCGTTCAGCACCCACTTGGGAAAGCGAGGGTCGCCGGCGGTCGAGACGAACACGCCCTTATTGCCCAGCCAGTCATAGGCGTCGGTGCGGAACTGCAGCTCGAACTCGTCTTTGATGTTGTCGCGCGAGTTGGAGTACGAGACGTCGTAGTCGATGGTCAGGTCGCCAAACCGGCTCTTGCCGCCCACCGTCGCCGAGCCGAGCACGCCCTCGGTCGAGCCGCCTTCCCAGTAGCGACGCAGCCGGAAGCCTTGCGGATCCCAGAGGCCCGAAGCGCCGTCCAGGCTGTAGAAGCTCTTGGTCTTGCGATCGGCGTCGGTGATCCGGCCGTCCTTGTTCTGATCGACGATGTCGTTGACCGAGTAGCTGTAGACGCGCACGCCGTTCTCGACGCCGACCACCGCCTTGTCGGGCGTCATCAGGTCGGTGCGCGACTTGTCCTTCTGGACCAGACGCTCGGAAATGCGGTCGGCGTAGTTGCGGAAGTTCAGCCGGTTACGGAATTCGGTCTCGTCATAGACGTTGTACTGACCGCGCAGGTGGACTTCGTGGTCGGCGTTGCGCCAGTCGAGCGAGGCGTTGAGACCCTTGCGCTCGACCTTGGTTTCGCCGGCCGACAGCTCGACGCCGAGCGTCTGGAAGGTCGAAGTGTCGAAGTCTCGCGACTTGTTGGTGGCGAACCAACGGGCGGGCATGTCGTCGCCCGATCCGCCGACCTGCTCGAACTGCGAGTTGCGGCGCGAATAGCTGGCGGTGACGAACAGCCCGAGGTTCTCGTTGAACTGCCGGCCGAAGGCGACCTGCGCCTCGCCGGACTTTTTCCGGTCGCGCTTGTCCAGCATCGTGCCTTCCAGCGACACCGCCAGATGGGTGGGATCGAAATCGAAGGCGGTCGGGGTGCGGATCTCGACCGAGCCGCCCAGGGCGTCGCCGTCCATGTTGGGCAGGATCGACTTGAACACGGTGATCGAGTCGACGCCGGCGGCGGGCAGGAAGCTCAAACGCACGCCGCGATAGAAGTTGTCGCCGGGCGAGCCCATGCCGCCCAGGCGCACGCCGTTGACCGAATAGGTGTTGTACTCGGTGGCCAGGCCGCGGATCGAGATGCGATCGCCCTCGCCCGTCGTATGGTTGCGGACCGCCGAGACGCCCGGCAGGCGCGCCACCGCCTCGGTCAGGTTGGCCGACGGCAACTTGCCCATGTCGTTGGCGCTGACCACGTCGGTGATCATGTCGGCGTCGCGCTTGGCGTCGAGCGATTTGCGCAGACCGGCCGCGTAGCCGACGACGATCAGCTGGTCGACCTCATCGGCGGCGGCCAAAGGGCGCTCACGCAGCACCACGGCCCCGTTGATGACCTCGACCGTCAGCGGCGCGGCGGAAAGCATCTGCTTCAGCGCCTCTTCGGCGCGCATGCGCCCATCGACGGCCGTCGACTGGCGGCCGCGGGTCAGCGCCGGATCGGCGGAAATGGCGACGCCCGAAATCCGCGAGAACGCCATCAGCGCCGCGCCGAGGTCCTGGGCGGGAATATCGAAGCGGGCCTCGGCGGCCAACGGCGCGACAGGCGCGCTCTGCGCCAAGGCCTCGCCGGCCCCCGCCGCCATCGAAAGCGCCGCCACGGCGGCCAGAAGTCGAGACTTGTAGCTCATCAAACGCCCCCAGAACCTTGAGCCCGTTTTTCGGGTCTCGAACGGGGTAGACAGCGTCCGCGGCAAGATCAGACAGGCGTCGTAAAACTTTTATTTTTCTACGGGAGGCGAGACAGACATCCGAAACGATGAGATATTATCCCTTCACTGACGAATATTGTAACTATGGTCCCCGCAATGGTATTTTCACTCGGGTCCATTCGAGGCGAGCTTCACAAAACTGCCGTACAGTTCGGCTAACGCCGCCGCTGATCGAGCCCGCCTTCGGGGCGCGGCGAGGCCTGGAATCCGGGGATGGCTCAGAACGAACCCGTGCCGGTCTTCGAGACCGTGCGCGCGCACGAGACGCGGCTGAAGGCCTATGCGCGCCGCCGCGGCGCCGACGGCCACGAAGCCGAGGATCTGTTTCAAGAGACGGTGCTGCGCCTTCTGCAGCGGGCGCGCCGTGCGCCCCTGCTCAATCCCCTCGCCTATGCGTTTCGCGTGCTCGACAACCTCATGCGCGACCGTCGCCAGGGCCCCAGCTTCGAGGCTTTGGACGATGCCGAGGCTTGCGAGCAGCCGGGACCGGTCGCTCTTCTGGAGGGACGGGAATTGGCCGAAGCGTTCTCTCGCGCGATCGCTAACATGCCGAGGCTGCGCCGAGAGGTCTATTTGAGGCGACGCCTGGACGGCCAAGCCTATGAACGCATCGCGCTCGACCTGCGCCTGACGCCCGAGGCCGTCCAAAAGCACTACAGCCGCGCGTCGGCGACCCTACGCAAGGTCCATCAGGACGCCGCGCGGGGCGAAGGATAGACCGCATGCGCGACACCCCATTCGACAGCATCGATGATCGCCAGGCGGCGCTTTGGGCCGATCGTCTCCTCTCCGGCGTCCTCCCCCGCCCGGAGGCCTTGAAGCTAGAGGCCTGGCTGGCGGCCCATCCGCGCCGCAAAGTCTTGCTGGCGGCGCACCGCGATTTGATCGCCTCGCCATCACTGCATCAGGCCATGGTCGGCGCCCGCGCGAGCTCCCCGATCAAGACGCGGCCTCGCAGGCAGGGCATGACGATCTGGGCTCTGGCCGGCGTCACGGCGGCCGCCGCGTGCGTCGTCGCGATCGGCGTCTGGCCCCGCCCCGCCCTAAAGCTCGAGACCCCTCAGGGCCGACGGCAGATCGAGGTGCTGGCCGACGGCTCCAGCATGACCCTGAACGGCGATACCGAGGCGCGCGTGGCCTTGGCGCGACGCGCGCGGGATGTGCGTCTGGATCGCGGCGAGGCCTTCTTCAAGGTCGCCCACGATCCGTCCCGTCCGTTCACCGTCCATGCGCGCGACGCATCCGTCACGGCGTTGGGCACCGCCTTCAACGTCAACCGGCTCTCGGACGCCACCGAGGTCACCGTGCGCGAGGGCAAGGTGAGGGTTGTCTCGGCCGCCGCGCCCAACCGATCGGTAGTCGTCGTGGCCGGCGAGAGCGTCAGGGTCTCCGCGCGCGGGATCGAAGGGCGGCTCCGCTTCAATTCCGCCGCCGCCGACGACTGGCGCAGCGGCTGGATCGAGCTGAACAACGGCCGGCTCGGCGATCTGGTGATCGAACTCAATCGCGCCAACGCCCGCCAGCCGCTCCGACTGGGCGGGCCGGCGCTGGCCGATCTTCGCCTGACCGGGCGGTTCCGAGCGACCGCCCCGCGTGAGACGGCGCAACTGGTGGCGGCGACCCATGGCCTTACGCTACGCGAAGGAACTGACGGGATCGTCCTGACCCCTCCGAACTGACCTGCCGGAGACAGCGCCTAGCGAGCGGCGGACGAGACCAGGCTCGCCGCTTCGGCCGCGGACAACCAGCGTCCACGCCTGAACGTCCCCGCGCCGCCAGGCCCGGAAAGGCGAAACTGCGAGAACCGGGCGTCCTCGGGCTGCAGCATGGTGCGCGGGTTGCCGTCCTTGCCGGTGTACCACATCTGCGTCCATCCCTCCGGCGCGATATGGTCGTCCAGCCAGCAGTCGATAAAGGCGGACATGCCGACATACTTGGGATCGCCATAACGACCGTCGGGAAACTGGCTCGAAGGCCGCCAGGGACGGCCGAGATACACCGAACCCGGCTTGGTCCCGGCCTCCTTGGTGAGACGGCACTGGTGGAAGACAAAGCCGACGGGCTGGTCGATCGGCGTGCTGGGCGCGACGATGTAGCCCTCGACGGGATCGACCGGGCGGGGCTGCGAGCGAATCTCGCAACCGCGGAACAAAGCCCGCCCCGCGCCAAAGATGAAGTCGTAGCTGCCGGTGATCAGGCAGCGTTCGAACAGGCTGGCGCCGGCGTCTGGAAAAAGGGTGTCCTGATAGCCCAGGATATTCACGTCGCTCAGGCGCGCGCGGTCGGAGCCCTTGTCCAGCATCAGGGCGACAGCCTGCGGGCCCGCGCCGTCGTGCGAGTGCAGCCCGCCGGGCTTGGACATCTCGGCCAGGCCGTCAAAAGCGTTCTGGATCGTCAGATGGCTGGCGGCGAAGTCCGGCGCCCGCACGAACAGGGTCGGCGTCCGGAACGTGCCCCAGCGCTTGCCGTCCGGCGCGGTCAAGCCCGAGGCGGCCAGGTGGCTGATCACCGAGCCCTTGCGGTCCTCGCCCACCAGATGGACGAAGGGCTTGTCGATGACGACCTGCTCGTCCCAGACGCCTCGCGTGACCAAGATGCGGAACGGCCTGGCCCCCTTCGCCGGAGCCGCCGCCACCGCCGCCGAAAGGCTGCCATAGGCCGGCGCGGAGACGGGAGGCTTCCCCTCCCCCCGCCACAGCACCGCGTCATAGCGCCGGGCGGCGAAGGCGGAACCGCCGGAAGCCAGCAGAGCCGCGCCCGCCAGAACGCCTCGGCGCGAAGGGAGCATCGTCGACATGAAGTCCACCTGCGAAAAGGGCGGGCGCCGGCAGGGGAGGCCGCCGACGCCCAGATTCCTCGGGAGGAGGAATGGCCTAGAAGGAGTAGCGCAACCCGAAATTGAACTGCCGGCCCGTGTGCGAATAGACGTAGACGCTGTTGCGGACGCTGTCGGTGTACTGATCGTTGAACTCGTCCGTGAGGTTCAGCCCTTCGAAGGTCAGCTTCAGACGCTTGTTGATCGCATAGGAAGCCGAGGCGTCGACGGTGGTCGTCGAGCGCACGCCGTCGATGTCGTTGGTGCTGGTGCCGCTGGGGACAGCGGTCAGGTACTTGTCGCGATAGGCGGCCGAGACGCGGGCGCTGAACTTCTCGTCTTCATAGTAGAGCGTCGCGTTGAAGGCGTTCTTCGACAGGCCGACGAGATCGTTCTGCACGAAGCCGGTCGGCGACCGCGCCGAGATGTAGTCGATCTTGGAGTCGACCAGCGTCACGTTGAAGATCGCGCCGGTGTTGCGCAGCAGGCCCGGCAGGAAGCTGAAAGGCTGCTGGTAGCTGATCTCGACGCCCTTCAGCGGCCCGCCCTCGGTGTTCACCGGCTGGCTGAACAAGAAGGTGTCGCTGGGCGAAACGCCAAGGCCGTCCAGCAAGCTGACCGGCAGGCCCGAGGCGTTGAACGGCTGGGAGATCCGCGAGGTCTGAATGTAGCTCTCGATGTCCTTGTAGAAGAGGCCGACCGACAGCAGGGCGTCCTTGGCGAAGTACCATTCGGCCGACAGGTCATAGGTCGTGGCGCGGATAGGCTTCAGGTACGGATTGCCGGAGCTGACGCTGAACACGCCGACCGTCGACAGGCTGCCGCCGGGCGTCAGGCTGCCGAGGTTCGGACGGGTCATGACCTTGGCCGCGCCGAAGCGCAGCAGAAAGTCGGGCGTGACCTCGGCCGTCAGGTTCAGGGCCGGCAGGACATCGTCATAGTCACGCTCGACCGTCGTCTGCTGAGCCGCGCCGGCCACCAGCTGATAGCCGGTCGAGCTCTGCTCGGTCTTCACGTAGCGCACGCCGATATCGCCGCGGATCGGCCAGGCCAGGCGGTCGGTCTGGAAGTCCAGCTGGGCGTAGGCGGCGCTGTCCTTCTCCTCGACGCTGCGGATGTTGCCGCGCGCGTTGGAATTGGTGGCGCCCGAAAGCTCGAACAGGCCCTTGCCGCTATAGATGTCGAACAGCTTGGCGAAGGCGTCGAGGTCCGGAGCCGCCCAACGGGTGGGAATACCCGACGCGCCCAGGCCATCGCCAAAGCCCGAGACCATCTTGGTCAGGCTCGAGAGCGTGACGCCGGCGGGCAGGGTCGGAACGACGGACTCATTGACCCGCGCCTGCGCCCAGGAGTCGAAGTTGTACGTCTTGAAATTGACCCCGACCTTCAGCGACAGGCTGTCGTTGAGGCGGTAGTCGCCGTCCAGCTGGGCCGTGGCGATCTTGTTGGTCACGCCCTGCGGCCGCAGGCGGATCTCCGACCGCGCGGCGCCGAAGTTGTAGGCCAGCGGATCGGTGACATCGAAACCGAAGTTCATCGACGGCAGCTTGGCGTTGTTGCGATAGTCGTACGAGAAGCCGTCCGCGTTCTCGCGGTTCAGGATCACCGTGGTCTGGATCGGATTGTCGAAGTCCGACTTCGAGAAGCCCACCAAGCCGCTCAGCTTGAAGCGGTCGCCGAACTCGTGTTCGGCCGTGAAGGTCGCCTGGCTGTATTTGGTGTCGAGCTTGTCGAAGCGAGTCTCGCTCTCGACATCGACATCGTCGAACAGGCCATAGACCATGTCGCCCTTGGCGTTGACCACGCCATCGCGAACGATGATCTCGGGGCGGCCGCCTTGCGAGGCGTTGCGGGCGAAGGACAGGGCCTCCAGCCAGTTCTCCTCGCGCGTCGCCTTGAAATCCGAATAGAGGACGTCGAGGCCGATCAGGGTGCGATCGTCGGGCCGCATCTGGAACGAGCCGGTGAGCCCCAGGCGCTCCTGGTTGTGGGTCAGGCGGCCATAGCGCGGGAAGCGCGGGGTGAAGACCGTGGCTGAGCTGGCTTGGGCGAAGGGCGAGGCCTTGTTGAAGCCGCCCACTTCCGTGCCGTTCAGCCAGCCGCCCGAGCCGTGGCCCTCTTCCAGCAGCTCACGCTTGGTGTAGGCCACCGAGACCAGAGCGCCGAGTTTACCGTCGAACCAGGTGTTCGAGGCCAAGACCGCCAGGCGCGGGTCCCAGGACTTGGAGAGGTCGTTGTAGCCTTCTTGAGCCGAGACCACGAGGGTCGCGCCCTTGTAGTCGAATGGCCGCCCGGTCTGCAGGTCGACCGTCGCGCCCAGCGAGCCCTCCTCGGTCTGGGCTGAGGCGGTCTTGCGCACCGTGATGCTGTTGAAGAGCTCCGAGGCGAAGACGTTGAAGTCGAAGGCGCGGTTGCGGTTGGCGCCGCCCGAGCTGTCGGTGCCGCTGGTGGTGCTCTGCCCCTCGACGCCGTTGATCCGCACACGGGTGAACTGCGGGCCAAGGCCGCGGACGGTGATCTGGCGGCCCTCGCCGGCGTCGCGGGCGATCGAGACGCCCGGCACGCGCTGGATCGACTCGGCGAGGTTGGCGTCCGGGAAGTCGGCGATGTCCTCGGCCTTGATGACGTCCACGACACCGCTCGCGCGGCGCTTGATGTTCATGGCGCTCTGCAGGCTGGCGCGGAAGCCGGTGACGACGATCTCCTCGACCTCGGCCGCGGCTTCGGGCTCCTGGGCCGCGACGGGCGCGGCGGCCTGGGCGGCGATCAGCGGCGCGGGGGCGGTGGAGGCCAGTTGCAGCGAGGCCGTCTGGCCCAGCACCGCGGTGCGGCCATTGTTGGAGACGACGGTCAGGTCGGCGCCGCGCAGCAGCCGCGCCAGGCCTTCCTCAACCGTATAGGCGCCGCGCACGGCGTTGACGCGCTTGCCCTGCACCGCGCCCTGCGGCGCCAGAATCTGCAGCTCGGCCTGTTTGCCGAACTGGGGAATGCCGGTGACGGCGGGCTGCTCGGCCACGTCGAACTTGCGCACCTGGGCCTGAGCGCTGGCGGCGGCCAGCACGGCGGTCGCACCGGCGGCGAGCATCAGATAGGATTTGGTGTTGTGGTTGCGCAGCGACGTCCGCATGCGGCCCCTCCCTCTAGGTGTTGTTAGAGCGGCGCTTCTGGGAGCGCCTGCCTGGAGCGATGAACCGGAAACCGGTTTCCGTCAGCAGCCGCACAAAAATTTTCGAAGGGACGTCAGCCGCCTCGCAGGACGATGGTCTCGCCGCCCAGGCTAACCTGGCCGTTGAAGGTGGTCGCGGCGGCCTCGGCGAAGCCTTCCGGATCATTGGTGCGGAACCAGCCGACGAAGCGCTGATCGGCCAGACGCGGATCGGCCACCACGATCTTGCGATCGTTGTAGCGATTGAACTCCGCCGCCGCCTCGGCCAGCGTCTGACCGTCCAGGACGATCTGCCCGTCGCGCCAGGCCAGCTTGCGTCCGAGATCGGCGTCGGCCATCGGCGAAGCTGGCGCCCCGCCGTCATTCTTGGCGAACAGCCGTTGACCGGCGGCGACGCGGCGCGGCGCCCCCTCGCCGTCCCGCGTCCACACCTCGACGACGCCTTCGGTGACAAGGATGTCGCTGCCGCCCTCGCGCTTTCGCACCGAGAAGGCCGTGCCCACCGCGCGGACGCGCACGGGCCCGCTCTCGACGACGAACGGACGCTCGGGGTCCTTGGCGACGGCGAACCAGGCCTCGCCACGCTCGAGTTTGACGGCCCGAAGGCGCGGCCGCATGGTGATCTCCAACTTGGAGTCGGTGTTGATGGCCGCGACGGAGCCGTCGGACATCGGCACGCGCCGGATTTCGCCCAGGGCGGTGTCGTAGCGGCGCGCCAGGAGACGCGGCGCGACCATCGCGGCGGCCAGACCAGCGGCCAGGGCGCCAAAGCCCGCCACCAAACGCCGGCGACGGATCATAGACGAGCCGACGTCGCGGGCAGCCTCTCCGCCCGCCAACACGCTGGCGCGGTCCATATGGGTCCAGGCGGCCTCGGCCCGCACATAGGCGCCCAACCGACGGCGGTCGCCGGCGAGCCAGGCGTCCAGCTCGGCGCGGAGGCCGGGGTTTTGGCTTTCGCGATCGACGCGGACCACCCATCGGGCGGCGTCCGCCTCGATGTCAGCGGCGCTTTCGCGTTCGACCATCGGTCTTCTCTCCGCCTTCCCGATCTCTCGTTCCATGGCTGCGCGCGGGCGCATCCTGTTCGGTCATCGCCGCGAGGATGGCCCGAAGGCCCCTCACCGCTTCGTTCTCGACGACATGCTCGGTCACGCCCAGCCGCCGGGCGATCTCGCGCTGGGGCACGCCCTCGATCTTCCGCATCTCGAAGATCCGACGACAGCGATCGGGCAGGGCCGCGATCAGCCCCTTCACCCGCTCAAGCTCGCGCCGCCCGGAGACGATGCGTTCGGCGGAAGGATCCTCCAGAGCCAGGTCCAGGGCCTCGATCTCGCTGACCGTCTCGATCCGCACCACGCGGGCGCGACGGATTTGCTCCAGCGCGACGCTGCGCGCGGCCTGGAAGAAATAGCCGCGCGGCTGGTCGATGTGATCGATGTTGGTCAGGGCGGCCAAGCGGCAATAGGTCTCCTGGAGGATGTCGTCGACGTCCCCGGCCGCGGCGAACGAACGCCTCAGCCAGGCGCGCACGGAAGCCTCATGGGGCAGAATCTCCCGCCCCAACCAAGCCACGACGCGCGCGCGTCCTTCCGACAACGTTTCCCGCCCTTGTTTTCTGGTCGTCATACACACCGATGCACGGGCGCGAATTTTCCGTCAAACAATCACGATGTCGTGGCGAGCGAGCTTGCGTCGCCACGGCGGCGCCGTCCTCATCCGTCGCCGCGGCGACGGGCTTGCTCAGGCGACCACCACCTCGGCGTGGGAGAAGGCGTCCTGGAACGCCGGCGTCAAGGGCGCGTCGGTGACGAGGATGTCCACGTCCTTGAGGGCGGCGGTGTGGACCAGACCGATCCGGCCGAACTTGCCCTGGTCGACAGCCAGCAGCACGCGGCTAGCCGTGGAATAGGCGATGCGGCTCATGATCGCCTCGCTGGGCGAATGGTCCATCAGGCCATGCTCGAGGCTGACGGCGCCGACGGTCAGGATCGACAAACTCGGCCGGAAGCCGGCCAGGAAGTCCTGGGCGTGCCGGTCCGAGAAGGCCTGATAGGCCGTGTTCAGTTCGCCGCCGGCCAGGAACAGGGTATGCCCCCTGTCCTTGCGGACCGCCTGGGCCACGGCCAGCGAATTGGTGATGATCTTCAGCTGGCGGTGCTCGCCCAGCGCCTTGGCCACGAAGCATGAGGTCGAGCCGCTATCGAGGAACAGGGTGTCGCCGTCGGCGATGAACCTGACCACCGCCTCGGCGATGCGGGTCTTGCCCGCCACGTTCTTCTGCATGCGCAGGTCGAACGGGCCCTCGATCTCCTGCGGCGGCAGGCGGACCGCGCCGTGCAGCCGCACGATCGACCCGGCCTCCTCCATCACTCGCAGCTCGCGCCGGATCGTCTCCTCCGAGACCGACAGCGCCTTGGCGATATCGGCGATGGCGCGCGTCTGGTTTGGCTCCAGGAGGTTCAGGATGTCGCGCTGACGATCGTGGCGTTTGAGCATTCTATGTCCGTCTCCGTCGGCGACGACTCGCCGACCAAGTTTCCGGAACACTATCGCTTGCGGCCCGGAGCATGAAGAGCGCCCCCGGCCGGCGGGGATGGGGAGGACCGGCCGGGGACGAAGCGGTCGCTAGAAGGCGACGCGCAGCTGGATCCGCGCGTAGCGCGGGGTCTGGTACTCGACCGGCTTGCGGTAGTTGGTGTCCGCCACGCCGCTGCCGCCGACGTCGCCGAACTCGTGGTAGGCGGTCACCGCGTGCGAGTTGAAAAGGTTGAAGACGTCCAGTCGCAGCGAAGCGTCGAACCGGTCGCCCGGCGTCGGGATGGTCACGACCGCGGAAGCGTTGAACTGGGTCACCCAGTCGCCCTCGAAGGCCGAGCCGCGGTCGACGACCTTGCCCTGGCAGTAGAAGCCGTAGCCCTGATAGCCGTAGGCGGTCGGGTCGACGTCCTTGGGCACGATGCCGATGCAGCTGTACTTGCGCGGCGACTGCACCAGGCCGTTGCCGCCCAAGGTCAGCCAATCGTTCACCTGATAGCTGCCATAGGCCTTGAGGGTGTGGCGGCGGTGGTTGGGCAGATAGCCGTCGGCGCCGTTCAGGAAGCCCGGCGAGTCGAAGTCGGCCGTGGTGTTGATCGCCAACTGACCATTCTCGGACCTCACGCCGCCCTCGTAGTTCCCCTTCAGGCTGGCCCAGGTATACGAGCCCGACACCGACCACTTGCCGTCGAAGGCCCGGTCGAAGGTGGCCGTCAGGGCGTTGTAGTCGCGCTTGGGCTTGGGATAGGTCAGATCCGCGGCCGACAGGGTGACGACCGGCTTGGAACCGTCCGGCAAGCTGTTGAGGCGGATGGTGACGTCCTCGCCAGGATTGACGATCACCCACTGGCGGCCGCCGCCGAAGCTGGATTGGCACTGGGCGGCGGTAAAGCCGGCCTTCACGCAATAGGCGCGCGCGCCGGTGTCGATCGCCACGTCCTCGATGATGCTGTTCAACTCGCGGTGGGTTAAATAGGCCCCGACCTTGATCAGGTCGCCGAAGCGGCGTTCGTAGCCGACCACGAACTCGTCGGCCGATTGCGGCTTGAGATTATGGGCGATCGACTCGGCGGTGTCGGCCACCAGGCCCGAGGCCGAGACCAGGCAATTCGAGACCTTGGTGTCCGGACAGGTCGTGACGCCGTTGGCGGTGGTGATGGCCGCGCCGATGACCGGATCGCCGTTGGCGCCGACCCCGTCCAGGCGGTTGTAGCGAGTGTAGGTGACCAGCGAGCCGGCGAACTTCAAGGACAGGTCGCTGGGCAGCGGCAGGTAGTAGCGGCCGAAGAAGCCATAGAGCTTGGACTTGCCGTCGCCGAAGGGGTCGCCCGAGACCGACAGGCGCGGCGCCCATTGATTACCCGGATCGTAGAAGGTCGAGCCGTCGGCGTTGCGGTTGTCGAAGCGGTCGTTGCGCACGCCGGCCTCGACCTGCAGACGATCGCCGAACAGCGACCACTGGTCCTGGGCGTAGAAGGCCTGGTTGACGGTGCTGAAGCTGCCGCTGTTGCGGTAGACGCGAGTGGTCACGAACTCGATCCCGGCCGGCAGATTGCTCTGGTCCGAGCCGGTCGAGCGGTACAGCTTGAAGGCGCCGCGGCCGATCGTCTCGAAGAACTGGGTCGCGGTGTTTTCCTCATGGTCGTAGCCGATCCGCAGGTGATGGGCGCCCAGCAGGTCGAAGTTGAAGTCGGCGTCGGCGCGGTAGAACGTCCTCTTGTCGTCGTTGAACGACTGGGCGTCGGTGACCTTGTTCAGGCCGATGTTCACGCCAGCCGTGTTGGTCCGATAGTCGACGACCTGCTCATGGGTGGTGTCTAGCGGCAGCTGGCCATCGCGGAACTTGTTGACGCCATAGGCGGCCGACAGGGTGAACCAGGGCGTGAAGACGCCGGTGTAGCGGCCGATATAGTTCTCGCCCCCCGAGCGCTGGTTGGTCCCGCCCGTCTCCGCCCCGACCGCCTTGGTCGCCGGATCATAGTTCAGGCTGCGGTTCCGGACGTCCTTGGTGGTGTCGAAATAGGTGAACTCCAGGTGCTGCCTGGAGGTCAGCCAGCCGTCCAGCTTGCCGCCCCAGAAGGGCGCATCGTCGGTGACGCGAGTGGCGTTGGCGCCAGCGGCTTGGGGCGTGAAGGTCTTCAGTTTGCGCTGGTTGTAGAGGCCGTAGAAGAACAGGCGGTCCTTGATGATCGGCCCGCCCAGCTCAGCCACCCACTCCTCGCGCTCGGCCGTGGCGTCCTCATAGTTGTTGCGGAAGGTGTTGGGCGCGCTGTCGCGCAGGTCGCCCGGCTCCCAGGTCGCCGTCACGCCGCCATGGAAGATGTTCGTGCCCGACTTGGTGACGGCGTTGACGAACCCGCCCGTCGAGCGTCCGAACTCGGCCGGATAGCCGCCGGTCTTCACCTCCACCGACTTATAGAAGTCGAACGGCACTTCCACCGGCAAGAGGCCCATGCGGAAGTTGGTGATGTTCAGTCCGTTCACGAAGAAGGCGTTCTCGATGAAGCTGGCGCCCGAGATCGAGATCTGGTTGGCGAAGCCGCTGTTCGCCGAGGACGCCCCCTGGACCACGCCCGGCGACATCAGGGCGATGTCGCGCAGCGAGCGGCCGACCGGCACGCGTTCGGCCAGTTCGCCGATCTCGATGGCCGCGCCGGTGGTGGTGATCTCGAAGTCCGGCGTGCGCATGCGGCCGGCCTTGACGACTATCGCCTCGACCGAACCGACCGGGGCCAAGGTGAACAGGTTCGAGGCGCCAGAGCGATTGATCAGCACGCCAGCCTCCGCATAGGCGTCGTAGCCGTCGGCGCGCACCGACACGGCGTAAGCTCCCGGCGCCAGTTGTGGCACGACATAGGCGCCGCTGGCGTTGGTGACGGCCGAGCGTTTGACGCCCAGCGCCTCCGACGTCAGCTGCACCACGGCCCCGGCGATCGGCTTGCCGTCGGCCGACTGCACGCGGCCCGAGGCCTGGACATTGGTGTAGTCCTCGGCGAAGGCGGGCGCCGCCGTCAGCGCGACCGCCGAAATGCTCACGCTGGCCAAGGCCAGGGCCCGCAGCGCCAGGACGCCGCCCAGGCGTCGCCCGGCTCGAATTTGATGCCTCACGACCGACTCTCCCAAAGAGAAATTTGTGCCCGACGAGCGTCGCGAACCGTCCCTCACGGCCGCCGCCCCCTCGCCGCGGTCTTCCTTAGGCGCGCTTTGTGGATGTGATGTGACATTTGTTGATTTCATGTTCACGTCACGAGAGATTGGCTTGCGCTTCGGGAGAGTTTTGACCAGAAATCCCGCGAAACCCACACAGAAGTCCAATTCACGGGCTTCATCAGGGTGTGTCAGACGTCCGCCAGAAAGGGGGCCGTCTTCAGCCGAGGGACCCGAGGTGACCAAGACTTCCCTGCTGATCGCCCTGTCGTGGGCGACAATCGTCTGCGGCTGCGCCGGCGGCGCCCTGGCTGCGCCGACCGATCCGTACTTCGCCGACATCGACGTGCGCCGCGACGCGCGCGCGGACGAGACGTCGATCGCCGGCGTGGTGTTCGACGACGCCAACCACAACGGTCGTCTGGATTCAGACGAGCATGGCGTGGCGGGCGTGAAGGTATCCAACAGCCGCGAGGTGGTGCTGACCAACAAGGCCGGCCGCTACATCCTGCCGGCGCGTCCGGACATGGCGGTGTTCGTGATCCAGCCCAGCGGCTGGCGCGTGCCGACCGACGACCGTTGGGTCCCGCGCTTCGCCTACCAGCACAAGCCGGCCGGCTCGCCCAAGGCGCTGCGATACGGCGGCCTGCCGCCGACCGGTCCCCTACCCTCGGCCATCAACTTTCCGATCATTCCCACGCACGTTCCCACAAAAACCGGTCAAAGCTTCAACTGTGCGGTGCTGGGCGACGTGCAGCCCGGGTCCAACATCGAGGTCGGCTACGTCCGCGACTCCCTGGTGCGCGAGATGCTCAACGCGCCCCGGAAGCCGGACTGCCTGTTGGCCCTGGGCGACATCGTCAGCGACGACCTGCACCTGATCCCGCGCACGGCCGAGGTGATGGGCGCGATCGGCGTCCCGCAGTGGTGGGTGCAGGGCAATCACGACTACGACCACGACGCCGACCACGACATCGACAGTTCCGACACCTGGCGGCGGCTATACGGCCCCAATAACTACGCCTTCGAGATCGGCCAGGCGGTGTTCATCGTCCTGGACAACGTCTCGTTCCCCTGTGGCGAGGATCCGCGCGAGGCCCGCGAGCGGCCGTTCTGCAAGCAGTACTGGAAGACCTACAACGGCCGCCTGCTGCCCGATCAGATGACCTTCATCGCGAACGTGCTGAAGGCGACCGATCCCAGCAAGCTGGTGGTGTTCGCCGCCCACATCCCGTTCGTGGGCTTCGACAACGCCGAGTCCCAGCCGCACCAGACCGATAACCTGGGCGAACTCTACGCCCTGGTGAAGGGCCGCCCGGCGCTCTCGCTGACCGGCCACAGCCACACGCTGGAGAACATGGCTCCGGGCGATTCGATGGGAGGCTGGAAGGAGACGGTCGGGGTCTCGACGATTCCGTTCCGCCATTTGGTGGCCGGCGCCGTGGCCGGCGACTGGTGGGGCGGCGACTACGACATCGATGGTGCGCCGATGAGCATCCAGGGCGACGGCTCGCCGCGCGGCTATGTCGATTTCGCCGTGAAGGGGACCGACTACACGCTCGACTACCGCGCCAGCGGCCTTCCGCGCGATCGCGCCATGTGGCTGTCGGTCAGCACGCCGCGCTTCCGCACCTGGGCCGAGACGATCTTCGCCTGGCGCGACGCTCCGGAAGACAGGCGCGACGCCGTCCCGCCGCTCAGCATCCAGGACCTGCCGGACGTGAAGCTGCTGACGCCTTCGGACCTTCAGGCTGGGAGTTGGCTGACCGCCGACGTTTGGATGGGCGACTCGACGACCAGGGTCATGGTCGCCATCGACGGCGGCGCGGCGGCGCCCATGGCCCGCACACAGGAGATGCGCGGCGAAGGCGTCCGGTCGGGCTCGGCCTACTCCGATCCCTTCGCTCTGCAGCGCCAGTTGACCATGGCCCGCACGGCGATCCAAAGCCGCTCTGGCGATCCGGAGGCGCAAGGCTATGTCCAGGGCCGCCAGAAGCGCCTACCGCCCATGCCGCCGCAGCCGCGCGGGTCCCGCGCCGACCACTCGCCGCATCTCTGGCGCTACGACCTGCCCCAGGGCCTGGCTGAAGGCGCCCACACGGCTGTCGTCACCGTCACCCGCGACCAGGGCGAGGCCTCGCGCGATACGCTTGTCTTCGAGGTCCGCGCAACCCGCCCGAAGCCGACCTTCGACTTCGAGCATTGGGACAGGTTCAAGAACCAGTAGGCGTGTTTGGCCGCCATTTTGACTAGGGCGCGCGAGCGCCCGCGGTCGTCAGATAGATCGGGTTGCCGATCATCAACAGGCGACCGGCCCGGTCGCGGACGTTGACCCGCACCCAGCTATCTTGCGCCCCCATCCGGACCTCGAACGCGCCCGTCGGCGAGATTCTCGGGACGATCCTGGCGCCATCCTGGATCACCTCCAGCCCAGCCGGATCGGCGCCGGCGATCACGGCGGTGAGGGCGATGGTCTCGCCGGGTCTCGCCGCCAGCGTCCCGCCCATGACCGCGCCGCGGCCGCCGACGGTGGCGGAGAGATCCAGCATCCGATCGCCTGTACCGTCGAGATCGATGAACACCCTGCCCGCCCGCAGGCCCGCGAGAAGCGCCTCGCTGGACAGTCCCTCGGCGTGGATCACCGTGGCGGGACGCCCCACGGCCGAGGGCTTGTCATGGGGGATGCCGGCGTCGTGGTTGTCGCTGCCGCCGATGGCGGTGATCCGGCGCCCCGCGTTGAGCTGGGCTTCCCAGAAGGGAACGCCCGACAGGACGCCTTCGAACCCTCCCAGCGCCTTCTCATTACCGCCATTGGCGACCTCGATCGCCTGTACGGCGTCGAAGTCGGTGTCCTTGGCGGTCCAGCCGCAACCCATGCACGGCTCCCCCGACGGCGCGGCCGGGTGGTTGATCGAGAAAATCCCGCCAGCGGCCGTCACGGCCCGTTGCAGGTCGCGGATGGTCGGGACGCTCCTCGAGCCCAGACGGAAGTCGATGAAGGCGGTCGGTCCAAAGACGTTGGCGTGGCCCTGGAACGTCGTGACCTCGCGCCCGGTCATCAGCAACAGGGCGGGGAACGAGGGCTGCAGCTCGGCCAGGGCCTCGGCCTGGCTCGTGGTGTTGTGATCGGTCACGGCGATGAAATCGAGCCCGGCGGCCTGGGCCGCAAGCACCGTGCGATAGACCGGACATGGCGCGCGTGGCGCGTCGCCGGTTACGCAGCTCCCATCGCTATGGGCGGTGTGCATATGCAGGTCGCCGCGATACCAGCCGGGCGTCGTCGCCTTTGTGAGCGTGACGGGCGGGGACGCGGGGGCGCGCTGGAACCAGACCTTCGCCTCGTAGGTCGCCTTGGATCCCGGCCGGGCGTTGGGCACGCCCAGCAGCAGGGTCCATTCGCCGGATGGCAGCGGCCCCGGGAGGTAGCTGGCCGTCGCGGCCTCGGTCGAGACGAAGAAGGTCTTCTTGTTGCCGCCGCTCCAGCCGCGGAACCGCTGGGGGTCCAGCAGGCCCAGATCGACCACCGTCCGGTTCTCGCGGCCCGTATAGTCGAAGGCGATCTCCAGGCGGGTGACGCCGGGCGGCACGTCGAAGGTCACGGGCTTGTAGGTCTGGTGATCCGCGCCCGTGATCTCGCCAGTCAGGACGAGATCCGGCTTTCCGATCTGGGCGTGGGCAGGCCAGGCGATCAGCAGAGCGATGAGGGCGAGCCAGCGAAGCATGGACGGTTTCCAAAAAGAAGGGCGGCCGAGGCTGCGGCCGCCCAAGGTCAGGGGAAGAAGTTCAGGCGGCGCCTCAGAAGCGGTAGAGCAGCGCCGCCTTGAAGGCGTGTCCGAACTCCGGCCGGCCGACGCCATAGAGGGCGCCGGCCTCGCCGCTGATGATCTGGCCGGCCCGCGGATTGCCCTCAGTCAGGCCCAGCTCGTTGGTCAGGTTCGTGCCGTAGGCGTAGATCGACAGCGCCTCGCTGACATTGAACCGCACCGTGGCGTTGACCAGCGTATAGGCCGGCAGGCGCGAGGTGTTGGCCGCGTCGGAGAAGCGGTCGCCATAGCGCTCGATGCTGCTCTCGATCCGCAGACGGCGATCCATCAAGTTGACGCCGGGGGTCAGGCGGAACGCGGTCTTGGGCACGCGCACCAGGCGGTTGCCGGTGAAGTCGCGCGTGCGGCTGGCGGTTCCCGCCGGCGGCTTGACCTGGCAGGTCGGGTCCGAGGCCGACACCGTGCAGCTCTCCTCGAACTTGTAGTCGCCGAACTCGGGGTTCTGGATCGTGGCGCTGAAGCCGAGGTCGAACCATGCGGTCGGACGGATGGTCCCTTCCAGCTCGAGACCCAGCGTCTTGGTGTCGGTGACGCTGGTCTGGTTCACATACGCCCCGGTGGTCGGGTTGAAGACCAGGCTGCCGAAGGTCAGGGCGTCATAGGCGGTATGGAACACCGTGGCGTAGAGGTCGAGCTTGCCGGTGGTCAGCTTGTAGCCGGCTTCCGTCAGGTCCATCGTCTGAACGATCGGCGCGGTGTTGGTCGCGTTGGTGATGTAGTCGCCCAGCGACGGCAGGCGGAAGGCCGAGGTGTAGCGGGCGAAGAGGCCCATGCGCGGGGTCAGGCGATAGTCCGCGCCGACGGTCCAACCGGTGTGGTCGAACTTGCGGGTGAAGCGGTCATAGACGCCCGAGCCCGCCAGGACCGTGTCGTCGGCGGGAGTCGGCGACTGGCCTAGATTGATCGTCGCGGTCCGTTCACTACGGCCGGTGAACTCCACCTTCTCCCAGCGCACGCCGGCGTCGATGCGCAGCGCCGGCGTCACCTGCCACTCGTCGGTGAGATAGAGGGCGGTGGTGTTGGACTTACCGTCGCCGTTGGCGAACTCGGCGCCATAGCGGCTTATGCCGTTCTCGGTCAGGCTGGACAGGATCTTGCCGCTCGCATCGACGGCCACCAGGTCGAGGCGTCGGGCGTTGTCGCGCACGTCCAGCAAGGCGTTGGCCGAGTAGCGGTTGAAAGCTTCCTCGACATGGGCGTGATAGAAGCCCGCCGCCACGTCGTGGGTCTGGCCGCCGATCTCAAACTTGTGCAGCAGGCGCGTGTCGTTGATCAGCTCATCCAGCGGCACGGAGACGTAGCGGAGCGACCCATCCAGCACCAGGCCATTGCCGTTCTGGCCCGCGCCGGTCGTGCTGAACACCTCGCTGGGACTGGTGGCGTAGCGCAGCTGCACGTCGGTCGCGCCGGGCGTCGCCGCCAGCAGGGCGGCGCGATACTGCGCGATGCGGGCCGAACCCAGCACCGGGGTATTGGGGAACAGGCCGATGCGCTTGGACTCCGAGGTCCGATAGCGCAACGTCTCCTGCAGGCGCCAACCATCGGCGATGTCGTACTTGAGGACGGCGGTGGCTTGGGTCAACTTGACCTCGGTGCCGCGCGACAGGTCCCAGTTGAAAGGACCCTTGGGACCGCGCAGGGTCAGCTTCTCGGTCTCCGGCCCCGCCAGGGTGCCGGTCAGCGGGTCGAAGCCCGGGGCGGCGCTGGGCTCGCCCGCCGCGTTGAACTTCAGCGGCACGCCGGCGAACAGGATGACGTTGTCGTCCAGGTGCTTGACGTTGAAGTCGAAGCTGCCGCGCTGGAAGTCGCGGCCGACCGAGGCGCGGACCTGATAGCCCTTGTTGGCTGTGAAGCCCGGGTCGCGGATGCCGTCGTCATCGCGCCAGAACCCGCCGAGGCTGGCGCGCCACTCGCCGACCGGCCCGCCGACATAGGCGTCGACGCGCTTGAGGCCATAGTCGCTACCCTGGACCTTGATGATCCCCTCGCGGGTCTCGCCCTTGCGGGTGATGAAGTTGACCGTGCCGCCCGGCGCGTAGGACGCGAAGATCGGCGAAGGCCCGCCGCGCACCACCTCGATGCGCTCGATGGTCTCGTCCAGGCGGAACGACTGGTCGGCGTTCAGATAGCCCAGGCCGCCGTCGTGCTGCACCGGCGCGCCATCCTCCTGCAGGGCGATGGCCGAAAAGCCCTCCTGCGGGATGCCGCGCGCGCGGATGTTGGCGCTGGCCTCACCGCCGGACGCCTCGACCCAGAAGCCCGGCACCGACTTCAGCGCGTCGGCCACGCCCATGGGCGAGCGCAGGCGCAGGGTCTCTTCGTTCATGGTGGTGACGGCGTAGCTGGTCGACAGGCGCGTGCGGGCGTCCGAACCCGCGCGGGCGGTGACGATTAGCTCCTCCACCGTCGAGACCTCAGGGGCGGCCCCGCCGGCGGCTAAAGGGCCGGCGCCCCGCTGGCGCAGGGTGATGACCTCGGCCGTGGCGGAGGCGATCTCCAGGTCGCTGCCCTCGATCAGACGGCGCACGGCTTCCTCGCGGCCGTAGCCCCCTTGCAAACCCGCCGTGCGGTGCTTGGCCGCCACGTCGTACGGGAAGAGGATCTGCACGCCGGCCTGACGCGAGAAGGCGTTCAGCGCTTGAGCCGTATCGCCGGCCGGGATCTTGAATTCCACCCGCGCGGCCGCTTGCGCTTGAGCCGCGACAAGCGCGACGGCGACCAACGCCGAGGTGGCCAGAAGCAGGCATGCGCCCACGCGCGGCGCTCCATGGCGCGTCAAAGACTTGATCATCGTAGTTCGCCCCATCTAGGTCGCCGAAAACCGGCGTCTCGCTCAGCAAGATGGAAGGGGCGCGGAAAACCTCTATCGAGATTTGAGAAGAATTCGTGACGATCCGTCGTCAACGATCCGTAGACCGAACGTCGTGCGCAAGGCCTCCAGGAAGCTTTCGGGGTTTCCGGTCATGAAACGGCCGCCCAGACGCATGGCGCCGACCTTAGGGTCTTCTATAACCATCTTGCGGACGAGATAGCGATTGTATTCCTCGACCGCATCTTCCAGGCGCTGGCCTTCGAAAACGATTTCACCACGACGCCATGCCTGGATGTTCTGGACCTCGACCTCGGGCGCCGCCGCGACGGCGACGCCCGCAGCGGTGACCGCCAGCGCCTGCCGAGGATCGGCGGCGTTGACGACTGACGCTTCTATCTCCCCGGCGGCGGTGCGGATCGCCGCGCGGCCGGCGAGGACGATCAGGTCCAGTCCCGAGGGTCGCAGGCGCGCGTTGAACTGGCCCGGCGTGAGATTGGCCGAGCCCGACGGCGTGAAGAGCTCGAACGGCCGAATGGCGTCATGAGCGATCGTCAGAGCGATTTCCCCTCGCCTCAGCCACAGCCGCCGGCGGTCGCGGCCGAAGCGCCAGAGCACCTCGGTGTCGGTGTTCAGCTCGACCGAACTGCCGTCGGGTAGCGACAGGCTGCGGCGCTCGCCCACGTCGGTGACGGTGCGGTCGCGCAGCCATTGGTCCCGACCAAGATAGGCGGCGCCCGAGATTCCGGCCGCCAGGGCCATGCCGCCGCCTAGCCAGGCGCGCCGGGTCATCGCGGGACGCACGCGCGGCGGCGCGTCGCGCAGGGCGTCCAGCCGGCTCCAGGCGGCCGCGACCTCGGCGAAGGCGGCGGCGCGGCGGGGGTCGGCGTCACGCCAGGCTTCGAATTCCGCGGAATCCGCACGGCCGGCGTCCAGGCGCGCCAGCCACTCCGAAGCCTGGGCGATCAGCGCGTCTCTGTCTTGATCGCCCGCTTGCGCCATGTACTCGCCTTAACTCCGGTCCTTCGACGCTCGTCCGCCGCCAACGCCTTGGTGAGCAGCGCCAACCCCTTGGCCAGGTGCTTCTCAACCGTAGAGATGGACAAGTTCAACCGAACCGCTATCTGACTCGGCGAAAGCCCTTCCATTTTCCGTAGCGTGACCACCCGGCGGCATTGTTCCGGCAACCTGTCGACCGCCTCGATCACGCGCAGCAACTCTTCCCGAGCGCTGGCGACGGCGTAGGCGTCCGGCGCGGGATCCGGCAGAGCTTCCATCTCCAGCACCCCGATCTGGCGAATGCCGACGACCTTGGCCCGCCGCACCCGTTCGAAGGCCAGGTTCCGAATGACGGTGAGGACGAAGCGCTCCGGGCGCTCCAGTCGGCGCCAGTCTGGGACGCCCAGCACCTTGGCGTAGGCCTCCTGCACGAGGTCCTCAGCCTCGGCGGCGTCGCGCGTCAGCTTGCGGGCATAGGCGCGATAGTTCGCCGCGAACGGCAGAACCGCTTCGGCGAACCATTTGTCGATGTCGCGTAGCCAAGCCATCACGCGAGTCCCGCGCCGGCGAAGACAGCCGGCTCTCGAACGCTGCACTAGCGATCGAGGATGTCAGTTTGGCGACGGCGCTCAGTCATTCGGTCAGGCCGCTCGCTGGCCTGCAAGGTATCTTCTGCGATGACGCCTTGGCCGCCGATCTACTGGCTTAGCTCAGCGGCGTGTCCAGAAGCCTGACATATTGCTGACCGCTGTGCATATCGCGCTCCACGGCTCCGCCTTGCGGGGTCTTGCGCGGATAGGAGATCTTCACGACGCTCAAGCTGTCGACCGCGAACCGTTTCACGAGCGCGGGATCGACATCGAAGACCTTCGCCACGGCTTCGGTCGAAAGTCCGGAGGAATCCTTGTAGCGCGCGTAGGTCTCCGGCCCGTCAAAGAACAGATCCACGGTCACCCAGAACGGGCCGGCGTTCTTCGAACGCACCTGGTGGCAGACTTCATGCAGCTTGACCATCGCGGACCTCCTTGTCCTGGACGCCGGCGCCGACCCAGCGGATACGGACCAGCTCGAAGGGATCGGCCGTCTGCACGACGTGATTGAGCTTGAACTCGAACACCTGGCCGCGCTCGATTTCGGCGGGCGAGAACGGGAAGGCGTAGCTGGGCAGCTCGATGTCCCGGCGCACGGGGAAATGGAAGAAGTACGGGTTGCAGACCTTGGCGATCTGGGTGGCCAGGGCCTGGGTGGTCGCGGTGGCCACGAACAGCAGGCCGACCTCTAGGGGCGCCGGCGCACCCGGCGGGCGGGCTTGGCCGGAGACGGCGTTCCAGCCATAGGCGCGCAACGAGATGTCGTAGTCTCCGGCCGTCTCCCCCATGGTCCGTCGCACGCGCTCGCGCAGCGCCTCGTCCATGCGCGCCATGAAGCCGTCGAGGTCCGCCATCACCGCTCGGTCCTCGATGCCGACGATCATGATCGTCTGGAAGGGTCCTCCCGCCGCGCCTTCCAGTTTCATCGTGTAGGGCTTGCGTTCCCAGCGCGAGCCGGTGACCCTCACCGTCCTTGCATCCAGGGCCCGGTATTCAGACCGGGTCACGTCCAGCACGCCGCCTGGCTCGACCAGATGGAACGGATCGCTGTTTTCGTAGAGCATGTGGGCCGCGACGGTGCGCGGCTCGCAGCGGTTGTCGGGCGACAGCGGCGCGATGTCGAAACCCTCGGCGTCGACCGAGAATAGAATGCCAGGATTCATCGGATTGACCGTGCACTGTCCGCCGCATTCGGCGACCTTGGCGCCATGCCAGGCCGGTCCCGCCGCCGCGCCCAGCATCAGCGGCACGGCGGCCAGCACGGCGGTGTCGGTGGTGCGTCCTCCCAGCACGATCTCCGCGCCGCCCTGCAAGGCCGAAATGTAAGGCTCGGGCCCCAGCAAGGCGACGATGTGCGAGCAGGTGTCCACTGTCGCCTCATCCAGAGGCCCCAGCGGCGCCAGCGCCCGCACCTGGCCGGCGGCGTTCTTGGCCTTCAGCGTCGCCTTGTCCTGTTCAGAGTAGAGCACCGCGATGCGGGGACGCAGGCCCAGCTCATCGGCGACCTCCTGGACGATCTCCAGCGTCCAGTCGACGGCCTCGTCGCAGCCGGACGTGCCGCACGAGCCGATCAGCAGCGGAACGCCGGCGCGGTCGCGGGCCTCCATCAGGATCGATAGGTCACGCTTGACCGCCGCGCGGCTATACTTGGACTTGCCGGTTCCGAGATAGGCCGGGCCGCTGTCGGTCGAGCCGGCGTCGAGCGCGATGGCGTGGGCGCCGGCCGCGAGGCCCGCCTCGACCTCGTCCGGCCGCACTCCCGCCCCCAGCGCCCCGCAAGGCACCAGCACCTTGACCCCGCCATCGGGGAGTTTGCCGTCGTTCATCGCGAACTCTTTCGGATTGGAGGCGGTCATCAGGCCGCACGCAGGGGGAAGGCGCCGGTGGCCAGAGCGGCGATCAGCAGCAACAGGGACGCGGCGATGGCCCACTTCAACGAGAACCGCTGGGCCGCGCCGACCTCGACCTTCAGGAGGCCGGTGACGAGGTAGATGGCGGCGATCAGGGGGCTGAGGCCGTGGACCGGCTGGCCAATGATCGAGGCGCGGGCGATGGCCTCGGCCGGCACGCCGAACTTGGCGGCGGTCTCGGCGATCACCGGCAGGACGCCGAAATAGAAGGCGTCGTTCGACATGAAGAAAGTCATCGGCATGCTGAGCAGCGCGGTGATCGGCGCCAGATACGGACCCAGCTGCGGCGGGATCGCCGTCAGGGTCGCGTCGGCCATCGCCTTGACCATGCCCGTACCCGACAGGATGCCGGTGAAGGCTCCGGCGGCGAAGATCAGCAGCACGACGCCGAGGACATTCTTGGCGTGGGCGGCGACCCGCGTCCGCTGGACGCCGATGTCGGGGTAATTGACGATCAGGGCGATGGCGAAGGCGCCCATCATCAGAGCCGGCAGCGGCGCCGCGCCGGTGACCAGGCCGCCGACCAGAGCCAGCGTCAAAGCGAGATTGAACCAGATCAGTTTGGGCCGCTTGGCCTCCGCCTCGCCGGTCTCGATCAGCGGCGCGTCGGCGGTCGCGGGTTCAAGCGGATCGAGGGAAAGGCGCCCCAGACGCTTGCGCTCGCCGAGGCCCAGCCACCAGGCCAGGGCCAAGGTCCCGGCCAGTCCGGCGAGGATGGCCGGGATCATCGGCAGGAACACCGCGCTCGGCTCCAGGCGCAGGGCGCTGGCGGCTCGGGCGGTCGGTCCGCCCCAGGGCACCAGGTTGACGATGGTGTTGCTGAGCCCCAGCAGCAGGGCCAGGATCAGCGGGTTCAGCCGCAACCGTCGATACACCGGCAAGAGGGCCGAGATCGTCACCAGGGCCGTGGTGGCGCCGTCGCCGTCCAGCGACACGACCATGGCCAGCAGCGCCGTGCCCACCGTCACTCGCGCGGGATCGTCGCCGACCATCGCCAGCACCCAGCGGACCAGGGGATCGAACAGGCCCGCATCGATCATGATCCCGAAATAGAGGACCGCGAACGCCAGCATCAGGGCCGTGGGCGCCAGCTGGGTGACGCCCTTGACCATCATGCCGCCCAACTGCGGACCGGCGCCGGCCAACAGGCCGAAGACGATCGGCACGATGATCAGGGCCGTAATCGCCGACAGACGATGGGTCATGATCAGCGTCATGAAGCTGATCACCATCAGGAAGCCCAACACCGCCAGCGTCATCACGCCCTCCCCTCGCCGCTCGCCACCTCAGTAGTTCCAGCGCAGCGTGGCGCCGACCGTGCGCGGCGGGGCGAAGATGGCCAGGTTCGCGCCTTGGAAGACGACCTGGTGGGTCTTGTAGAGCTGATCGGTCAGGTTCTTGCCCCACACCGATAGGTTCCAGCGACCGTCCGGGCTGTCATAGACGAGGCGCGCATCGATCAGGGTGCGGGCCTTGCGGGTGGTGATCTCGTTGTTGTCGAGGTCGTCGTAGATCTTGCTCTCGAACGTTCCGTCGATCGCCGCCTCGATCCGCGCGCCCGAGGCCAGCGGCTGAGTGTAGCTGGGGGACAGGGTCAGCTTGTGGCGCGGGCTTCGGGTCATGCGGTTGCCCGAGCGGTCCGCGCCCCGATCGAACAGGCTGAGGAACTTGCCATCGGTATAGGCGTAGCTGGCCGCCATTCGCACATGGTCGCCGAGGCGCGCGTCCAACGACGTCTCCAGTCCGCGAATCCGCGCCTTGCCGGCGTTGGTGGTGATGGTGTCGAAGCCGCGCGTGCTACGCACCTGCAGATCCTGGTAGTCGGTCTGGTAGATGGAGGTGTTCCAGGTCAGACGCCGGTCCAGCCATTGGGTCTTGGCGCCCAGCTCGTATAGCGTCGCGGTCTCGGGATTGAACGGCGTCACCGCCGAGGTCGGAGTCGCGGGCGTGTCCTGGAAACCGCCGCTCTTGAAGCCCGTCGAAATCACCCCGTACAGCATGACGTCGTCGCTCGGTGAGACATCGCCGCCGATCCGCCAGGTCAGTTTGCTCCAGTCGTGACTGGCGTTGACCGTATAGCGGGTCGAGGCGCGCAGCAGGGCCGTGGAGTCCTGGTTGCTGAGCGCATAATCCTTGTCGTCCTTGGAATAGCGCAGGCCGCCGAAGACATTGATCCGGTCGGTCAGCGGCCAGGTGGCGTCGCCGAACACCGCGTAGCTCTTGACGTTGGCGGCCTGGATGAAGCGGTCGCGCGCGGCGTAGGTCGCCGGCGGGGTCGGGCGGGATTTGATGTCGCCGAACAGCGTGTCCACCCGGTCGGTGTCGCCGCTGTAGGCGTAGCCGCCGACCACCCAGCGCAGCTTGGACGACGGGAGGGCCGAGAGCCGGAGCTCATGGCTCTGGAAATGGCTCTTCTCGTCTTGGCCGCCCTTGAAATTCAGGGCGTAAATCGTCGGATTGCCGCCGTCGAAATCCTCGGCGTAGTGGTAGACGAGGTCACGGTACGAACCGATGTAGGTCAGGCTGGCCAACGGCAGGTCCCACGACAGGTTCGCCCGGACGCCCCAGGTATCGCGATCGTTGCGGCCGTTGTTCTCGGCGGAATACCGGTCGCGCTGGCCGTTGATCTTCCAGAGCGCGCTGGCGGGGACGCTGGGATCCAGTTGCACGACGTGCCGGGCGTCGCTGTTCATGCGGTCGCGCGTCCCGTCGATGGCGAAGATTGCCGTGAAGCTGTCCGTAGGCTGAAGGAGAAGCTGCAGGCGACCGCTCTTGGTGTCCTGATCCTCGGCCCGGCCGCCGGCGAAGGCGTTCTTGGTGTAGCCCTCGTGCTGGCGCGAACTGAGACTGAGCCGCACGGCGGCCTTGTCCGAAATCGGCGCATTGACGAAGCCGGCCGCCTCGAAGCGAGAATAGTCGCCCACCGTCACGGCGGCGCCGGCGTGGAAGGCGTCCAGGGTCGGACGCTTGTTGAAGACGCTCACGGCGCCGCCAACGACGTTCTTGCCCAGCAAGGTGCCTTGCGGGCCTTTCAGCACCTCGATCCGCTCGACATCGAACGCGTCGAACGCCACCGCCGACGGGCGGCCGTAATAGACCTCGTCGACGAACACCGACACCGAGGGGTCGCCCGCCGCGCCGCGATCGGATGAACCGATGCCGCGCAGGGTTGGACGTGGCTGGCTGCTCGGGAAGTTGTCGAACGACAGGCCCGGGGTGCGGTTGGCGACATCTTGCACCTGGACGATACGGCCCTGCTCAATCTGCTTGTCGCCGAATACCGAGAGCGTCAGCGGCACGTCCTGCAGGTTCTCCGATCGCTTTTGGGCGGTCACCACCACCTCCTCGATCTGAATCGGGTCGGGCGTTGTCTGAGCCATCACGGCCGATCCCGAGCCAAGCGCCAGGACACAGGCCGATCCCAGCAAGCCAAAGCGAGCACTCATGGTCATTCCCTCCGCGCGCTTTACATTGACAAAATTCATCAATGCGTTTCTTTATTGATGCGCTTGGAAGCATTGAGATCTATGGCGAATGCCTCGTCAATCTGTACGAAATTTGTCCATATGAAAGACGACGCGCTCTTCATGTCCGCCGAGGAGGCGGCCCAGGCTCTAGGCGTCACCCTTACGACGCTCTACGCCTACGTCAGCCGAAAGGGCATCCGCTCGGAAAAGCAGCCTGGCTCGAAAAGCCGCCGCTATTGGCGCGCGGACATCGAGCAGGCCCGCAAGCGGGGTCGTCCCGCCGATCCGTCTGCCGGTCTGATCGGGTCGACCGCCGTAACGCTGATGACGCCGAAGGGTCCGTTCTATCGCGGCGTCTCGGCCATAGAACTGGCGGAAACCGCCACCATCGAGGACGTCGCCGGCCTGCTCTGGAACGCGCCGACCGCTTTCGCGGAGGCGGCGCCCCTACTGCCGTCCAACTATGGCGAGGTTCTCTCCGCGCTGGGCGACCTGCCGCGCATACCGCGCGCCATCGCCCTGTTCAGCCTGCTGGAGCATGCCAATCCCCGCGCCCACGACCTGACCCCGCAAGGCTACGCGCGCACGGGCGCCGAGGCCGTTCGCTGCTTCGCCGCCCTGGTCAGCGGCGGCTCTCCCGACGATCGCGGCCCCATCCACGTGGTGCTGGCGCGCAATCTCGGTCTGCCCGCGAGCTATGCCGACATGATACGCCGATGCCTGGTGCTGGCCGCCGATCACGAGCTGGACCCGACCACCTACGCGGTGCGCGCCGCGGCCAATACCGGCGTCACGCCCTATGGCGCGGCCATGGCGGGCCTCGTGGCCGGACGCGGGCGCCGGCTGCACATGGCCCGCGCCGAGACCGTCTCACGCTTCGTCGAGGAGTTCCTGACTGGCGATCCCAAGGAGGCTGTCCTATCGCGCTTCCGCGTCGGCGAGCCGCTTCCGGGCTTCGGCCGCTATCTCTACGCCGACAAGGATCCGCGGGCGCAAGCGCTGATCGGGTCGCTGGAGCAACATGCGCCCGCGCCCATGATGAAGCGCTTCCGGACGGCGGCCGACATTATCGAGGACCTGACTGGCGCCGCGCCGGATTTCATCGTGCCCACCGTGCTGCTCGGCAAGGCTCTAGGGCTGAAGGGAGAGGAACTGGCGGTCTCGACGGTCGGTCGCATGGTCGGCTGGATCGCTCATGCCTTGGAGCAGTACCAGGA
This sequence comes from uncultured Caulobacter sp., assembly GCF_937900395.1. Taxonomy (GTDB): domain Bacteria; phylum Pseudomonadota; class Alphaproteobacteria; order Caulobacterales; family Caulobacteraceae; genus Caulobacter. Next base: position 66,658 of record NZ_CALCDX010000045.1, read on the forward strand.
CAACGAACTCTTCCGCCCGCGAGCGAGCTACTGCGGACCTCTGCCGTTGATCCCCGAAGCGGTAAGCCCTTCAAGTTCGGATTGACGCCAGTTCTGCGTCAAGCGCGGCCTCTGGGCGCCAAAGCGATTTGCCAATTGCAGCCCGCCAGCGCTCCATACGAACGCCCCCGTCGGGTGATCGGCGTCGACACCCCGATGGGCCGGTGGCGGCGTGACGACCCAGCGGCCTATAAATCCGCGCACGCTCGTGCGATTCTGGTTGCGCCTCCCCTAAACCGTACAGCGGCGTCGCCCTTAGAGAGAAGCGCCGCGACGGCGTCCATTTCCGAGCTCGCGAAGTCGTGGTTGTACGGGCGCCTCTCCGGCGACCTTGCCCCTGCGGAGTCGCCAACGCAGAACGCCCACGATGAGCAGGTGGCCCGGCGCGAGGCCGGCCAGCAGGACCAGCAAGCGCCCTGGCAGGCCGCCCGCGGAGCCGTCATGCAGCGGATGGAGCCAGTTCAGCAGTTGGTCATGCGGATTGGCCTCGCGCGCGTTGGTGATCGCGAGCACGCGACCGCTGTCGGCGGCCACCCAGACGAAGCTGTGGGGGAAGCGGGCGCTGGGATCGCCGTCCGCCCGCATCCGCAACCGATAGGCGCCGTGATCGACGGCGGGGGTCTCGATCCAGACAAGCCTCGCGTCCGGCAAGGCTTGCCGCGCAACCGCGGCGGCGCGATCAACGCTGATCCGGACTTGCGGTCTGAAGGGCCTGGAAGCGCTGATCGCGGGCGAGGCCGAGGCGGCGCCAAGAGCGGGCGTCAGGACCGCGGCGGATTCCTTGGGCATCGCCAGCAAGATCCCCGTCGCCGTCAGCAGAAGCAACAGGCCCACCGAGGCCAGGCCGACGACCTTGTGCGCGTCGTATAGCTTCCGGATCGGAGACGCGTTGCGCTTGACGCGAAGCGCCTTGCCCAGGGCGCCGGAGCGCGGCCACCAGGCCACGAGACCGCTGACCAGCAACAGCAGCATCACGATCCCGGACCAGCCGAGGATCTTGGCTCCGGTCGACTGCAGAAGCAGCCGGTGGTGCAGGTCGTAGATCCAGGTGACGGCGTAGTCGCCCCAGTAGTCCCTACGCAGCACCCGCGCGCCATCCGCCGAGAACCACACCATCATCGGCGCGAAGTCCCGCCCGGCGCGTTCGCGCGGCGCGTAGTAGCGCGCGGGAATGTCCCCGCCCCGGTCCGTAACCTCGAAGCGCCAGGGTCCGGTCTTGTCGGGATAGGTCGCCCGCGCCGTCGCCAGAACGTGCTCCCAGCAGGGGGGCGCGGCGCTGCCCGACAGCTTGATCTCCGGGCGAAGGGCGTCGTCGAGGTCGACATAGAACACCAGGATCGAACCGGTGACGCCGATCAGGGCGAACAGTCCGCCGAGCGACAGACCCAGCCAAAGGTGGATCCGCCGCGCGAGCGCGCGCACCGAGATTGTCGCACGCGCCGCCATGCTCAGTAACGGACGCGCGCCGAGACATAGGCCGCACGCCCCTCGCCCGGGCTATGCAGGGTCTGGGCGCCGTCCCACCAGACATACTCGCGCGCGGCGTCGGTCAGGTTCTTGATCTGGAACCGCAGTTCCAAGCGCGGGCTGACGCGATAGGCCGCGTCGAGATCGACCGACAGGTAGTCGCCAAAGCGGCCATGATCGTTGCTGATCGTCAGCTCGTAGGCGCTCTGGCCCGAGATCGCCGTCGACAGCGTCAGGCGCTGGAAGACCCGGAAATCGACGCCGCCCGAGATCATCCGCTCCGGAACGTGGTCGATCCTGTTGCCGACGAGATTGGGCGTGGCGGGATCCGGGGTCTTGATCCGCGCGCGCTGCCAGGCGGCGGCGCCCCAGATCGCCAGGCGCGAGCCCAGCTTGGCGTCGACCTGCAGATCGACGCCCTCGCGCTTGGTGGCGCCCAGGTTGTCGAAGTCGCCGCCGGGATCGTTCAGCTTGCGCTTCAGCTCGCCGGTCGCCGTCTGCCTCCAGACGGCCAGGCGGGCGGTGAAGGCGTCGGTCGGCGCGTAGCGGACGCCGGCCTCCCAGCCCTCGTTGGTCGAGGGATCGAGATCGGTCGTGCGCGGCGGGATGAGGTAAGCGCCCGAACCGACGCCGATCTGGAAGCTCTTGCCCCAGTTGCCATAGACCGTGACGCCCTCGGCCGGACGCAGGGCCAGGCTGAACTTCGGCTGCTGGATGGCGCCGTAGTCATTTACCGGCGAGCTCTTGCCGTTCATCCGGTTCAGGAAGCGGCCATCGACCCAGTCGATCCGCCAGGCTGGCGTCAGGGTCAGCCAAGGGGTGGGCTCGATCACGCTTTGCACATAGATCCCGCCCACGGTCAGCGAGAACTTCTGGTCGCGGGTCTGGGTCGTCACGACGCGCTCGAGGGTGTTGTAGCGCAGCGAGATATTGTCCTGCCGCTGGACGTCGCCGCCCACCTCGAACACCAGGCGCGACAATGCAGCGATCTGGGGCTCGTAGCGCAAGGCGGTCATCGCGCCCCAGTGGTCCTCGTTGGCGTAGCGGCGCTGCTGGCTGGCGCCGGCCGAGTACTTCACATAGCGGTCGTCGCGCAGGGTGTTCAGGTACAGCGAGTTCGACCACGACAGGGCCGCCGTCGGCGTCCAGTCGAGGTGAAGGCTGTACTGCCCCATGGTCCGCTTGTCGCCGTCGGTCCGGTTGTAGGCGTTGGTGGAGCGCGGCGCGGCGGTCGCCTGGGCCTGGGTCAGATAGCCGGGCTCGTCGGCGTTGCCCTTGTAGTAGCGGGCGATCAGCCCCGCGCGTAGCGCGGCGTTCGGCTGATAGAACCACTTGCCCGCCAGGCTCAGGCGGTCGAGCGCGGCGTGGTCGCGATAGCCGTCGGCCTGACGATAGGCGACGAGATAGTTCTGGCTGACGTCGCCGCGCTCGTAGCCGGCAGAGACCTGGCCGTCATAGGTGGCGTAGGCGCCGGCCAGGACCTTGGCGTCGAGATAGGTCCCGCCGACGCGGGTCAGGATGTTGGCCGAGCCGGCGATGGCGTGCAGGCCGTACCGCGGGTCGCTGGCGCCGCGCACCACCTCGACCCCGGCGATGTCCAGCGGGAAGACCATGTCGAGATACGGCATGTTGCCGTCGTTGCCATTGGACGGCACGCCGTCGATCAGCAGCTTGACCGCGTTGATCTCGCCTTCGCCGTTGAAGCCGCGGAACGAGAATTTGCCGCTGGTGGTCCCCTGGTTGAAGTCGGTGACCAGGACGCCGGGCATCTTGCCGATCAGCTCCCAGGCGTAGTCGACATTGGCGGCCTGGGCGACGTCGCCGCCAAGGCGGTCGACCGAGGTCAGCAGCGACTTGGCCGAGCCGGCGGCGCCGGCGGCGGTGATCAGCACTTCGCCGACGGTGAAGGACACGCCGTCACGCGTGTTGGCGGCGTCCTCGGCGACGGCCGAGGGGGCGGCGGGCGGTGGCGCGGAGGCCGTGGTTTCGGCCAGGGCGGGGGCGGCCAACAGCAGGGCGGCGGTGCTCAGGAGCGTAAGGCGGAAGGACATGGAAGCAAGCCTTGTCGTATTGATCTGCGTCTAGTCTGGACAGGCGCGAGCGCTCGTCTTTGCCCGTGGACAAGTCGATGGCGCAGGCGCGCGGATGGCCTCGGAGGAGGTCGGTCAGATCAGAAAGACAGGCGGTCCCGTGGGGGGCGGAGGCGGCGCGGCGAGACCGCGTCCGGGCGCGATCGTCGGGGACGCTGGGATCGGAAGGACCACATAGCGAACCGTACGGGCCTCGGTGGCGACAAACAGGCCGGGCGGCGGAGCCCCGGCGGCCTGCACGGCGAAGGGACAGGGCGCGTCATGGACGGATTTGCCGCCGTGGTCCTCGCCCCGCCCATGGCCCAGCGCTTCTCCCGGCTGGACGACCTTGGCGCCGTCGCCGGTGCAGAGCACCAGGGCGAAGGGCAAGCCGTTGCGCGGTTGGGCGTCCGGCATGAAGCCGGCGGGGACCATGATCTTGAGCGTGACCGCCAGCATCGCGAGCGCCAGAAGGGCGTCACGCTTCAGCTGTTTGGCGATGGGGCTCCAGAAGGTCACGGCGGCGCTTTAGGGCAAATGCGGCGGCGTGTCTTCAGGGGGTTTGGTCCTTAAGGGCTCGGGCGCTCAGGCCTGGCGGGGACGCGGTCCGACGAGCATGGGGCCATAGGCGACGGCGAAGCCGCCATAGGCCAGGGTCCAGCACAAGGCGGCCAGCATCAGAAGGCCGGCCTGATACTCGGGGATGAAAGCGGCGGTGACACGCAGCAGGGCGGCCAGATTGATCGCGATGAAGATCGCCACGGTGGCCCGGTCGGCGCTCAGCGGCCGGCCGGTGTGGCCTCGGCTGGCGCGGCACATGACCGCCAGGCAGGTGACGCCGATGGCGCCGGCCGACAGAGCGTGGACGCCGGCCGGACGCGGAACCAGCGGCGTCAGGACGCTGGCGCCCAGCAGCAGCAGACCAAGGCCCAACCACGCATAGCTGAGGTGCAGGATCAACAGCAGCGGCTCTGCCGTCGTCCTGTTTCCGCGCCAGCGGGTCAGGCGCGCCAGGTTCACGCCCCCGGCGGCGATCAGCAGCACGCCGGCCACCGCTTGTCCGGGCGCGATCGCCCAGCTCAGGGCCGCGACAGCCGCGCTTATCACGGCGATCTTGTCGAAGGTTCCGAAGGGCGGCGGCAGCTTGGCCTCGCCGCGCTGGCGCAGCCAGTTCTGGGTGAAGCTGGGCGTGATGCGCCCGCCGATCAGGGCCAGCATGGCGGCGGCCGCGGCGAGCGCGATCCGCGTCCCCAGGCCCTGCAGCCCCAGGGCGGCGTCCAGGTGGAAGGCGACGTTGGCGGCCGCCATCAGGGCGGTCAGCAGGCAGATCGGCAGGTTGCGCCAGTTCCTGCCCGACAACACCTCGCGCCAGACGACGGCGGCGAAGACGACGAGGAAGGCGGAATCGATCCAGGCCGCGATCGGGCCGACGAACACCTGGACCAGCATGGCGAGGCGCCCCGCCAGCCACAGCGACCAGAGCGCCGCCAGCTTCGCGCCGATCACCGGCATGCGGCCGGTCCAGTTGGGAATGGCGGTGGTCAGAAAGCCCGCCAGGATCGCGCCGAGCACGCCAAACAGCATCTCGTGGACGTGCCAGTCGAGATGTCCGGCCACCGTCTGACCGCCGAACAGAGACCAGATCCACAACGGCACGGCCAAGGCCGACCAGATCACGCCGGACAGGAAGAACGGCCGAAAGCCGTAACTGAACAGGGCGGGACCGGCATAGGCGCGGCGTTGTTGGGCGGTGCTCATGGCGAGACTCTGGTCAGCGGTCGAGGCTGGGTCGTTGCGCGTCGACAACTCCGCGCAGAGCCGCCTCGAGCGCCTGCAGCAGGGCGTCGCCCATCAGCGGCTTTTCGATCAGCGTCACTCCTCCCAACCGGACGGCGCGGCGCAGATCGGCGGTGGGGTGGGTCGCGGTCATCAGGATCGCGAGGCCGTCCTTGGCCTGCCGAGCGGCTCTAGCCAGCGCGGGTCCGGCGATCGCTGGAGGCGCGTGGCCGATGATCACGGCGTCTGCGCCGCCGGCTTGCAGCCGGTTGGCGAAGCTCTCGGCGTCGCCGAACGGCTCGACGCCGTAGCCCTCCAGGCCCAGCGAGAAGCAGAGCGCCTGGCGAACCGCCGTGTCCTGGTCGAGGACCAGGACACGGGGCGCGCGGACGGGAGGGGCTTGGGACACGATCCTGGTCCTTCTTGACCGCGGGTTAGGCGGCGGCCTTCCAGTTCGGCTCCAGCACGACGTGCGGCGGGCAAGGCGCGACCTCGCCGACGGGCAGGCCGCACAGTTCGTTGGCGAAGCCGTGGTTCACATCGCGGTGGTGGGCCTCGTCGGCGCGGACCACCTCGACCACGTCGCGCAGCGTGGCGCCGGCCGGCAGGTTCCAGTAGTCGAGGGCGATCTGGGGCGCGGCGACATTGGCGCTGCGGCCTTCGTCGATCTCGGCGAGGTAGTGGGTGTAGCTGATCACCGCCTCTTCCTCGAAATAGCCGACCACGCGGTGGGCGGTCTTCGAGGAGATCAGGTAAAGACCGAAGAAGAACAGGTAGAACACCCACTGCGCCGCGACGACGACGAAGCGCTCGAACAGGGTCGGCTTGGCCACCTCGATGAAGGTCATCAGGTGCATGCGCTCATTTTCAGCCTCGTCCATCAGGGTCTTGATCCAGCCCTTGTCGCCTTCCATCCGGCGCAGGCACTTCAGGTGGTTCAGCGTGGCGCCGACCATGCCCGGCACGGCGGCGACGGTCTCCAGGACCACCGCGCGGTGGCCGTAGCGCTTGGCGAAGAAGGTGTCGGCGCAGAAGCGCAGGGCCTTCACGAAGCCGAAGGCGACGACGTCCGAAACGCCCTTGGGCTGGTGGTGAACGTCGAGATCAATGTGCGGAGCGGTCATGGCTTTTCGCCTTTTCATCCTGTGGCGACCCCCTGGCCGCCGATGAGGCGCTTGATACCGCCGCCCGCCTGACCCAGACATTCTGGTCTGATCCTAAGGAGAATCCCTGAGTGGCCGGCGGCGCCCAGGGGAACTAGCGCGGAGCGATGACCATCGACGAGTTCCTGAAGGGCCGTCCGGACCCCATGCGGGAGTGGGGCATGGCCATTGGCATCGCGGTCGGGCTGGTGGTCATCGGCACGGCCACCCGCCTGCTGTTTGAGCCGTTGCTCGGCGATCGCGGCCTCTATCTCTTCTTTTTCCCGGCTGTCGTCGCCGCGGCCGCGTTTCGTGGCCTGTACGGCGGGCTCGTCGCCTGCGCGCTGGGTCTTGTCAGCCTCCTGGCGCTGAGCACTCGCGGCGATGGCCTGGACCTCGGCGACTGGGCCGGCGCGGCCCTTTACGTCGCCGTCTGCGTCGCGATCAGCTTCGGCGGCGAGCGCTTCCGGATCGCCCGGCAGCGCACCGAGGCCGTGACCGAGGACCTCCTGGTGCGCGAGGCGCATCTGGCTTCGATCCTCGACACCGTGCCGGACGCGATGGTGCTGATCGACGACGCCGGCCGCGTGGTCTCGTTCAGCTCGACCGCCGAGCGGCTGTTCGGCTGGACGGCGGCGGAGATCACCGGCCAGAACGTCAGCCGCCTGATGCCCGAGCCCTACCGGTCGGCGCACGACGGCTATCTGAGCCGCTACTATGAGACCGGGGAACGCCGCATCATCGGCCTGGGCCGCGTGGTGATCGGCGAGCGCAAGGACGGATCGACCTTTCCGATGGAGCTGTCGGTCGGCGAAATTCGCGCCCGGCATGGCCGGTTCTTCACCGGCTTCGTCCGCGACCTGACGGAAGCGCAGCGCAGCCAGGCGCGGCTGCAGGAACTGCAGAACGAGCTGGTCCATATCGCGCGCCTGACGTCGATGGGCGAGATGGCCTCGGCCCTGGCCCATGAAATCAACCAGCCGCTTTCGGCGCTGACCAACTATCTGAAGGGCGGGCGACGGCTGCTGGAAGCCTCGGAGATCGACCGCGACCTGCTGGGCGCGGCCCTGGAACGGGCGGGCGAGCAGGCCTTGCGCGCGGGCTCGATCATTCGCCGGCTCCGCGACTTCGTCGCCCGGGGCGAGACCGAAAAGCAGGTCGAGGATCTCAATAGGCTGGTCGAGGAAGCGGTGGCCCTGGCCCTGATCGGGGTGCGCGAGGTGGGCGTCGATGTCCGCCTCGACCAGGGCGCGGGCGGTGAACAGGTGCTGGTCGACCGCGTTCAGGTCCAGCAGGTCATCGTCAACCTGGTCCGCAACGCCGTCGACGCCATGGAAGCCAGTCCGCGCCGGGAATTGACCATCAGCGTCGGCCGGCTGGACGACCAGGCGCTGATGACCGTCTCCGACACGGGCCCGGGGATCGCACCCGAGATCGCCGACAATCTCTTCGCCCCGTTCATGACCACCAAGCGGGACGGCATGGGCGTTGGCCTGTCGATCTCGCGCACCATCATCGAGGCCCATGGCGGCCGGCTATGGGTCGAGCCCACGCCGGGTGGCGGCGCGACATTCAAGTTCACCCTGAAGCTCGTCGAAGGAGACATCGACCTTGAGTGAGGCTGTCGTTCACATCATCGACGACGATGCGGCCATGCGCGATTCCCTGGCCTTTCTGTTGCAGGTGAACCGGATCCCGTATCGCATCTTCGAGTCGGCGGTCGCCTTCCTGGAGGACCTGCCCGAGGACGGCGGCTGCGTGCTCTCCGACGTGCGCATGCCGCAGATGAACGGCATCGAGATGGTCCGTAAGCTGAAGGAGCTGGACTATCGCGCGCCGATCATCGTCATGACCGGGCACGCCGACGTGCCGCTGGCCATCGAGGCGATGAAGGCCGGCGTGTTCGACTTCATCGAAAAGCCGTTCGACGAGGACCTGCTGCTGCAGGCTCTGCGCGCCGCGCTCGAGAAGGGCAAGGCCCAGAGCGAACAGGATGAGGCCCTGGCCACGACGCGCCGGCGCATCGCCGCCCTGTCCCCTCGCGAGCGCGACGTTCTCGAGGGCCTGGTCGACGGCAAGGCCAACAAGATCATCGCCTTCGACCTGGGCATCAGTCCGCGCACGGTCGAGATCTACCGCGCCAACCTGATGACCAAGATGCAGGCCCGCAGCCTGTCCGAACTGGTGCGCATGGCCCTTTCGGTCAGAGGCTAGCCAAAGCGCCGGAAGAGCACGTTGTTCTCCAGGTGCATGTGGTCGCGCAGGTCGGCGTCGATCTCCTGGCAGAGGGCGTAGAGCGCGCGCCAGGTTCCGCAGGCGTTTTCAGGCGGCGTGAAGTCGTTGGTCAGGCGGGCCAGGCCGGTCAGTTGTTCGATGACGTCCTCGTGCTCGGCCTCCATGCGGGAGATCGGAGCGCCCAGGCGGAGCTCGCCGCGCCGCATCATCGGAAACAGGATCATCTCCTCCTTCTGGTGATGCGCCTCCAGGTCGTCGAACATGAAGGCCAGATGCTGGGCGATCCCCGTCGGGCAGTCGGGGCGGTCGCCGTGCACGCTCTCCACCCGCGCCGCCAGGAAGATGGCCTCCGGAAACTGCCGACGGTGGACCTCGTGGTATCGCTCCAGCAGGTGGTCGATCAGCGCCTCGGTCTCGACGGGGGCCAAGGTCGCCGCCGAGCGGTCCAGGGCGTCCAGTTGAGCGATCAGGCCGTCGAGATCGGCCCCCTGCCCCTCGGCGGCCTCCGCGAGCGATGCGTCGCCGCCGCAGCAGTAGTTGATCTTATGGCGGCGGAAGATCGCGGTCGATCCAGGGCGGCCGATGGCGATATCGCGAACGGTCTGGTCGCGAAGGGAACGGGCGGTGGTGATGTCCATGACAGGCTCTCCTCTGCCGCCTGACTAGGTCGGCCCAGGGCGGAGAACGTTGCGCCGCGCCAAGTTCGCGCGAATGTCGACGTCGCGAGACCGGCGTTCCGCGCCTACTTAAGGAAGCGTCGCCATGGCGGCTTGAGGCGGACTTCCAGTTCACGGAAAGGCCGCGCCGCTTGGGTTTTGCGTCGATTTCGGCGGATCCGTCGGATGAGCCGCCACGCCCGGCGCAGGTTGTCCATGCACAAAGATCGGGATGCTCGGAGGTCTACCTGTTCCGTCCATCGGCGCCGTTCGGGCGTCGGAGGATAGGAATATGAAAGCCCTCGCTCTTTTCGCCACCGCCGCGGCCCTGGCCCTGACTGGGACCGCCGCCATTGGCGCCACGCCGGACGCTCCGGCTCCCGCCGTCGCCGACACTGTCCGTCTGGCCACCGACCTGCCGCCGCCGATCGCCCGGCGCGCGCCCGCCACGGTGAAGGTCGACCTGGTCACCCAGGAAGTGGTCGGCAAGCTGGCCGACGGCGCCAGCTTCAAGTTCTGGACCTTCAACGGCAAGGTGCCGGGCCCGATGGTCCGCGTCCGGGTCGGCGACACCGTCGAGGTCTCGTTGAAGAACGCCGCCGACAGCGAGCACATGCACAATGTCGACTTCCACGCCGTGACCGGTCCCGGCGGCGGCGGCGTCGCCACCATGGCCGCGCCGGGGGAAACGCAGACCTTCACCTTCAAGGCGATTGCGCCGGGTCTCTATGTCTATCACTGCGCCACCCCGATGGTGGCCGAGCACATCGCCAACGGCATGTATGGCGCGATCCTGGTCGAGCCCGAGGATGGCCTGCCCAAGGTCGACCACGAGTTCTACGTCATGCAGGGCGAGGTCTATACCGACGAGGCCATGGGCTCGAAGGGTCTGCTGAACGAGAGCATCGAGAAGCTCCTGAACGAGCAGCCGGAGTTCTACATCTTCAACGGCGGCTTCAAGGCGCTGACGGGCGACAAGGCCCTGCACGCCAAGGTCGGCGATACGGTCCGTATCTTCTTCGGCGTCGGCGGCCCCAACAAGACCTCCAGCTTCCACGTGATCGGCGAGATCTTCGACCACGTCTATCCGTACGGCTCGCTGACCAGCACCCCGATCAAGGACGTGCAGACGGTCACGGTCGCTCCCGGCGGCGCGACGGTCGTTGATTTCAAGCTGGAAGTCCCCGGCAACTACATCCTGGTCGATCACGCCCTGAGCCGCCTGGAACGCGGCGGCGCGGGCATCCTGACCGTCGAGGGCCCCGCCAATCCCGAGGTCTTCAACGCCCCGCCGAACCCGCACAAGGGCGGCGGCCACTAAGGCGATGTCCCCAGGGGCGGCGAGCGTTCGCCGCCCCTTTTTCTTCTCTGACAGACAGTAGATTGATCCATGAGACAGCATGTCCTGCTGGCGCTCGCGGGCGTGAGCGCGTTAGCCTTCGCCACCTCCGCCCGCGCCGCCGAAGCGCCCGGCCAACTCCTGCTGGAGGCGCGCACGCGCTATGAGCTCTATGACCCGGACGGTCCGGACGCCGAGGCCGTCACCACGCGCCTTCGCCTCGGCTGGCGACAGCCGCTGGCCAAGAGTCTCACCGCCCTGATCGAGATGGAGGCGGTCGGCGCCCTGGTCGACGACTATGCCGACGGGGTCCACGCCAAGCCTGGCAGGGCGACCATAACCGACCCCGAGACCGTCGAGTTGAACCGGGCCGCTCTGGAATGGCGGCCGACCGCCGCCCTGGGCGTCGATGTCGGCCGGCAGCGCATCATCCTCGGCAACGCCCGGTTCGTCGGTAACAGCGGCTGGCGCCAGAACGAGCAGACCTTCGACGCCGTCAAGCTGACGGCCAAGCCCGCGAAGACGGTCACCCTGACCTACGCCTATGCCGACCGCGTGCGCCGGCCGCTGGGCCGCAAGTCGTCGCAAGGCGTCTGGCGCGGCGACGTCCACATGCTGCAGGCGGAGGCCGATCTCGGCGCGATCGGCAAGGGAACGGCCTACGCCCTCCTGCTGGATCTCGACAACGCCCCGACCCAGTCCTCGAAGACCTTCGGCGCCCGGCTGGCCGGCGCTCACGTCCTGCGGCCGGGCCTCAGCGGGACCTGGGAGCTGGAGCACGCCCACCAGGTCGACTGGAAGAGCAACCCGCGGAACTTCTCGCTGGACTATGACGCCGCGTCCCTGGGCCTGAAGACCGCCAGGTCGGCGATCTCGGCGAACCTGGAGCGGCTGCAGGGCGATGGCGTCAACGCCTTCCAGACGCCGCTGGCGTCGCTGCACGGCTTCCAGGGTCTGTCGGACGTGATCGGCGCCACACCGGCCAAGGGCGTGCGCGACGTCTTCCTGCGCGGAACGACGACGATCGGCGTCAAGCAGCCGCTGAAGCTGACCGGCGAAGCCCACGACTTCGACACCACCGTCGGGTCCCAGAACCTGGGGCGGGAGGTCGACGCAGTGGTGTCGACGCCGCTCGCCAAGGGGTGGACGTTCGAGCTGGGCGTGGCGCGGTTCGAGACGCAAAGCCCGACCTATCCCGACGCGACGCGGGCGTGGGCCAGCCTCGACTTCAAGCTCTGACTTCACGAAAGCTAGGAAAGAGGAAGGGCCCGCGAAGGCGGGCCCTTTTTCGTGGGCTCTAGCCGCACTTGGAGTAGCCGCAGTCGGTGCAGGTGTCGCAACCTTCCTTGCGGATGAGGGCGGGGCTGGCGCAGCGCGGACAGACGGCGGGACGCGGCGCATCGACCTGGGGTTCGACGGCCTCGGCGACCCTCGGCGCGGGCGCCGCGAGGTCCTGGCGCAGGTGCCGCTCGACGACGCCGCCGATCGCCGCCGGCAACGAGGGCACATAGCGGCCCGAGAGCCAGGCGCCGCCCTGCGGGTCGAACACCGCCTTGAGTTCCTCGGCCACGAAGCCGACATCGCCCCCGCGCCGGAACACCGCCGATATCATCCGAGTCAGGGCCAGGGTCCAGGCGTAGTGCTCCATGTTCTTGGAGTTGACGAAGATCTCGAACGGCCGCCGCTGGCCGTCGATCTCGGCGTCGTTGACGGTGACGTAGACGGCGTGGGCGCTGTGCGGCCATTTGATCTTGTAGGTCATGCCGCTCAGAGCCTCCTCGCGGGCGATCAGCGGCGTGTCATTGTGGGAGCCTCCAGGGGCCGGCGGCTGTTCGGTTGGCGGCGCATCCACCGACAGGACGGAGCCGGTGACGGCGTTGGGCCGATAGGTCGTCAGGCCCTTGCACCCCATCCGCCAGCCTTCGAGATAGACGTCGCAGAAGGCGTCGAAGGCGATGTCGGCCGGGCAGTTGACGGTCTTGGAGATCGAGCTGTCGATCATCGACTGGGCCGCGGCCTGCATGACCAGATGCTCGCGCGGCGTCAGGGTCTGGGCCGATACAAAGACGTCCGCCGGGGGCTCGGCCTCGCCATGCAGCCGCTTCCACACCGTCAGGGCGTAGTCCTCAACGGCCTCCTGTCGGGTCGAGCCGTCGGGCTGGCGGACCTTGCGGTTATAGGCGTAGGCGAAGACCGGCTCGACGCCGGACGAGACGTTGCCCGCCACCAGCGAGGTCGTGCCCGTCGGCGCGATCGAGGTCAGGCAGCCATTGCGCAGGCCGTGCTTGGCGATCAGCGCGCGGGTCTCCTCATCAAGCTCCAGCAGGTTCGGCCGATCCAACACACAGGGGTCCCAGAGCGGATAGGGCCCCTTTTCGGCGGCCAAGGCGGCGGAGGCGCGGTAGGCCTCGCGCTTGATGATCCCCAGCCAGCGCCTGGTCGTCTCGGCCGCCTCTTCGGAGCCATAGCGTTGGCCGCAGAAGATCAGGGCGTCGGCGAGACCCGTGACGCCCAAACCTAGACGCCGCTTGGCGCGCGCCTCTTCCGCCTGGGCCTCCAACGGGAAACGCGAGACGTCGATCACGTCATCCAGGAATCGGATCGCGACGTGAGTCAGCTCGGCCAGCTTCTCCTCGTCGAGGGCGGCGTCTTCCGTGAAGGGCGTCGCCACCAGACGGGCCAGGTTGATCGAGCCCAGCAGGCAGGCCCCATAGGGCGGCAACATCTGTTCGCCGCAGGGATTGGAGGCGCTGATCGTCTCGCAATCGGCAAGGTTGTTCCGGGCGTTGACCCGGTCGACGAAGATCACGCCTGGCTCGGCATAGGCGTAGGTCGCCGTCATCAGCCGCCGCCACAGGTCGCTGGCCCGAACCGTCCTGAACACCTCGCCGCCGAACACCAGCGGCCAGTCCGCGTCGGCCGCCAGGGCCTCCAGGAACGCGTCGGTGACTAGGACCGAAAGGTTGAAGTTGCGCAGGCGGGTCGGCTCGCGCTTGGCGTCGATGAAGGCCTCGATGTCGGGATGGTCGATGCGCAGGCAGCCCATCATGGCGCCGCGCCGCTGGCCGGCCGAAAGGATCGTGCGGCACATCGAGTCCCAGACGTCCATGAAGCTCAAAGGACCCGAGGCGTCGGCGCCGACGCCGCGCACCGGCGCGCCGGACGGGCGGATGGTCGAGAAGTCCATGCCGACGCCGCCGCCCTGCTGCAGGGTGACCGCCGCCTCGCGCAGATGCTCGAAGATGCCGGGCAGGTCGTCGGGCAAGGTTCCCATGACGAAGCAGTTGAACAGGGTGACCGCCCTCCCTGTCCCGGCCCCGGCGAAGATGCGGCCGGCCGGCATGAACTGGAAGTCGCCCAGCGCGTCGAGGAACTTCTCCCGCCAAGCCTCGCGCGCCTCGACGGGCTCGGCCTCGGCGATGGCCTCGGCCACGCGGCGCCAGCTGTCTTCGACGGAGGCGTCGCCGCCGCCGGCGTCCGGCGCGAAGCGATATTTCGCGGCCCATATCTCCGCGGCCAGGGGAATGTCGAAGGCCATCATCCGGCTCCTGTTCCAAAGACCAGGAGGCTGGCGGATTCGCGCCGACACGGAATTGTCGATCGACAAGGTGAGGATCACGATGATCCGTGCGGAATTCGCATTCGCTTGCTCTGGAGCAAGGTCTCTGGGCCTCGGTCGGTCTATCGGTGACGACGAGCGGGCGGTTCGCCCGTCCCCAGACAAAGGTGAGTGAAGATGTTGAAGTCCGTTCTCGTCGCCGGGGCCATGATCGGCGCGGTGGCGATCGCCGGAACCGCAGGCGCGGCCGAACTGCAGGTCAAGATGCTGAATCAAGGCTCGCAGGGCGCAATGGTGTTCGAGCCGGCGAACGCCAAGCTGAAGGTGGGCGACACCATTCGCTTCATCCCGACCGACCCTGGCCATAATGTCGAGACGATCCCCGGCATGTGGCCCCCCGGCGTCGCGCCGGTGAAGGGCTTGATCGGCAAGGAAGTCGTGGTGAAGGTCGCCAAGTCGGGCGTCTATGGCTTCAAGTGCATGCCGCACTGGGCGATGGGCATGACCTTCGTAGCCAAGGTTGGCGACGGCAAGCCGAACGCCGCCCAGGCCGAAGCCGCCATCGCCACCGCGCCGTCCATGGCCAAGAAGCGCCTGACGGCCGACTTCGCCGCCATCAAGTGAGCACGCCAAGGCGCCGCCGCTCTCGGAGCGGCGGCGCTTTGTCTTACGTCGATTGAAAAGGTCAGCCCGCCTCGGCCAGGTTCGTCAGCACGTCCAGGCGGCGAACGATGATGCGGCGGCGCGCGCTGGCGGTGACGCCGCGCTCGTCCCAGGCCGCCAGCGTCCGGCTGACCGTGTGCAGGGTGGAGCCGGCCATCTCGGCCAGCTCCTGGCGGGTGATCGGAAAGTCGATCTCGATCCCTCCGTCCGTCTTGCGGCCGGCCTGCTGAACCAGGCGCAGGAGGGTGCGGGCGATGCGTTGCTCGACCTTCTCGCCGGCCATCTCGCCGACCCGGTCCTGCAGTTCGAACAGGCGATGCCCGGCCGAGGCGGCCGAGCCCATGGCGATCTCGGGATAGCGCGCCATCAGCTGACGCATGGCCGCGACGGTCCAGTAGATCTCGAGGCTGTCGACCACCGCCACCGCGTCGGCCGGGAACGGCTTACCCATCAGCGCCGCGACGGTGCCGTACATCTCGCCCGGCCCGATGAAGCGGATCACCGACTGGCTGCCCTCGGGGCGCGCCTGGACAATCTTGACCCGGCCTTCCAGCAGCGTGTGGCAGGTCGAGCCGGGATCGCCCTGGCTGAAGACGACGCGCCCGGCGACCAGCGGCCGAACGGTTCCGGCCTCGAGCACGTCGGCGGCCGCGATCTCGTCCAGATGGCCGAACATGTCGGCGCCGCGAAGACTATGGGGAGGGATGGTGGCGACCATGAGAGACGTGTGGCTTTGGGTGAAAGGCTGACGTCACCCCTAAGCTCGGCCGGGCTCCAGCTTAATCCCGGAATTCTACCTAGGGCGATTTCCCGAATAACGGCGGGACCGGCGCGGTTGCTAAGGCTCAGGTCGACACAAGCCTCAGCCGCCGGGCCGCCCATGACCCTCGCCTTCGCCAAGTTCGATCCGCCGCCCGCCCAGACGCTGGTCCCCGCCGGGGTCAGCCTTCGCAGGGCCCCGGGCGAGGAAATCTTCGCGCAGGGCGAAGCGGTCGACACCGTCTACCAGCTGCTGTCCGGCGCGGTGCGGACCTACCGCCTGCTGGGGGACGGCCGTCGTCACGTCTGCGACTTCCACGTTCCCGGCGACGTCCTGGGGCTGGAGGCCGGCGGCGAACATGCCTGCTCCGCCGAGGGCATGACCGACGTGATCCTGCTGGCCATTCCGGTCGCCACGCTGCGCCGCCTGTCGGCCCATGATCCCTTGCTGGGCCAGCGCCTGCTGTCGGTCGCGTCTAGCGGACTGCAACGCAGCCAGAACCACGCGGCCATGCTAGCGCGACTGGGCGCCGTCGAACGCGTCGCCGCCTTCCTGATCGACTTCGCCCAGCGCTTCGACGCGGACGACGAGTTCGACCTGCCGATGACCCGCCAGGACATCGCCGACTATCTGGGCCTGACCATCCACACCGTTTCCCGCACGCTGTCGCAGCTCCAGGACCAGGGGCTGATCGACGCGCGCGCCTCCCGCCGCGTGCGTCTGCGCCGGCAGGACGAGCTTCTAGGACTTTGCGCATGACCTCTTCGGTCCTGACCCCGGCACAGCGCCAGCACGCCGAACGGAACCTCCCCCGCTACACCAGCTATCCGACCGCCCTGGCCTTCGATGAGGCGCAGGCGTCTCAAGCCCGAGACTGGTTCGCCCTCACCCGCGCCCAGGATCGGCTGTCGGTCTATGTCCACGTGCCGTTCTGCCGGCGCCTGTGCTGGTACTGCGGTTGCCATACCTCGATCGCCCATACCTACGAGCGGGTCGGGACCTTCTTCGAGACCCTGATGCGCGAGGTCGACCTGGTCGCCGCGCGCCTTGGCGAGCACGATGGTCTGGCGCACCTGCACTTCGGCGGCGGCAGCCCGAATGCGCTCAGCCCCGAGGACTTCGCCGCCCTGGTCACGCGGCTGAAGACCGTCTTCCGCCCGCGCCCGGGCGCTGAGATCGCCGCTGAACTGGATCCGGGCATGCTGTCCGAGGCCTTTGTCGACGCGGCCGGCGCCGTGGGCGTCAACCGGGTCAGCCTGGGCGTCCAGACCTTCGATCCGACCGTGCAGGCTCTGGTCAATCGCATCCAGCCCTACGACCACGTCGCCCGCGCGACCGAGCGGCTGCGCGCCGTCGGCGTCAAAGGCCTGAACTTCGACCTGATGTACGGCCTGCCCGGCCAGACCCCGGAGAACGTCCACGAATCCGCCCGTCTGGCGGTTCAACTTCGGCCCGATCGCGTGGCCGTGTTCGGCTATGCCCACGTGCCGTGGATGAAGAAGCACCAGACCATGATCCGCGAGGCCGATCTCGCCGACCTGGATGGTCGCTGGGCCCAGGCCGAGGCCGCGGACGCGGCGCTCACTGAGGCTGGCTATGTCCGCATCGGCCTCGACCACTACGCCTTGCCGGACGACGCCTTGACCCGCGCAGCGGTCGAGGGCCGGCTGCGGCGGAACTTCCAAGGGTACACGGACGATCCCGCGCCGGTGCTCGTTCCCATTGGTCCCTCATCGATCGGTCAGTTTCGCGAGGGCTTTGTGCAAAACCTAGTCCCGACCGACCAATGGTCGACCGCGATCGCCTACGGCCAGCTTCCGCTGCACCGGGCGCTGATCGTGGACGCCGAAGACCGATTGAGGGCCTCCGTGATCGAGCGGCTGATGTGCGACATGGCGGTCGATGTCGCCGCCGTCTGCCGCGACCAAGGATTCGCCGAGGATCACCTGGCCGCCGAGCTGTCAGCCACCGACGCCCTGCAACTGGCCGGCCTCTGCGCCCGCGACGGCGCCGTGGTCTCGATCCCCGAGCCCGCGCGCCGCCTGATGCGTGTGGTCGCCGCCGCCTTCGACGCGCGGCTGCCTGCGGCCGCCACGCGCCACGCCAAGGCGGTCTGATCCGGCGAGGTTGCTCCCGAGCAACGTCCGCGGGCCTTCCGGTCGTCATCGTGATCCCAAACGCCGAATGGGACGGTCCCGACCGGCGAGGGGAAGCGAGATGAACACCCGAAGACTATGGTTCGTCCTCGCCCTGGTGATGGCGGTGTCCTTCACCGTCTTGGGGCTGATGGGACGCGAAATCCACCGGCAGGCGCCGCCGATACCGACCCGCGTGGTCGATGCGTCGGGGCAGGTTCTGCTCACCAAGGCCGACATCGAGACGGGCCAGTTAGCCTGGCAGTCGATGGGCGGCCAGCAGGTCGGCTCGATCTGGGGCCATGGCGGCTATGTCGCGCCGGACTGGTCGGCCGACCAGGTCCACCGCGAGGCCACGGCCCTGCTCGACATCTGGGCCCAGCGCGACTTCAAGACGTCTTATGACGCCCTGTCGGCCGAGCGTCAGGCGGCTCTGCGCGCGCGTCTGAAGAACGAGGTTCGGACCAACACCTACGACGCCAAGACCGGCGTTGTGACGGTCAGCGCCGATCGCGCCCAGGCCATGCGCCAGGTTCGCGATCACTACGAGACGCTGCTGGGATCGGATCCTGCGCTGGAAAAGCTGCGCGAGCAGTACGCCATCGCCAATGGCGCGGTGAAGGATCCAGCGCGCCGGACCGCCATCGCCGCCTTCTATTGGTGGACCGGTTGGGCGGCCAGCACGAACCGTCCCGGCGACGTGATCACCTACACCGCCAACTGGCCGCATGAGGCCCTGATCGGCAACACGCCCACCGCCCCCACCATCGTCTGGTCGGTGGCCAGCATCATCCTGCTGATCTTCGCCGTCGGCGCCCTGGCCTTCTGGCACGCCCGCACCAAGACCGAGGACCATCTGGTCGCGCCGGACAAGGACCCGCTGGCGGCGATGAAGCCGACGCCCTCGATGAAGGCGACCGGCAAGTACTTCCTGACCGT
This sequence comes from uncultured Caulobacter sp., assembly GCF_937900395.1. GTDB lineage: Bacteria > Pseudomonadota > Alphaproteobacteria > Caulobacterales > Caulobacteraceae > Caulobacter. The sequence goes on from NZ_CALCDX010000045.1 coordinate 85,437, forward strand.
GATCGGCCTCTTCCTGCTGCAAGTGGGCCTGGGCGCGGTCACCGCCCACTATTCGGTCGAGGGCCACGCCTTCTTCGGCGTGCCGATCTCCGACATCATTCCCTATGCGGTCACCCGCACCTGGCACACCCAGCTGGCCGTCTTCTGGATCGCCACCGCCTGGCTGGCCACCGGCCTCTATGTCGCGCCGATGATCTCGGGCCACGAGCCCAAGGGTCAGAAGCTGGGCGTCGACTTGCTGTGGGTCGCCCTGGTCGTCGTCGTTCTCGGCTCGATGGCCGGCGAGTGGCTGGGCGTGCAGCAGGTCTTCGACCTGAACGCCAACTGGTGGTTCGGCCACCAGGGCTGG
>NZ_CALCDX010000046.1 GCF_937900395.1 uncultured Caulobacter sp.
CCCGCCGATCTCTATCGTCCAGTGTTTGTTCCCCCAGAACGTGAAGACGAGCGTGGGGACGGGTCCGAGGAGGAAACGGAGGATCTTGAGGCCCTGGTCGGCGGCGCCCCACGAGTGGTTCAGCATCCGCTTGGCGCGCACATACAGGCGGAACGTGTCGTCGTCCATGCCGTTGCGCTCGATGTCGTGGTACGGCCCCCAGTGCTGGTCGAGTACCCACCCGCTCGCAGTGTTGAGGGGCCACGACGTCGAGATGAACTGTTCGAGCGCTTCGGCGCGCACGTCAGCGATCTCGTAGAGGATCCGATGCCACTCAGCGAAGAGGTTCCGCTGGACACGCCGGAACAGCGTCGGGATCTTGCCGAGCTCGTGAGAGTCGTTGCGGAGCGTGAGCGTGATCCCGTCTCGCTCGACGTCCGCCCCGTGCTCCTTGAGCTGCTCGACGACGCTCTGGACCGTGGCTGCCGGGATCGCGAAGGCGATGCCGACATTGCCGCCGGACGGCGAGTAGATCGCGGTGTTGACGCCGACGACCTCGCCCTGGGTGTTGAAGGTCGGGCCGCCCGAGTTGCCGCGGTTGATCGGCGCGTCGATCTGCACGTAGTCGACGAACGCCGAGCCCAGATCGCGGCCGTAAGCCGAAACAATCCCGGCGGTCGCCGTAGCGCCCAAACCGAAGGGGTTGCCGATGGCGATGACCCAGTCGCCGACCTTCGGCGCGCCGGCGCGCTGCAAGTCCACATAGCTGAAGCGTCCGCCAGAAACCTTGAGCACGGCTAGGTCCGTGGCCGGGTCGCTGCCGATGAGCCGCGCCTTGAGGCGACGTTCGTTGTGCAGCACGACTTCGACGCGCTCGGCGCCTTCGACCACATGGTGATTGGTCAAGACATAGCCGTCGGCGCTGATGAAGAAGCCGGAACCGGACGACATGCGCCGGGTGGGCGGTATGAACTCGGGCTGGAAGAACGGCAGGTCGGGAACGACCAGGATCGGCGGGGACGGCGCACCCTCGGCATAGATCGACACCACGGCGGGGGCGACGCGCTCGATCACCGGAGCAAAAGTGTCTGGGGCGCTGGTGCGCGTCGTCGGCCCAGCGGCGGGGCCCATTTGGCCTACGACCGACCGGTGAGTCGTGATCAAAGCCCCAAAGAGCGCCGCGGCCAATAGGGCGAGCGCGAGGGCGAGGACCTTCCAAATTCTTGGCGTCACGGCGCGAGATCCAGTCGTCAAGATCGTCGGGCTTAGGTTAGCAGCTTGGGGGGAGCGTCGCAAAGGGCCGTGATGCGCGGCGCCTCAGCCAAGCCGATCGACAGCCTTTTATCCCGACGCGTAGCATCTCCCCGCGGTCGCTTTGAAGCGGCTTCAGCGTCGATACTTCCCAAGACGCGCCGGCCTGCAGGCATGCCTGATTTTCGGCCGCACCGGCGGACAAACCGGTGTGGTGGAGATAACAACAAGGTCCGCGCTACTCGCTCGACCACGCTCGTATCGGGATCGAGCGGGCAAGTTAAGTCCCGTGCGCTGTTACTTGTTTGGCCGGCTGGTCGACCTAGTTCGTTATCTGCAGCGTTCCAAGCGGCAAGGGAATTTGAATGCCGTCGTCCGCGTCGGCGTTGGCGCTGCGGCGCGTCCGGGCGCCCGTGGGACGAGCGCCTGAGGTCGTCGAGTCCCCTCAGTGCAGGCCGCGCTGTCACGTCGGGGGACTCGACCGACCGATATCCCGACCGCGATGGGGCATGCGATGGATCAGCTCTCGGCGGCACGAACGATCAAGGTATTGTCCCTCAACCGCCGCAGGGCTGGCTCGCTTCGACCTTCGGTGGGCTCGCGCCGCTTGTGGGCCTCAAGACCAGATGAACGCGCTCTGTGGCTAGATTTTACGGGAACCCTGCAGCCAGGTGCTGTGAGACGCGGAGGTCATTCCTCCACCAGCCGCTACCGCGTTTCGTCGTTTCCGTCAGTAGAGCGGCGGAGTTAGGCTTGTCGTCGTACGGGAGAGCTGGAGCCATGGGGAACCGAAGCGCGAGCGATTGGATGTGGTCGGAAGCCATTCAGATGTTGGCTCGCGCCGACCGGCTGCACCGAGAGGCGTTTCGTCCCGTCACAAGTCCGCGCACCGCCTACTGGGAACCGCCGATCGACCTCTTGGAGACGGCCAGCGACGTGCAGATCGTCGCGGCCCTTCCCGGAGTCGATCCTAGCGGCGTGCAAGTCTTCATCGACGGCGACGCTCTGATGATCACTGGGCGCCGCGATCCGTCGCCGGGCATGCGCCGCGGGGTGATCCATCACATGGAGCTGCCGCAAGGCCAGTTCGCCCGCCGGGTGCCGCTCCCCGCTGGACACTACGGCCGGATCGACTGGCAGGCGGAGAATGGGTGTCTGACAGTCACATTGCGCAAAGCAGGGCAGAACCGATGAACGGCGAGCAGTCCATCAACGGCGCGCGAAACCTGCCGGACGACACGGTCGTCGTCGTTCCAGTGTCCAACGTCATCTTCCCGGGCGTCGTGTTCCCGATCGTGCTCGACCGTCCGAGCTCGGTCGCGGCCGCCCAGCACGCGCTCCGCGAACAGCATCCCCTCGTCCTCGCGCTGCAACAGGACGTCCAGGCGCCCGACCCAGGACCACAGTCCCTGCATCGCATGGGGACTTTGGCCAACGTCCTGCGCTACGTCACCGGGCCCGATGGGGCGCCTCACGTGGCTTGCCAGGGCGTCGAACGGTTCGAGATCGACGAATGGGTGGAGGGGTTCCCCTTCCTCGTCGCCCGCGGCCGCCGCATTCCTGAACCGGAGGCCGAGGGCGCGGAGATCGAGGCGCGCTTCCTGCATCTGCGCAGCCAGGCGCTGGAGGCGCTGCAGCTCCTTCCGCAGTCCCCGCCCGGTGAACTGGTGGCGGCGGTGGAAGGCGCCAGTTCGCCGGCGGCGCTTGCAGACCTTGTCGCCGCCTATCTCGACCTGCAGCCGCCGGAGAAGCAGCAGATCCTGGAGGCGATCGATCTTGAGTCGCGGCTCGACAAGGTTTCGGCCTTCCTCGCCCAACGGCTCGAGGTCCTGCGGCTGACCAGCGAGATCGCCCAACGCACGCGCCAGTCCCTCGGGGAGCGCCAGCGCGAGACGCTGCTGCGCGAGCAGATGGCCGCGATCCAGCGCGAGCTGGGCTCAGGCGAACGCGAGGAGCTGTTCGAGCTCGAAGCGGCGATCGAGAACGCCGATATGCCGGAGGAGGTGGTGCAGCAGGCGCGCAAGGAGCTGCGCCGGCTGGCCCGGACCCAGGAAGCCGCGGCCGAGTACGGGATGGTGCGCACCTATCTCGAATGGCTGGTGGAGCTGCCCTGGGGCGTTCCTGAGGCCGCGCCCATCGACCTGGCCGAAGCTCGCCTCATCCTGGACGAGGACCACTTCGGGCTGGAGAAGATCAAGCAGCGGATCATCGAGCACTTGGCGGTCCGGCGACTGGCGCCGGAAGGCAAGGCGCCGATCCTGTGCTTTGTCGGCCCGCCCGGCGTCGGCAAGACCTCCCTCGGCCAATCCATCGCGCGGGCCATGCATCGGCCGTTCGTGCGGTTCAGTCTTGGCGGGGTGCACGACGAGTCCGAGATCCGCGGCCATCGGCGCACCTACGTCGGCGCCCTGCCGGGCAATATCATCCAGGCGATCCGCAAGGCCGGCCGGCGCGACTGCGTCCTGATGCTGGACGAGATCGACAAGATGAGCGCCGGCATGCACGGCGATCCGTCGGCGGCCCTGCTCGAGGTGCTCGATCCGGAGCAGAACGTCGCCTTCCGCGACAACTACCTGGCCGTTCCGTTCGACCTCAGCCGCGTCGTCTTCATCGCCACGGCCAACATGCTGGACACCCTCCCAGGTCCGCTCCGCGACCGCATGGAGATCATCCAGCTCTCGGGCTACACGGCCGGTGAGAAGCGGCAGATCGCCGAGCGCTACCTGGTCCGCCGCCAGCTGGAGGCGAACGGCCTTACCGCCACACAGGTCCAAATCGAGCCTGCGGCGCTGGAGGCCCTGATCGCGCGCTATACGCGCGAGGCCGGGGTGCGGTCCCTGGAGCGGGAGATCGGCCGAGTGTTGCGCAACGTGGCGGTCCGGTTCGCCGAAGGCCACACCGAGCCGGTCCGCATCGGCCCGACCGACCTCGAGCCGATCCTGGGCCCGCCGCGGGTGGAGAACGAGGTGGCGATGCGCACCAGCGTGCCGGGCGTCGCCACAGGTCTCGCCTGGACCCCGGTGGGCGGCGAGATCCTGTTCATCGAGGCCACCCGCACCCCGGGCGAGGGTCGCCTGATCCTGACCGGCCAGCTCGGCGAGGTCATGCGGGAGAGCGCGCAGACCGCGCTCAGCGTGGTGAAGAGCCGGGCTGAAGCGCTGGGCGTCACGCCGTCGCTCTTCAAGGAGAGCGACATCCACATCCACGTGCCGGCAGGCGCCACGCCCAAGGATGGGCCGAGCGCCGGCGTCGCCATGACCATGGCGCTGATCTCGCTGCTTACCGAGCGGACGGTGCGCAGCGACACGGCGATGACCGGCGAGATCAGCCTGCGGGGCCTGGTGCTGCCCGTCGGCGGCATCAAGGAGAAGGTCGTGGCCGCTGCGACGGCAGGCGTTCGGCGGGTGCTGCTGCCGGCGCGCAACCGGGCCGACGAGCGCGACATTCCGGAGGAGACGCGCCAAACGCTCGAACTGATCTGGCTGGAGCGGATCGAGGATGCGATCGAAGCGGGGTTGGATCCGCGGCGTGGGGACGTGCGCCAGACGCAGGTCCGGGCGGCGAGCTAGGAGGAAGGACGATGGCCGAGGTCGTCAAACTGAAAGCGGGCGACGCCTTGCCCCAGGCGGACGTGTTTCTGGTGGTGACCCGGCTCAGTCGTCCGCGCGTTTTCGAGTATTTCATCGACGTCAGCCCAGCGCTGGAGCCGATGGTCGGCCGGCGCCTGCCCCCGGGCGGCCCCGGGTACGCGAGCCTGGAGACCGCGCTGCACGCGGCGCAGGAGCTGGCCGAACAGAATCATGTGCCGACCATCTATGTGCAGCACGAATCGATCCTGGTGCGGCCCTACTACCCTGGGCTCAACCTTCCGTAGGAAGCCGCCCGCGGCCAATCAGGCCGCCAGGCGCTCCACCCATCCGCGGAGGACGCCCAGGTCGGCCACGCCGGATTGGCGCGCCGCCACCTGACCCTTCTGGAAAGCGAACATCGCAGGGATCCCCTGGACGCCGTATTGCGCGGCAAGGTCCGGGTTCTCGTCGACATTGATCTTCACGAACCGGGCCCGCGGCTCGAGCGCCTGGGCGGCCCGCTCGAAGATCGGCGCCATGGCCCGGCAGGGCCCGCACCAGGGCGCCCAGAAGTCTACGATCACCGGCACATCGGAGTTTTGAAGGTGTTTGCGCGCCCGATCGCCGCTCAGTTCGATGGGGGCGTGCGGGAAGAGCTTGGCGTGACAGCGCCCGCACTTGGCCGCGTCGGCCGGCCGGTCGGCAGGCACGCTATTGGTTCTGTCGCAGTTGGGACAGACAACACGGCGTCTCTCGGCCATCTCATCCTCCCGTGTCTTGGCTGCATCACACCTTAGTTCGGTCCGCCAAGCCGCGCCAGCCACGCGCGCGTGCGGCTGTCTTGTCCAGACGCGCGGCCGCTCTAGTTTTCAGGGAAGGGGCGGCGAGAGCGAACGCCGGCCTGCAGCGACATGTGTGGCTAAGGAGTACAGGGCAATGCGTGGAGATTCGGAGGTCCGACGCGATGTCGAGGCCCAGTTGGCGTGGGAGCCGGGTCTCGTCGATGACGATATCGCAGTGAGCGTCAAGGATGGTGTCGTCACCCTGGCGGGGTTCGTCAATAGCTACGCCGATTATTATGCGGCGGTGGCCGCAGCCAAGCGTATCAAGGGCGTGCAGGCGATCGCCAATGAGATCGCCGTTCGGCTGCCGGATGTCGATCAACGACCTGACCCCGAAATCGCCCGGGACGCCGTCGCAGCGTTGAAGCGAAGTTTGCCGACCATCGCCGAGCGGATCAAGGTTGTGGTCAAGAACGGCGACATCAGCCTGCAGGGCGATGTGGAGTGGAAGTTCCTCAAGGATTGGGCTGAGCGCGCGGTGCGCGACATCAAAGGGGTTCGCGCGGTCGCCAATGCAATCCTTGTCAAGCCCAAGGTTCAGCCCATCGACCTGAAAAAAAAGATCCAGGAAGCCTTCTTGCGGAGCGCCGAGGTCGACGCCCAGCATGTGATCGTCGAGGCCGATGGGAGCCAGGTCACTCTCAAGGGTCATGTCCGCTCTTGGGCGGAGCGGCAGGAGGCGGAACGCCAAGCCTGGTCGGCGCCCGGTGTCACGGAGGTCCGCAATGAACTGACGATCGATCCTTGGCCGTTCGCAGCCCAGGCGCTCTAGCCTGCGCGCGGACATCGCCAAACATGGTCGCGCGGGCGATCAGACGTGGAAGGCAAGGAACTGAAAAGGATGAGCTTTGGAGACGCGCACAGCCATGGAGGTGCCGAACATGAACTGGTCTGACCATACCATCGCCAGGAGCCAATGGCAGGCGTTCTGCGATCAACTGACCCGCCAACTTGAAGGCGCTCAAGCCGAGATCGAGGTGGCCAGCCTGGGGCTCGGCGACCAGATTCAGGCGCAATGGGTGTCGCTGGTCGGCGTGGCTTACGATCCGAAAGACGACATCCTGGAGGTCGCCGTCGAAGGTCTCGACCATATCATCCGGGCGCCGACCGCACTGACCGCGCAGCGGGAAGGGGCCATGGTGGAGAGCCTGGCTGTCGACACGCGTACAGGCGAGCGGCATATCGTCAAATTCAGACGCCCGCTCAGCCTTCCCCCGCCGGAAGGGAGCGCTGCATGACGGACGCCGATACGGGTTCGGGCGCGTCGCTGGCGGGGCCATGGCGCGGGGTGTTGGCCGGCGACAAGGACGCCTACCGGCGCGCTGTCGAGCCGCACCTGCCCGAGCTCCTGGCCGCCGCGGCTCGCGAACTGCGCTACCGCCGCGCGGTGGGCGATCTGCGACCCCAGGACCTGACAGCTGACGAGCTGGTGGGCGAGACCCTGGCGCGAGGCTGGCGTGATCGCGCGCGCAAACCCGCTGGGCTAGAGGTGCGAGCTTGGCTGTTGGGCCTGGAGTTCAAGGTGCTTGAGTCGATCGTCCGCTCCGAACGACGGGCCCGGAAGCTGGCTGGCGTTTCGCTCGAGGCTTCAGTCGAGGAGGAGGCGCAGGCGCTGGACGCCTCGGACGAGGCTTTGTGGGAGTGGTACCAGCCGGACGACCTCCTGCGTTGGGAGGACACGATCCCGGCGCATGACGTCACGCCCGCGGACCTGGACGCAGCAGACGCCTATGCCTTGAGCCGGCAGGAACGCGAAGCCCTGGTCTTGGTCGTCGAGCATCAGTTCAGTCTAAAGGCGGTATCCATGGTGATGAATCTTCCACCCGACCAGGCGCTGCGCTTGCTTCAGGGCGCTGAGCGTCGGGTGGCCGCAGGCCGGCTGGTGGCAGAAGGCGCCAAGCGCCCGGTGACCATGGAACCGTCGCCACCGGTGCGCGTCAAAGGTTCCACTCGGCATCGACCTCGCTCCATCTCCCCATCGGATTGTCTCAGCCGCAAGGACTAAGCTAATGGTCGTAAGAACGTTTGCCGTTGCTGTTGTCGGGGGCGTGGCAGCGGTCACATCGGCGGCCGCCCAGCAGCCGATCTCGGCTCGCCAGTGTTTCTGGAGCCACCAGGTCAATAGTTTCGCCGCGCAGGGCGACCGGCTTGTGAACCTGCGCGTGGGGGTTAAGGACTATTTTCAACTGGAGCTCATGGGACCGTGCCCGGATGTGGACTGGACTCAGAAGATCGCTCTCGTGTCGCGCGGCGGCTCCACGATCTGCTCGGGTCTGGACGCGGAGATCGTGACGCCGTCGCCCATTGGGCCGCAGAAATGCCCGGTGAAGAGCGTTCGGAAATTGACGCCAACCGAGGTGGCGGCGCTCCCGAAGGGGGCCAAGCCCTAGCCGGTGTCTGCTGGACCTTGATCGCGGCTGGGCGGCTCGAGGCCGTCCGGATCGTGCGGCTGGACGAGGGTTGGCGGGTCGCTGGCCGGGAATGTCTCGTCCAGCGCTTCATCCAGCAATCTGTCGATCCGCTCCGCGGCCGCAGGCGCTTGGGGCTCGCCTGACAGGGGTGGCCAGAGCAGGTCGGCGGCTTGGCGCGCCATTTCGGCCTCCTCATTGGTAGGGATCACCCAGATCGCCACGCTGCTCGCGCGCGAATCAATGCGCCGTTCACCCTCCGCAGCATTCAGCTGCGGGTCGAGATCGACGCCGAGCCAGGCAAGGCGGCGGCAAATGCGCGCCCTCACCTCCGAGTTGTGCTCGCCGACGCCGCCGGTGAACACCAGCCCGTCCAAACCCCCGAGCGTGGCCGCCATGCTCCCGATCGCCTGGACGGCGCGATAGACGAAGAGTTCCACCGCAAGTGCAGCCGCTTCCGCATCGCTGTGCACGAGTTCTCGAAGATCGCCCGAGACGCCCGAGACGCCAAGCAGGCCTGAGCGGCGGTAAAGTAGCGCCTCGACGCCCTCCGGCGTCAGACCCCCGTGGCTGAGCAGATGCAGGATGACGCCAGGGTCGAGGCTCCCGCACCGCGTCGCCATCACCAGGCCATCCAGCGGGCTGAAGCCCATGGTGGTGTCGATGCCTTTTCCGCCCGCCACGGCGCACAGGCTCGCACCAGCTCCGAGGTGGGCGGCGACGATGCGCGCCGGCGCGAGCGCGGCGTCGATCTGACGCAGGCGTCGGACGAGGTGAGCGTAGGAAACGCCATGGAATCCGTAGCGTCTCACACCCTTGGCGCTGATCTCGCGGGGGATGGCGAAAATGCGCGCGCACTCGGGCATGGTGGCGTGGAAGCTGGTGTCGAAGCAGGCCACCGGCGTGGCCTGGGGCAGGCGGCTGCGCGCCAGGCGAAGCAATTCGAGGCCCGCCGGTTGATGCAGCGGCGCGCGCGGCGCCAGCGCCTCAAGCTCGGTCTCGATCCCAGGCGTGACGACCGTCGGCCCTGATCGTTCGCCGCCATGGACGATCCGGTGCGCCACGACCGATGGCCGTTCCTTCGCGGGCCGCCGCCCCACCCAGGCCAACACCCGTTCGAGCGCGCCCGCATGGTCGGGCGCCTCCGGGCCAGGGGTCCAGGCGGCGCTGATCAGCGTTTCGCCGCTGCTGTCGCGCCCGACCAGGTGCGCCTGGGTCGAGAGGTTCTCGGCCGCGCCCCGCACGGTCTCGACCAGGCGGCGCCCGCGGCGTCGGTAAAGGCCGAACTTCAGGCTGGAGGATCCGGCGTTGAGGCTCAGGATGGAACCGGTCATCACTCGCCTTCCGCACTCGCCATCACCGCCGCCACAGCGCAGGACGCAACTCGGGTGCGTTCGGCGTCTGCGCGGCTGGTCAGAATGATGGGAACGCGGGCGCCCAATGCAATGCCGGCGGCGGCGGCCTTGCCGAGGAAGATCAGCTGCTTGGCGAGCAGATTCCCGGACACCAGATCCGGCGCCACGAGGATGTCGGCCCGGCCCGCAACCGGCGAGCGGATCGCCTTGGCCTCGGCGGCCTGAGGACTGATGGCGTTGTCGAACGCCAAAGGGCCATCGATCAAGGCGCCCGTGATCTGGCCGCGCTCCGCCATCTTGCAGAGCGCGGCCGCGTCCAGCGTTGAGCGTAGCCGCGACTTGACGGTTTCGACCGCAGAGAGCACGGCCACACGCGGGGTGCGCAAGCCCAGGGCATGCGCCAAGTCGATCGCATTCAGGACGATGTCGCGCTTGTCATCCAGATCCGGATCGATGTTGATCGCGGTGTCGGTGACCAGGAGCGGCCGCGGAAAAGTCGGCGCCTCGACGATGTAGATGTGGCTCACCCGGCGCTCGGTGCGCAGGCCGCGCACCTCGTCCAGCACGGCGTGCATGAGCTCATCCGTCGGCAACGAGCCTTTCATGAGCAGGCGCGCCTGGCCGGCGCGCACCAGGGCGACGGCTTGCGCCGCTGCGGCGTGGCTGTGAGGTTCGGGAATGATCTGTACCCCCTGGAGGTCGACGCCCGCCGCGTCCGCCGCGCGGCGGATCTTGACCTCGGGCCCGACCAGGAGCGGCTCGATCAGGCCGCGCGCCGCCGCTTCCATGGCTGCACCGAGGGCGGCGCCGTCGCATGGGTGGGCGACAGCCGTCGGCACTGCGGGCTTTCCGGCGCATCGGGCGAGGATGTCGTCCAGCCATTGGCCCGGCGCGGGGGTGCGGGGGTCGGCGTCCACCCCGATGTCTTCCGGCTGGTCTTCCGCATCGCAAGGGTGGATCGTCGGCAGTGCAAGCGCCGGCCAATGGCCGGGATGCTCCGGCGGCGTGAACGTCACATAAAGAGTATCCACCACCTGGGCGGCGGCGAGACCCTGGCTGAACAGATGCGCCGCCTCATAGGTGGCGAAGCCTAGGCCACCGCTTGGCAGCGGCTGCGGCAGCCGCGCTTCCAGGGACCGGGACGCGGTCACATAGTAGTCGTAGCCTGGGTGGCGGCGATACCGTCGGATCATCAGCCAGGATCCGGAGTCGTCTGGCGGCCCGTCGCCGCCGATTTCAATCCGCATCATAGCGCAGCTCCTTTCGCCGCAGCCGCTTCGAGCGCAACCTGTCTGCGGACGAACCAAGACCCGCATGGGCGAGATCTCGAGCGACGCCTCGGCGCCTGAGCGCCCGTTTCGAAGATCCGCGGCTGGGCCGAGTCGCTGTTTGGGCGAAGAGCAGGCGGTCGCCGCCCTGGGCGACGCCGCGGCGGCGTCCGCGAGCTGATCGATGCACGGGGCTCGCGCGGCATGTCATGGGGCCTGAGCGGTCTCATGGGGGAACTCGCGTCAAGAGGATTGAAGGGGAGACGCCAGAGGAGGCGGGGGGGCGCCAAGCCGTGTCCTTCCAGCCGAACTTGCGGTCAGACCTAGGTCGGAGCGCGGCATGGACAACCCTCCATATTCGAGTCGAAGCGCTCACGACTGTGTGGACGGAAGGCGCGGCCCCCCGCCGACCAGCCGTGGCGCGTCAGCGGTCGGGAACCCTGAGATCGCGCAGGAGGAGGCGGATCTCCTGGGCGCTGGCGCCGATGCGCTCGTGATCATCCGTCACCTCAATGCGTCGGGCGACGGCTGGCTTGAGCGCGTGCCGAAGGACCCCCAACGCTCGAGGCGGGGCGATGAGAACCAGGCGTTCGAACGCGCCGGCGGCGGCGCCGGCGTTGATGCGCTCGGCGACGCCCTCCAGAAAGCGTCGTTCGGCGGCGTCCGCGGGCGGGGCGTCGTGGATATTGTCCCGCCCGTAACCGAACCGGTCGAACACGGCGCCGCCGGGAGTGCGGGCCCGATGTCGATCGTTCTCGTCGGCGAAAAGCGTCCAGGCATCAAGCTCAGTGAGCCGGCCGTAACGCCGGCGTTCGGCTAGGCCGCGCGCCCGCGCGCCGTCGGCGAGGATGATGAGGGTCTCGGTGGAGTGTGTCACGAACTCTGCTCCCTGCTCGGCCTCGTCGCCGCCGATCGGAGAGGGTCCGGGGAGGCGGTTCCGAACCGATCCATGTCCCGGTCGATGCTTCCGCGGACGGCCCGACGACCGCTGCCCAATTTAAACCCTCGCCCCAAGTACGGATGTATCGCGCGCCTTGAGCACTTCAAGACGCCGTAGACCCTTCCCGTCCGCCGCTGCCCTAACTTCGACGATGCGGGACTTCATGGAGCGCATGACCGTTGCATTCGAAAGCGGTGACGTTGCCGATCGTCGCCTCGGCGATCGCCGTTAGCGCTTCCGCTGTAAAGAAGCCCTGATGCCCCGTCACCAGCACATTCGGGAAGGTAAGCAGGCGCGCAAATACATCGTCGGCGATCACTTGGTCGGAGCGGTCGTCGAAGAAGAGGCCCTCCTCTTCTTCATACACATCGATGCCGAGGCTGCCGATGACGCCGGCCTTCAGTGCGCGGATCACCGCCCGAGTGTCGATGACCGCGCCGCGGCTCGTATTGATGAGCATCACGCCCCGCGTCATGCGGGTGATGGCGCTTGTGTCGATGAGGCGCCGGGTCCCCGCGGTGAGCGGGCAATGCAGGGAGATCAGGTCAGCCTTGGCCAGCAGATCGTCGAACGCCACGAACTCCACCCCTGCTCTCGCGAGCGCAGCGTCGGGGACCGGGTCGCTCGCAAGCACGTGGCAGCCGAAGCCCTTCAGCAGGCGGGCCATCACGCCGCCGATCGCGCCCGCACCGACCACGCCCGCGGTCTTGCCGTGCAGGTCAAATCCCATCAGTCCGTCCAAGGCGAAATTGCCCTCGCGGACGCGGTTGTAGGCGCGATGTGTTTTACGATTGAGCGTCAGCATCAACGCCAGGGCATGCTCGGCGACCGCGTGCGGCGAATAGGTAGGCGCCCGGGCCACGTGAACCCCCGCGTCCCGGGCCGCCTCCAGATCCACGTTGTTGAACCCTGCCGCGCGAAGAACCACGAGGCGAACGCCTTGGGCTGCGGCATGGCGGAGCACCTTGGCGTCGATGACGTCGTTCACAAACACACACGCCGCCTCGAAGCCGGCCAACAGCCCCTGGGTGTGCGGCGTCAAGGGGCTCTCGAAGAAGGCCAGCTGGTGCTTCGCGGCTCGGTTAGCCTTGCCAAGGAAAACCTCGTTGTACCGCCGCGCGCTGAACACTGCGACCCGCAATAGCGGCTCCTTCCAACCTCGCGAGCCCCGCAAGCGAGGGCTCAGCTCCAAAAGCTGGGAAATCGGCTACGCCCGGGCCACGAAGGCCGATCCGCACAGAACGCTCGTTCTTCGAGCACGACCTCGGCGTGCTCGCCGCGCCGCCGCAGCGCCTCTGCGACACCGTTTGCATGGTCCAACGCAGAGTCACGCGAGCCGAAGGGCGTCATCATACCCTCTCCGAGCCGTACAGCCCAACCGTAGGGTTCCTTGACCACCCGGAAACAGATTGTCTCGACCATGGCGACCGCGCTCTGAACTGTATTGGCCCGTCGATAGGATGCCCCTTCGGGGCCAAGCCGAATTGACGCACGTCAAGACGGATTTCCGCCGGCCGTCAGAGGGCGAGTCGCGTCCATGCCCAGGCGAAGCGTCAGGGTGTGATCGCGTTCGTCATCGCGCAGGGCGATGCGGGCCGGCCGCCCGGCGACCGCCACGCCGTCGAGGGTTGCGGTGACGACCCCCCGGCACACCCCGGCCGGATTCTCGACGACGATGCGATACCGGCTGCGGCCCGTCCGAACGGTCGCTTCGAAGCCTGGCCAGCGCCTGGGTATGCAAGGATCGACGATAAGGTCCTGGCCTTCGCGGCGCAGGCCGAGAAGGCTCTCCAGGCCGGCGCGATGCAGCCAGGCGGCTGAGCCGGTGTACCAGGTCCAGCCGCCGCGGCCGATATGTCCCGGTGCGGCGTAGACATCAGCAGCCGCAACATAGGGCTCGACCCGGTAGCGCTGCGCGGCTTGGCGGGTCAGCGCGTGATTGACCGGATTGAGCAGCCCCAGAAGCCGCTCGGCGGCATCGCCATCGCCGAGCGCGGCGAACGCCATCACCGACCAGGCCGCCGCGTGCGTATATTGGCCGCCGTTCTCTCGCACACCCGGCGGATACGCCTTGATGTAGCCGGGATCGCGCAACGTCCGGTCGAAGGGCGGCGTGAAGAGAAGGGCGAGTTGTTCGTCCTCAAGGATCAGGTGTCGCACGACGGACGCCATGGCCTGCGCCGCGCGCGCAGGCGAGCCTGCGGCCGAGAGCACGGCCCAGGATTGGGCGATAGCGTCGATGCGACACTCGTCGCTCGTGACCGATCCGAGCGGCGCGCCGTCGTCGAACCATCCGCGCCGGTACCATTCACCGTCCCAGGCGTGCCGCTGCTGTCCGGCGGCGCGCAACAGGTGCTCCCGCGTCAGCTGCGGCTCCAGCGCGGCGAAGGCCAGGCCGTCCTGGAGTTGATCGCGGAACCCATAGGCTCCGCTGGCCTGGTAGAACCCTGATCGCGCCCAGAGGCGGCAGGACAGAGCCTGATAGAGCAGCCAGCCGTTGAGCATTACATCGAGCGCGCGATCCGGCGTCTTGACCTGGACCTGCTGCAAGAGGCCGTCCCATCGCTGCTTGACCGCCGCGAGGACGGCGTCCAGATCGGCGGCGCGATACTTGGCTACGAGCGCGCGCGCGGCCTCGGCGCTGTCCGCTTCGCCGAGGAGGAAGAGGATCTCATGAGCTTCGGACGGGGCGACCTCGACGGTGGTCTTCAATGCAGCACAGGGATCCAGCCCGGCGCCGGTTTCGCCCGACAGGGCCCCGGAGCGCCGCAGCGCGGCCGGCGCCCGGAGCGAACCGTTGCGGCCGATGAACTCACATCGGTCGGCCGTCCAGCTCTCCTGTCGCCCCCCCAGATCGGCGAACGCGACGGCTGATCCGAAGGCTGGGTTCCAAGCGTTGCGGGCAAAGAGCGCCCCCGTCGCGTCATCCCGGCGGGTGGTCGTGAACGGCGCCATGCCAGACCGTGACGGGCCCAGCGCCCATTCGGCGTAGGCGGCGACGGCGATCCGACGGCTGCGCGATGAGGCGTTGCGGATCCGCAGCCGCATGATCTTGATCGGCGAATCGAGCGGCACGAACTGAAGCAGCTCGGTTTCGAGGCCATGGGCCCAAGCCTCGAAGCGGCTGTAGCCGTGACCGTGCCGGGCGAGATAGGTCGCGTCCTCGAGGCGAATCGGGGCCGCGGTCGGCGACCAGAGCGCGCCGGTCTCCTCGTCGCGCAGATAGAGGCCTCGCCTGTAGGATCGCAGACGGGATCGTTGGACCAGGGCGTGAGCTGGTGCTCGCGGCTGTTGCGTCGCCAGGTGTAGCCGGCGCCGTCGGCCGAGACCTGGAAGCCGAATTCCGGGTTCGCGACGACATTGATCCAGGGCGCTGGCGTCGTTTGCCCGGCCTCCAGCAGTACGCAGTATTCGCGGCCGTCCTGGTCGAATCCCCCCAGTCCGTTGAAGAATTCGAGTTTCGGCGGCGGAGGGGCGGGGGGGTGCGCCGCTGTAGGTTGGCTCGGGGCGGTCGCCGGGCGGGGGCCTTCGGCTTTGGGCACTCGCTCCAGCTGCTCGGCGAGCGTTCCTTCCTGGGCCGACAGCACCACGCGCGCCACCGAGAGCAGTAAAGTTCGCGTTTCGTCCGCCACGAGATCGGCTCGCAGCACTACGGTGCGTCCGGCGGGCGCCTGGCCGCCCAGCCCCCCGCGCGCCTGCGCCGTGCGCACCAGGGATTCCAGGGCGACCTGAAGGTCCTGGACATAGGAAGCCGCGCGTTCGTTCAGGAGCACGAGATCGAAGGCGAGCTGCTTCGTGCGCCAATATTCCCCCGCCTTCACAAGTTGGCGGGCCACGCCGAGGTCGTGCAGCCCCGCCACCCGAAGGACAATGATAGGGAGGTCTCCGGAGATGCCGACGCGCCAGAGACCCGGCTGATCGCCCAAACCGCGTGCGAGGATATCTGCTGGTGCGCGCAGGTCCGCGGACGGGTAAATCATGCGGGAAGCCAGGTCCTGGAAGAGGGCGGCTTCGGTCCGGGTCACCCCAAGGTGATGCAGCTGAACGAGTGCCTGTGTCCAGGCGAGGTCGGCGGCGCGCTCGAACGCCGCCGGTTCGTGGTGCTTGTCGATCAGGTCGAGAATGCCTTTGGGAGAGGAGGCCGCCAAGGTCCAGAAGGCGATCCGCGCGGTGCCCCCCGGCGGGACCCTGATCCGGCGGCGCAGGGCGAACGCGGGATCGAGTACGGGGCCGGTTGCGCCGCCAAGAGGCCCGCCGTTGCGAAGGTGCGGACTCGTGCTCGCATCGAAGCCGCGACCGAGGATTTGAGCGCGGTCGGTGTCGAACTCTGGCCGCCCCGCCGGCTCACCCTCGACGATTGCAAAATGCGCGACCCAGATTTCGGGCTCGGAAGGGGACCGTCGCCGGCGGGTCGCCAGAAGGGCGCCGGCGGCCGGCAGGTGCTCGGTCTCCACAAACAGCTTCGAGAAGGCCGGATGGGCGGCGTCGGCGGCCTGGGGGGCGAGCGCCAGTTCCGCAAAGGACGTCAGCTCGAACTCGCGTGTGGCGAGGCCCGCGTTGGTGATCGAGACGCGCCTGACCTCGCCCTCGTCTTCTGCGGAAACCAGTACGTCCAGTCTCGTGGTGATAGTCCCGTCGCGGCGAGAGATCTCCACATGGTCCTCGCTGAAGGCCGCTTGATAGCTATCCGCCTCTGCGCCGATCGGCTGATGGCCTGCCGACCACGCTGCACCGCTGTGGACATCACGTACGATGACATAGGCCCCGTATGCGTCTTGGGTGGCGTCCTCCCGCCAGCGCGTGATGGCTATGTCGCCCCAACGGCTGTAACCGCCCCCAGCGGCGCTGATCATGACCGAGTAGCGGCCGTTGGAGAGCACGTGCGTGGCCGGCGCCGGGGTGTAGGGCGAGGCGACGCGTCGCAGACCGGTTGCGTCGAACTCTGGCGCAGGCCCCGTCGCGCTATGCCGGGTGACGGGCGGCGGGCTAACCACCACCTCGCGCGGCATACGCTCCTCGAGCAGGAGCTCCGTCGCCCGCACGACGGGCTCGGCATGGAAGCGGGTCTGCATGCGGCCATTCGCCAGCGTGTTGGCGATCGCGACGATGGTCATGCCTTGGTGATGCGCCATATAGGCGCGCACGATCGTGTGCTTCTGACCTTCGGGCACCCTTGTCGGCGTGTAATCGATCGCCTCGTAGAGAAGCCGTGGGCTCCGAGACCGCCAAGGCTCTGCAAGGTCGCGAAGTTCTTCAGAGCCGCCCTCGGTTCGACCATGGCGGCCAAAGCGGTGGCGTAGGGCGCCACCACCACATGCTCATCGAGGCCGCGCTTAAGGCCGAGGCCAGGGACGCCGAAGCTCATATACTGATAGTTCAGATGAAGGTCGCGGGTGTTGTAGGCCGCCTCCGACATACCCCACGGGACGCCCAGCTCTGCGGCGTAGGCCTGCTGCCGCCGCACGACGAGCCGGTTCGTTGTCACCAGCAAGCTGCCCGGCGGCTCGCGCATCACCAGCGAAGGCATGAGGTACTCGAACATGGAGCCCGACCAAGAAACCAGCGCGACGCCGTGCGCCACGGGGGTCACCGCGTGACTGAGCCGGAACCAATGGCGGGGTGGGGCGTCGCCCTTGGCGATGGCGAGAAAGCTAGCCAGCCGAGCTTCGGAACCGAGCAGATCGTAGCAGCTCGGGTCGAGTTCGCCGTCTGCGGCCCGATAACCGATGGAGAGCAACATCCGCTCCGGGTTGAGCAGGAATGTGAAGTCCATGTCGCGCGCCAGACGTCGCGCCCTTTGGGCGATGCTGTTCAATCGCGACGGCAGCAGCGACCCGCTCTCAGCCTGATCGCGACCATGGCTGGCGAGGGTCGCCGAGATGGCGCTGACCCAGAAGGCCAGAGGATCGTGCCGCCGGGCGTCGACTTCGGTCGCGAGGGCGTCCGAGGCCCGCTGAGCCGCCGACGCCGGCGCCGACAGGCCGCCCAAGGCCTCCATGATCGGCTCTTCGACTGCGCCGAGGGCGCTGGCTTGTTGGCGCAGGCGGTCGAGCGCGGCCCGCAGCCGCTTGCGCGCCGCTGCGCTCCCACTGTCGCTGGCGGCCGCCGCTTCCTCGAGGGCGACCTCGATCACGTCGGAGACGCCCGTCAGGCGCGCGCTCGCGGCGGGCGGGCGGGACGACCAATCGTCCATCGCATTGGCGAGCGCCACCAAGTGGCCGGCGAGGTTGCCGCTATCCACCGAGGAGACGTAGTGCGGCTCCAGCGGCTCCAGCGTACGCGTGTCATACCAGTTGGAGAAATGCCCGCGGAAACGGGCCATCATGTCGAGTGCGCCGAAGGCCGCCTCCAGGCGCGCGAGAGCGTCCGCCAGTCCTAGCCAGCCATGATCCGCCGCGGCTATGACGGAGAGCAGGTAAAGCCCGATGTTGGTCGGCGATGTGCGATGGGCTAGCGCTTCGGGATCCTCCTGAAAATTGTCCGGCGGCAGCATGTTGTCGGCTGGCGTCACGTAGGTCTCGAAGAAGCGCCATGTGCGCCGGCCGTTGCGCCGCAGCTGCGCGATCTCCTGGTCCGACAGCGCGGCTTTGGCGTGCGGTATGGGTGGGCGGCTGATCCAGAACGCCACCGCTGGCGAGGTCGCCCACATGAGTCCGAACGCGCCTGCAAGGGCCCAGGCTGACCCGCCTCCAGCGGCGGCCCAGGCGAGCGCCCCGAGACCTGCGAGGGCGGCTGGGGCCATCCGGCGGTAGAAGGCTTCAAGACTGAATGGAAGGGTTGCTGCAGCCTGGGCTGCGGGCGTCCATTCGAGAAGATGGCGGCGTGAGACCAGGACCCGCCACAGCGTGCGCGCGATCGCATCGCCCATGAGCCAAGCCTGATCGGCCAGGAAGATGGTCAAAAGCGCTGTTTGCAGGCCCGCGAGACGCAGATCGGTCCCTAGGACAGCGAAGCGCGCCCGCAGAGGCACGCCCGGCTGGCGACGGCCGATGGCGGCCAAGGGTGGAATGAACGGTGGAATGGCGAAGACGGCCACGATGAAGGCGGTCCACGCGGCTGCGGCGGGGGGCGTCGCCATCCATCCGAGCCAGAGACTGGTGAGCGCTGCGCCGGGCGACAGGGTTCGCCGCAAGTTGTCGACCATCTTCCAGCGTCCGAGCGCCGGCACGCCGGTCCTTCTCTTTGGCCCGTCGGGCGCCGGAGGCAGGCCCAGGATCCAGGGCAGAAGTTGCCAGTCCCCGCGCGCCCACCGATGATGGCGGACGGCGGCGACGTCGTAGCGATCCGGAAAATCCTCCACGACCTCGACGTCGGAGGCGAGCCCCGCCCGTGCAAAAACGCCCTCGAACAAATCGTGGCTGAGGAGAGTGGCCTCGGGAGCTCTCCCCTCCAGGGCGCCTTCGAATGCGTCGATCTCATAGATGCCCTTGCCGGTGAAGGAGCCCTCGCCGAAGAGATCCTGATAGACGTCCGAGACGGCGGCTGCGTAGGGGTCGATGCCGCCGGGGCTGGCGAAGACCCGCCGGAACAGCGAGGCTTCGCGGCTCTGGGGCAAGGCGGGCGTGACGCGTGGCTGAAGGATCGCGTACCCCTCGGTCACCCGGCGTCGTACCGGATCAAGATGGGAGCGATTGAGGGGGTGGGCGAGCTTGCCGATCAGCCGGCGCACCGTGTCACGCGGGAGGCGCGTGTCGGAATCGAGGGTGACGACGTAGCGTACGCCTTGCGGGACGATCTGGTCCCGGACGGGAAGAAATGTGGTGTCGCTTGCGCCCCTCAAGAGCCGGTTCAGCTCGTGAAGCTTGCCGCGCTTACGCTCCCCCCCCCATCCACCGGCCTTCGCTGTCGCTCCAGACACGCCGCCGGTGGAGGAGCAGGAAGCGATCGCCCCCGGGCGCCGGTCCATAGGTCTGGTTGAGGCGCCGGACACCTGTTGCGGCGGCGTTGAAGATTTCATCGTCGCCAGGAGCGGTCGGGCCGTCGGCGTCGGGCCAATCCGAGAGCAGGGCGAAGTGCAGATGGCCCTCCGGGCACGACAGGTAGTGAATTTCCAGCCGTTCAATCAGCTCGTCGACCTGCGCCAGGTCGCCGAGCAGCACGGGTGTGGCGACAACGGTCCGCAGCCGCTGCGGCACGCCGCCCTTAAGTTCCAGCCCCGGCAGGGGCGTCGCGCGAAGGCCGCCGGTGAGGCCGCGATTCACAAGGGCGATGGCGGCGTCGAGCGCGGGGAAACTGCCCAGCACGCCCAGAGCGACCAAGAGGGCGCCGCTCGCGCCCAGGTGTTGCAGGATTGCGAGCGCTGGCGCGAGGAGGAGCAGAGCCACGGCGACGAACGCCGCGACATAGATGCTGAGCCCGAGCCGATGCATGATCCGGCCGGGCCAGGCTCGAAGCGGCGGCCGAAAGTCGATCGTCGATTCGAACGCCGTTCGGCCGGGGCCGACGAGATGATAGCCGGGATCGCAGCGCCGCCCTTCCCCCGTGAGATCGTTCGCCCGCCCCGCGGCGGCCACTGCCTGCCGGGCGATGTCCAGCTCGCTGCGCCCCGATCCCCGCGCCAGCTGTTCGATCGCCGTGCGGTAGAGGTTGCGCGTCGCGAAATCCATGTCGCCAAAGGCGCTGCCCGCCCTGAGCAACCCATCGACGAGGCTGATCCGCTCCACCAGGTCGGCCCAGTCCACGTCGGAAATCAGCCGCAGGCTGGTCACGATGTTGCGCACCGTTGCGCTCGCAGCGACTTGGCGCTGCTGCTCGTCATGGATCACCTGATCGGCCGTGGCGCCCCGTCGCGCGAGCTGATCGTCGAGCCAGCTCAGGGCCGGAGCCGCCAGCGCGTCCTGGTCCCGAAGGCGATGATAGACCTGCACTGCGAAGGCGTCGCTCAATCGGGGCACGGTTTGAGGCCGCAACACCTTGTCCGCCGCTTCCGGCCCCCCTCCTGTCAGCCCGAGTATCCGATCGCAGCATGCGTCCGCCGCCGCTCGCCCTGCGCGGCTGGCCATCACGCGTTCAGCGATCCGGCGCAGGTTCTCAACCAGCGTGATCGCCAGGGCCCAGAGTTCCCCTATCGTTAGCGGCGCGACATCCTGGTAGGCCTGCAGGAAGCGGCAAAACTGATCGGTGTCGAAGCGGCTGTCCGTGTGGGCGACAAACGCCCAGGCGATCCCGAACACCCGCGGATAGCCTGCCAGATGGCCGCTCGCGATCTTCGGTAGTTGCCGGTAGTAGCTCGGCGGCAGGTCCAGTCGGATCTCGCGGATCTGCTTCTCGATCAGGTGGAAGTTGTCGATCAGCCATTCGGCGGCGGGCGCGACGGTTTCCCACCTGGAGCCCGTGCATGAGATTAGAGATGTCGAACACGCGCAGGCCTTTCACGTCGAGCGAGTTCGCCCACGCGAAGGAAATCCGAGCGTGACCTTGGTCATCTTGATCGGCATCAACTTGCGCGCCGCTGGCCGCCTCACTTGGGCGCTCTCGAGCTGTCGCTGTCGCGCCACGCGTGCCTCTATCGCCCGGCAGGAAACTCGCTCGGCGCCTCGCAGTTGACGCCGATCAAGTCGTGCGGCTCGCAGCGGCCGAGGTTGCGGGAGAGATACACCGGCCAGGAGATGAGCCATGTCGAAGTCGCTTACCCGCAAGGCGAAGCAGGAGTTGGAAGATTCCCTGAAGGACGTGTCGAAGGCGCTGCGGGCCGCGGCGGATGACCTCAGCGACGATGCCGAGACGGCCGTCGCTCAGGCCGCTCAGGCGCTTCGCAAGGCGGCCCAGGCGCTGGCGGAGAAAGCGCCCCGGGAGGTCGAAGAGATGGCAGGGAAGGCCGCGGCTGAGGCCAGGGCGCATCCGATCGCCACGGCGGCGGCTGCGCTGTCGGCGGCGACCGCGCTGATCACGTTGCTGGGCGTCGCGCGCCGCAAGCGAGCCTAGCTCGTCGAACTAGGGGCGCTGTGGCGGCGTCAACGGGTTCAGGGCGCGTGCTCCTCGCCTTGAACCTGTCGACGGCTGGACATCTCCTCACGGGCGCGCAGCGCCAACTTCTCGTTCAAGGCCGCGGCCCGTGCGCAGCGGGCGTGCAGTTGCTCGAGTTCGCGATCCGTCAGGCGCTCGATACCGAATGAACTCGTTCTCCGCCTCGGAGGTGAGAATAAGCTCGTCGAGCTTGGTCTGCAGGGCAAGATTGTCGCGGTTCTGAGTGTTCTGAATCAGAAACACCATCAGAAAGGTCACAATCGTGGCGCCCGTGTTGATGACCAGCTGCCACGATTCGGAGAAGTCGAAGAGCGGACCGGTCGCCGGCCAAGCCACGACGACGAGCACACAGGCGGCGAAGGCTGGCGCACTGCCGGCCAGCCGGGCAACCCGGCTGGCGAAGTTCGTAAGGCGCGGTCCAAGTCCATTGGGCAGCTAACGAATCCGTCTCAGCGCCGCTTGGAACTCAATCGCCGGGTCGGTCGGCAGTGGCAGCGGGCGCGGCGACGCGCCCGCACATCGATATGCTCGAGGCGACCCATCGGAGGGGCGATCGCTGAGGGTTGATGGGGTGATCGGATCGCGAGGCATCGGCGCTTCCTTTGGATACTTGCGGCCGGGAACATTTCTACTTCAGGGCTTAGCGTGCGCCGATGGCGCGAACGTTTTTTGAGATACATCAAGTCAACGGCACAATGCGTTGGCGGTCAGGCGAACCTGAGCGCCATGACGCTGTCCCGAGTCATTTTCCGGCGCATCATCGAGGCGCCGGCCTCGTTAAGGCCGGCCATGCTTCAGTTGTTCTTGCCGAGATGGATCTCCAGCATGGCGATCGGCGTCTTGCAGGGGTCTTCTCTCATCCAGCGCCGCATGCGGGCGGAAGGTGAGGGGCGGGCGGTCTTTCGGCCTTACCCTGGTACAGACGCATGACCGATGGCGCCACCACGGCCATCCGATCGCGCCTAACGCCTCGGCTGCAATTTCACCGCCCAAATGGCCAACCAGGCTTGCCTTACCGAACTCGCCAGCATGCCCACCAGCGAGGGTTGGCTGTACTTGGCCACCGTGATTGACCTCTTCACCCGCAAACTGTCGGCCGGGGCGTTCGATGGTGTCGGGTTCAGAAGGATACGGTCACCGATGATCCGCGGCATACAGGGGCGGCCCCGCAGCCATGCCGTCGAGCCCCGTGTCGGCGTCGGGCACATCGGCTCGACCAGCAAGGCGAGCTGACGCGAAGGCATGTTGTGCCGCTGATCTCAAGGCGCTCCGTTTGCCAGGGGGCGGCTCGGCGGAGCCTTTGCCGAGGCATTTTTCCCCCGGGCGTGGGTCAGTCGGCCAAGTCCTGTCCAACCGCCCGCGAGGACGCCCGCCGCCATGGCAAGGGCGAGGTGGGTCGCTGTCGGCCGCGAGATCGCGAAGATCGCGGTGAGATCGGGAACAAGCAGGATTGCCGCGAGCACCGCGAGCACCGCCCCGGCTATGCCCCAGAAGACCCTTCGGTGCGGAGCGAAGAGGCGCCCGATTCGCGCGGAGTCGGCGAGCGCGAGCGCCAGGACGCCTATGACCAGGGCGACGTAGCCTGCGCCGCGAGCCTCAAACTCGGTCGCGCCGGGCCGGACGAGCGACCACCCATAGACACCCAGCGCACCGATCAGGACGCCTGCGCCTTGCACCAGCGCGATCACCATTTGCCGAGGGCCGAACAGCAGTTCGTCGGGTCTGCGGGGCGGCCGCTGCATCGCGCTAGGATCCTCGGGCTCGGCCTCGAACACGAGCGAACAGGTCGGGTCGATCACCAGTTCGAGAAGCACGATGTGCATCGGCAGCAGCATCGGCGGCCAGCCGAGTAGCAGCGGCGCCAGCGCGAGGCCGGCGATGGGCAGGTGGATCGCAGTGATGTAGATCAGCGCCCGCCGTAGGTTGGCGAAAATCCGTCGTCCAAGCCTGACGCCGCCGACGATCGACGCGAAACTGTCGTCGAGGAGCACCAGGTCGGCGGCCTCGCGCGCCACATCCGTACCCCTCCGACCCATGGCGATGCCGATATGGGCGGCCTCGAGGGCGGGGGCGTCGTTGACCCCGTCGCCGGTCATCGCCACCACCTCCCCGGAGGCCCTCAGCGCCGTAACGAGCGTCAACTTCTGCTCAGGTGCGATCCGGGCGAAGACCCGCACCTGGGCGATGCGCCGGGACAGTTCATCCTGAGGCAGGGCCGCGAGTTGCGCCCCGGTCAGGATGCCCGCCTCGGTGTCGAACCCCGCCTTACGCGCGATGGCGAGCGCGGTCGCCGGATGGTCGCCGGTGATCATAATCACCTTGATCCCCGCGGCGCGGGCCGGCCGCTTCGACCGCTCGGCAGTCACCTGACACCCCACACGGGCGGCGGCGCTGTACGTCGCACCGCAAGAGCTGAACGCCGCGCGAGCCGTCTTTGCGCTCCGCGATCAGCAGGAGCGGCCGGCGGAGCGGGACAATCCGCTTGCGACGCGGTGGACGGCGACGCCGGTGTTTCCGGAGGAGCAAGGCCCTCCCACGGAGCTGGTGTCGCCGATGGCGGCCATCGATGCTTGGTTCGTCGCGCTGGCGGAGGCCAATCCGCACCTGCGGCTTCGGATCGGCAACCCCGACGAACTGAGCAGCAATCGGATGAGCGCCGCGCTGGCGCGGTTCAAGCATCGGGTGAACCGTCCCGAACCGGGGGCGCCCGAGGCGGTGGACGGGGCGGTCATCACCGCGCTGAACGAGGAGGCTGTGGCCAGCGCCGCGCTCGCCAACAAGGGCGGCCTCAATCTCATCGTCACCTACGAGGCGTTCGCCCCCAAGATGCTGGGGGCCCTCCGGCAGGAGATCATCTTCGCGCGCCAGCAGAAGGAGGCTGGGTATGCCCCCGGGTGGCTCGGCGTCCCCCTCCTGGCCGCTTCGCATACGTGGGAGAACGGCAAGAACCAGCAGTCGCATCAGGAGCCGACGATTGGCGAGGCCATGCTCGGCGAGATGGCGGATGTCGCGCGAGTGCTCTTTCCAGTGGACGGCGCTACGGCCGTCGCGGCTCTGCGGAGCCTCTATGCGCAGCGGGGCGTCGTCGGTTGCGTGGTGGCGCCTAAAGGCGAGGTGGCGGCTCGGTTGTCGCCAAGCGCGGCCGACGAGGCCCTGCGCGAAGGGGTCGTCGAGATCGGTCATGACGCCGCGCCGGCCGTGCAGTTCCTCGCGGTGGGCGCCTACCAACTGGCTCAAGCCGAGGCGGCGAGTTCACGCCTTCGCGCCGCGGGCGTGCCGGTGCGGCTTACGGCGCTGTTGGAGCCGGCCCGCCTGCGAACGCCCCGCGACGAATGGGAAGCGTCGGTCACCTTGTCGGATGAACGGCTCGACGCGATGTTCCCGCGCAGCGCGCGCCGGGTGCTCGTGGCGCACACGCGTCCCGAGCCCTTGCTCGGCCTACTTCGCCGAATCGACGGCGGCCCGGGCCGCCTGCGCGCCCACGGCTTTCAGAACCGTGGAGGAACGCTGGACCTGTTCGGCATGCTGTTCGCGAACCGGTGCACATTCGCTCATCTCGTGCGCAGCGCGGCGGCGCTCGTCGGCGTCGATGAGGCACGCCTGCTGACCGCGGCCGAGCGCTCGGCGCTGGATGGGGCCGGCGACCCGCAAGCGCTCCACGCGGGCGCTGGACTTGCGCTAGGTCAAGTCGACGATCGGGCAGCCGGTCCAGGCTGACTGCGGAGGAGAGGGCGATGGCGCTGAGCCTGCAATGTTTGGGTGGTGCCGGGACGGTCACCGGTTCGCGTCATCTCCTCGATGGGAAAAGCCAGCGAATCCTCGTCGGCTGCGGCCTCTTCCAGGGGTTGAAGGCGATGCGCGAGCGGATCTTGGCCCCGTTTCCGACGCCCCCGAAGAGCATCGGTCGGGTGGTGCTGACCCACGCCCACCTCGATCATAGCGGATATCTGCCCAGGCTCATCCGCGACGGTTACCGCGGCGAGGTGCTGTGCACGCCGGCGACGGCCGACCTTTGCCGCATTCTCCTGCGCGACGCCGCCCACTTGCAGGAGCGCGAGGCCGAGCAGGCGAACCGCTACGGCTACAGCAAGCACCATCCGGCCTTGCCGCTCTACACTGTTCAGGAGGCGGAACGGAGCTTACTGGCGCTCGCAAGCCAGGCCGCCGGCGTCGAGCGCGACCTGGGCGGGGGCGTCCATCTGAGGTTCGCGCGCGCTGGCCATATCCTGGGCGCCGCCACCGCGCGGTTTCGCCTGGAAGCCCGGACAGTGGTGTTCTCGGGCGACCTTGGACGTTACGACGACGCCGTGATGCTCGACCCGGAGCCGGTCCGAGACGCCGACTATCTCGTGCTGGAATCGAC
Organism: uncultured Caulobacter sp.; assembly: GCF_937900395.1. Lineage (GTDB taxonomy): Bacteria > Pseudomonadota > Alphaproteobacteria > Caulobacterales > Caulobacteraceae > Caulobacter. Next base: position 25,942 of record NZ_CALCDX010000046.1, read on the forward strand.
CTACGGGGATCGGGTGCATGAACGGACCGACCCAGCTGAGGCGCTGTTCGCCGTCGTCGAGCGGACCATCGGGCGCGGCGGCACGGTCGTTATCCCGGCCTTCGCCGTGGGCCGCGCCCAGCAAATTCTTCACCACCTCTGGCGGCTCAAGGCGGCGGGCCGGCTCGGGCTGGTCCCCATCTTTCTCGATAGCCCGATGGCCATCGATGCGACAGATCTCCTGGCCCGGCATGCGGACGAGCACCGCCTGTCCAAAGACGGCTGCGGGGCCACATGCGCCGTGGCGCAGTATGTCAGGACGGTCGAGGGCTCAAAGGCGCTGAGCGCCAACGCGATGCCGAAGATCATCATTTCGGCGAGCGGCATGGCGAGCGGCGGTCGGGTGCTGCACCACATCAAGGCTTTCGGCGGCGACCGGCGAAACACCCTCTTATTCACCGGCTTCCAAGCTGTCGGCACCCGCGGCGCCAAGCTCGTGGCCGGCGCTCGCGAGATCAAGATGTTCGGGCAGTGGTGGCCGATCCGGGCCGCGGCCGTACATTTGTCGATGCTTTCCGCACATGCCGACGCCGAGGAAATTCTGCGTTGGCTGTCAGCCTTTGAAGCGCCGCCGCGGGAAACCTTCATCGTCCATGGCGAGCCCGCCGCATCGGAGGCGCTGCGTGACCGGATCAGCCGCCAACTGGGCTGGCGGTGCACGGTCGCCGAGCCCTTCAGACGCTATGAGTTGGCCGCATGACGGATTCAGGCGGCGACCTTCGCAAGACCCGGCTCGCGGCGCGCCGGTTCGGGCTGGTGACGCAGGACGAGCCCGTCGCTCTGGTGCGGGCAGACTCGCCGGTTAGCCACGCCGAAGGGTTGGCCCCCCGATCGCAGGTGGTGGTGAGCGGGCCAACCGCCACGATCACCGCCACCTTGTACCATGTTACGTCGAAGGTCCTGCGGCCCAACGAAATCGGCCTTTCGGAAGCCGCCTGGGCAAGGCTCGGCGTGGAGAGCGGCGCCGAGGTCGAGGTTCGACACCCGCTTCCGCTCGAGTCGCTGGCTCGGGTGCGGCGCCGGATCTTTGGCGAGCGCCTTGGGCCGGCGGATTTCTCCGCCATCCTGCGAGACATCGTTGAAGGCCGCTATGCCGAGGCGCATCTGGCGGCGTTTGTCACCGCCTGTTCTGCGTTGCCGCTCGACCTGAACGAGACCACGGAATTGACGCGCGCCATGGTCGACGTGGGAAGGCGCCTCACCTGGAAGCGGCCGGTTGTGCTCGACAAGCATTCCATCGGCGGACTGCCGGGCAACCGCACCACGCCGATCGTGGTCTCGATCGCCGCCGCCCTCGGCCTCGTCATCCCCAAGACCTCGTCGCGCGCGATCACCTCCTCGGCGGGCACTGCGGACACCATGGAGGTGCTGACCCGCGTCGACCTGGAGATCGATGCTGTCCGTCAGGTCGTCGAAATGGAGGGTGGCTGCTTTGTCTGGGGCGGAAGGATGTCGCTGAGCCCGGCCGACGAGATCATTGCTCGGATGGGCCGCACGCTAGAGATGGACGCCGAGGGACAGCTTGTCTCCTCGATCCTGTCCAAGAAGATCGCAGCCGGCTCCAATCACGTGATCATCGATATCCCGGTCGGGCCGACGGCGAAGATGCGGACGCCGGCGGATGCGCAGGCCTTGGCCGAGCGGCTTGTCAGCGTCGGCCGCGCTTTCGGACTCCAGGTCCGTTGCGTGATCACCGATGGCTTGCAGCCGGTCGGGCGCGGCATCGGCCCGGCGCTGGAGGCGCGGGACGTCCTGGCGGTGCTCCAAGGGGCGCCGGAGGCCCCGCGCGATCTTCGGGAGCGCGCCCTCGCCTTGGCCGGCGCGGTGCTCGAATTGGGCGGGGCCGCGTGCGAAGGCGGCGGCGTCGACCTGGCCAGGACGGCGCTGGATGATGGCCGGGCCTGGGCGAAGTTTCAGGCGATTTGCCGCGCGCAAGGCGCCTTTCGCTCACCGCCGCGGGCGCCGTTGACGCGGGTCCTACCGTTGTCGCACGCCGGAACCGTGGTGCATCTGAACAACCGCAAGCTGGCCAAGCTGGCCAAGCTCGCCGGCGCGCATGAAGCGAAGGCCGCCGGGCTGGAGCTGCACGTGAAGATTGGCGACGAGGTCGTTGCGGGCCAGGCCATGATGACGCTCCATGCCCAGGCGGTGGGCGAGCTCGATTACGCGGGCGAATATGCGCGCGCCAACCCCGACATCATCGGAGTCGAGCTTTGAAGGTCTTCCTCGCCTTGCCAGGCAACGAACGGCTCGCCCGTTGGCTCGCGGTCCAAACTGGCGGCGCCTTTTGCGGTCTCCGCACTCGCCGGTTCCCGGACGGCGAGACCTATGTGCGCCTCGGGCGGGCCGTCCTGGGGGACGAGGTCTATGCGGTCTGCACCCTGGCGCATCCAGATCGGCGGACCCTTCGATTGCTGCTTGCGGCTGGAGCGGCGCGCGATGCCGGCGCAAGGCGCGTTGTGTTGGTGGCGCCCTATCTGGCCTATATGCGTCAAGACCGCGCATTTGCGGAGGGCGAGGCCATCAGCGCCCGCCATTTCGCGCGCCTGCTGTCTCACGCTTTCGAAGGCTTGGTGACGGTCGATCCGCATCTGCATCGGATCCGCGCGCTTGGCGAGATTTTCGACATCCCGGCGCGAGCGCTCCACGCAGCACCGCTACTGGCCGACTGGGTGCGCGTGAACGTCGAGCGACCGCTGCTGATCGGACCGGACGTCGAGAGCCGTCAATGGGTTGAGGCCGTCGCCCATCGCGCAGCAGCGCCCTTCGCCGTGTTGACCAAGGTGCGCCGCGCAGACCGCCAAGTCGAGATTGAGCTGCCAGCGCTGGCGACGTTTTCCGGACGCCAGCCCGTGCTGATCGATGACATCATTTCGTCAGGGACGACGATGATCCAGGCGGCGAGAATGCTTCGGGCCGCAGGGGTGGGGAGGCCGGTTTGCTTAGCTGTGCATGGGCTCTTCGCCCAGGACTCGTTCGAGCGGCTGTCGGCGCTCGCCGCGACGGTGGTCACGACCGATAGCGTTCCACACCCTTCGAACGGCATTTCGATTGCTCGTATGCTGGCCGATGGCTTGTCAGGAATCTAGAGCATGCAGATCCTCTCGTCAGACCAAACACAGTGGGGCGCCGGGCGCGACTTACCTGACACCTTGGGCCGGCGTCACGCGGCCTTGCCCGCAGTCCGCCTCGTGAGCCGGCGATGAACAAGCAGGCACGATTCCATGTGGCCTATTGGCTCATCGCCTTCCTCGGCGTGTTGGCCATCCAGCACTACATCGGCGTCGCCACCCAGGTGGCTCAAATTCCGTACAGCCAGTTCGAACGGTTGCTTCGCGAAGGCAAGATCGCCGAGGTGGGGATTTCGGACGAGTTCGTCCAAGGCCGGCTGAAGCAGCCCGTGCAGGGCAAGAGCGCCTTCGTTTCGGCGCGCGTCGAGCCCGAGCTTGCCCGTGAGCTTGACAAGTACGGTGTCGTCTATAGCGGCCAGGTCGAGAGTACCTTCCTGCGCGATCTGCTCTCCTGGGTGGTTCCGGTCCTGTTGTTCTTTGGCCTTTGGGCCTGGCTCTCTCGCAAGGCAGGGCCGGCCGGATTGATGCAGGTGGGGCGCAGCCGGGCGAAGGTCTATGTTGAAGCCGACACCGGCGTAACGTTCAGCGATGTTGCCGGCGTGGACGAGGCGAAAGCCGAGCTTCAGGAGATCATCGATTTCTTGAAGAGCCCGCAAGAGTACAGCCGCCTGGGCGGCCGTATGCCGAAGGGAATACTGCTCCTTGGGCCGCCGGGCACCGGCAAGACATTGCTCGCGAAGGCGGTGGCGGGGGAAGCCAAAGTTCCCTTCTTCTCGATCTCCGGATCGGAGTTCGTGGAAATGTTCGTGGGTGTCGGCGCGGCGCGGGTGCGCGACCTGTTCCAGCAGGCCCGCGAGCGCGCGCCGGCCATTATCTTCATCGACGAGCTCGATGCTTTGGGGCGCGCCCGCGGCCTCTACGCCTGGGGCGGGCACGATGAGAAAGAGCAGACGCTCAATCAGCTGCTGGTGGAACTGGACGGCTTCGATTCCAGCACGGGGCTGGTGCTGCTCGCTGCGACGAACCGGCCCGAAATCCTTGACCCAGCGCTGCTGCGTGCCGGGCGCTTCGACCGCCAGGTGCTTGTGGACAGACCGGACAAGAAGGGTCGGATTGATATTCTGCGGGTGCACACCCGAAGGGTGAAGCTCGCGCCGGACGTCGATCTCGAGAAGGTCGCGGCCCTAACGCCCGGCTTTACGGGCGCTGACCTCGCCAACCTTGTCAATGAAGCGGCGCTCCTGGCCACGCGCCGCCGCGCCGACGCGATAACCTTGGCGGATTTCAACGAAGCCGTGGAGCGGATCGTCGCTGGCCTGGAGAAGCGCAACCGCCTGCTGAATCCGAAGGAGCGCGAGGTGGTGGCGCACCATGAGATGGGTCACGCCCTGGTGGGCCTCACGCTGCCGGGGGTCGAGCAGGTGCACAAGGTCTCGATCATCCCGCGCGGGGTGGGGGCGCTCGGCTACACGATCCAGCGCCCGACCGAGGACCGCTTTCTGATGACCCAGGAGGAGCTGGAGAACAAGATGTGCGCGCTCCTGGGCGGTCGCGCCGCCGAATGGATCATCTTCCGACATCTGTCGACCGGCGCCGCGGACGACCTTCGCAAGGTGACCGATATCGCGCGAAGCATGGTGACGCGCTACGGCATGTCCAAGCGGCTTGGGCCTGTCTCCTATGATCGAGAGCCTCGGACCTTTCTCAGCGCCGGAGATGCTCCGCCTTCGTTCATGCGGGAGAACGACTTCGGAGAGGCCACGGCCGACGCGATCGACGAAGAGGTGCGCGCCATGGTGGAGGCGGTCTTCGCGCGCGCGGTGCAAATCCTCGAAAGCCGCCGCGCGGCGCTCGAGCGCGGCGCCAAGCTGCTGCTGGAGAAGGAAACCCTTGACGAGGCTGAACTGCAACGCCTGGTTCAAGATGGACCGGCCTCGACCGAGGCTCGGCGAGCGTGAGCCAGGGCGCGCCCTTCCTGCCCGGGCGTTGGCTGATCGGCGCGCGCCGAGCGGCTTGGCTGCGAGCGCCGAACAAGGACGGACGGTGAACACATGGAATACAGAGGCGCCGACACCTCCGCTCGGCTGAACGAGCAAGTCGATCAGGCGGTGATCCGCGCGGCGGCCTTCACCAAGCACGACCGCACGCTGCTGGCCCAAGTCCGAGCGTGCAACACGGTGTGCGAGTTCGCCTTTCCGATTCGTCGGGACGATGGGAGCGTCAAGGTCGTCAAGGCGTGGCGCGCCCAGCACAGCGACCATCGGCTTCCCACCAAGGGCGGAATCCGCTTCAGCCCCAACGTCGACTCTGATGAGATCATCGGGCTGGCGGCGCTGATGACCTACAAATGTGCGTTGATGGACGTGCCGTTCGGCGGCGCGAAGGGCGCCGTCCAGATCGACCGCGACGAATTCTCCGCCGGCGAGCTGGAACGGATCACACGACGCTACACGTTCGAACTCATAAGGCGAAACATGATCGGCCCAGGCGTTGATGTGCCTGCGCCTGACTATGGCACCGGGCCGCAGGAGATGGCCTGGGTCGCGGACACCTACCGTCAGATCAGCCGCGGCGACCTTGACGCACTGGCTTGCGTGACCGGCAAGCCGATCGCCCTGAGCGGCCTGCGTGGGCGGTCCGAGGCCACGGGACTCGGCGTCTTTTACGGCCTGCGTGAAGCCTGCGCCCAGGAAGAGGACATGCGAAAACTGGGCTTGGCGCCCGGCCTGGACGGCAAGACGATCGTCATCCAGGGCTTTGGGAATGTCGGCGCCCACGCGGCGGCGTTTCTCGCGCAAGGCGGGGCGCGGATCGTCTGCGTCATCGAACGCGATGGCGCGATCTTCAACCCGACCGGACTCAAGGTCGCCGAGATTGTCGAGCACCGGAGCCGGACTGGCTCCATCTTGGGCCTTCCCGGCGCCGAGACGCTGCCCTCCGCTGCGGCAGGACTGAACGTGGAATGCGACATTCTTGTCCCCGCCGCGCTCGAGAACACCGTTCACGCCGGCAACCAGGCGGGGATCCGCGCGCGGATCATCGCCGAGGCGGCCAACGGGCCTGTGACCGCTCTGGCGGACCAAGCCTTGCGGCAGCGTGGCCTGATGATCATCCCGGACATATATCTGAATGCCGGGGGGGTGACGGCGTCATATCTCGAGTGGCTGAAGAGCTTGGCGCACGTCCGTTTCGGGCGCATCGAGCAGAGGTTCGATCAAGGAGCCTATCACCGGATCGTTGAGGCCGTCTCGGGGGCGACCGGCCATGCATTTGATGCGCAGATCCTCAGCGGGCTGAAGGGCGCCGGTGAGACGGACCTCGTCCGCTCGGCGCTCGAGGAGACCATGGCGACGACATTTGCGCAGCTACGCGCCGTCAGCACTCAGCATCGGACGGACTTGCGCACGGCAGCGCTGATCATCGCCCTTGACAAGATCGCCGAAAGTTACGCCCGGATGGGGATATTTCCATAGTCCTGAGGGCTGTCGCGGCGGCGGCTCACAATTCGCTCCCGACGGCCTCGACAGCGCATGGCCCGATACAGGGATCGCCCCAGGACGGCGGGCGGCCGCCGAGTAGGCGCTTGGCCCCACACTGGCTGTTCATGGACGGCGGCCAGAAGCCCGACATGTTCCGGACGCGGCGCAGATCCATGCCTGCGGCGTCCTGGCCGAAGCTTCGCGGCCCAGGATCGGCCGCGGGGCGCTAACGTCCGTCAGGCGTCGCAAGCTTTAGCGGCACGAAGAGGCTCCGGCCCGAACGCCAGACGCGTATGAGGACCGCAGGGCGCCCTTGGTTGCGGGCCGCCTCGATCGCGGCATGGATGTCGGAGGGCGTAGTGACCACTCGATCCCCCACGCGGTCGATCACGTCGCCGGCGCGCAGGCCCTTTTCGGCAGCGTCGGATCCCGGCGAAACGCTTTCGATGACGACGCCGCGGGCGTCGGCGGGAAGGCGGTAGAGGCTTCGCGCTTCAGCATCCAGGGGGCGCAGCCGAAGACCCAGGCTGTCGCCCCCGGCAGGTCCCCCCGGGACCGGCGCGGTCCGATCGTCGGGGCGACGTGCGGCGCGCACGTCCAGGGTCTGCCGCCGCCCGGCGCGCCAGACCTCCAGTCGCAGAGGCTCGCCCTCCCGTGCGGTCGCCACCCGACGGGTCAGATCAGACGACGAGGCCAGCGTCTGTCCATTCAAGGTGAGGATCGCGTCCCCGGGCTGCAGGCCTACGGCCTCTGCTGGGCCCCCCGGTGTCGTTTCCACGACGAGGGCGCCGGTGCGCCCCGGAATACCGAGGCTGCCGGCGATCTCAGGCGTCAAGTTCTGAACCAATGCGCCGAGATAGCCTCGGACGATCCCGCCATCGGCGATCAGCTGCTTGGTGACGTGGTCGGCGATGTCGGCCGGGATAGCGAAACCGATGCCGACCGACCCGCCATTTGGCGAATAGATCGCCGTGTTGACGCCGACCACCCGGCCCTGCACGTCGAAGGCGGGGCCGCCGGAGTTTCCCCGATTGATCGGCGCATCGATCTGGAGGTAGTCGACATAGGCCTCGCCGATGTCCCGCCCGTCAGCCGAGACAATCCCCGCCGAAGCGGTGCCGCCGAGGCCGAAGGGGTTGCCCATGGCGACGACCCAATCGCCGACCCTGGGCCGCGCGGTCGTCTCGAAGGTCACGAAGGCGAAGCGCGAACCGCTCACCTTCAGGACCGCCAGGTCGGTTAGTGGATCGCGTCCGATGATACGCGCCGCAAGTTCGCGCCCGTCATTCGTTCGCACAGTCACCTTGGCGGCGTTCTCGACGACGTGATTGTTGGTGACGATGTAGCCGTCCGGCGCGATAAAGAAGCCCGAGCCCGACACCCGAGCGAGGGGTGGTGTTCGCGGCTCTTCGTCGCCGTCGGGCGCGCCCGGAAACCCGAAGAAGAACGGCAAGCCAGGAAACCCTTCAGGCAGATAGGGACTGGCCGGAGCGCTGCGGGTGACGTCGATAGAGACGACAGCCGGCGCCACGCGCGCGATGATGTCTGCAAAGCTCGACGGCGGCCGAACCGGCAAGCTTCGCGCCGGCTGTGCGGCGGCGAAGCAGACGGTGGGCGAGAGACCGCCGGTCGTGAGCGCGAGGGCGAGGGCTGCTGAGGCCAGGCGGGTCGCTTGGGGCTGCTTGGGCATCGCGGCGGCTCTTATTCGGCTTGGAGCGGGTCTGCGGTTGACGCATCGTGGGCGGCTGGCGCAGCTTCCCATTGATACAGGGGCGCGGGCGGCGGCGTTCCTGCGTCGAGGCCGGCGAGGGCTGTCCTCACTTCGTCGAGGCGGGACACATGTTCGCGCACCGGCGCTTCCGTGGCCTCCACCTCCAGCAGGTATTCATCCCATTCCCAGGAGCGCAGGATTCTGCGCTTCTGCGCGGTCGTCAGCGACGGGTCGGCGACAATCGCCGCCGGCGTCCGGTAGATCGCCTGGGGACTGAGGTAGAGGGCTTCGGCCTCCGCCGGCGTGAGGGGATCGAGCGGCTTTTCCGGCCGCTTGGGGCCCCCCATTGGGGGCGGATCCGCCGCGGTGTCGGACCCGTAGGGCGCAGCGCCCTCGCCCGCGTGGACCTCGAATTCGAGGCCATGCCGGCGGCAGTAGCCGATCGCGGCTTCCGCTGTGGGGAAGCGCAGGTTCACCTGCTGCAGCGGGTCGGTGCTTTCCAGCCAACCCATCAGGGGCTCCACGCGGGGCGCGGATCGTGCCGCGAAGCGCAGGGTCCATGCCTTCGCCTTGCCCTGTCCCCCGGTGACGGGGGCGGAGGGCTCGTCCTGCTGGATGATCGCGAATGCGTCAGCCGGCAGAGCTGCCGCGTGATGACGCGCGGCGATGGATTGAACCCCTGTTTCGCCTTGCCGAAAATCGTCGTGCCGGGGCATGTCTGGACCTCTGGTCTGGCCCGGGAACACAGGTTCCCGGGCAGCTTCACTGGGCGTGACCGGCCAAGTTACTGGCGTCGCGGATGACCGGGCCGGACAGGAGCTCTTTTCGGGAACCCCACATCACATCAGCCCTTGTCGATCGCGATCCGGCGAACGCCGTCCTGCTGGGCCCGGGTTTTCGGGAGCGTTACGGTGAGGACGCCCTTTTTGAACTTGGCCTTGATAGCATCCTCGTCGATCGCCACGGGCACCGGGATCACGCGTTCGAAACGGCCGTAATAGTGCTCGCTGTAGCGTCGGTCGTCGTCTTCGACGTCCTTGCGCTTCTCTCCACGCAGAACCAGCACGCCATCGTCGAAGACCACATCCACGTCGTCCTCCTCCATTCCGGGCAGCTCGGCGGAGACACGGATCGCCTTGTCGTCTTCCGACACTTCGAGGCTTGGCCAAGCCTGGCGGCCAAGCGTCGGCGCCCCGAAATCACGGAACACGTCGTCGAAAAGCCGATTCATCTCGCGATGCAGCACGAGAAAAGGATGACCGTCATCGTCGCGCTCGGCGGTCGTCAGCGCGTTCTCGCCGGGGCGTCGGCCGCCGCGGGTCCAAGGGATCAAGTCGCGAACATTCATGTCTTGTCTCCTTTGATCATCGGGCGATCCGGTGCAGGGGACCAAGCCGCCCGGGAAGGTGTTTGGGGCCGGTTCAGTTCGCCGGGGTCTGGGCCGTCTCGGCAGCGCTATCGGCAGCCGAAACCTGACCCTCGACCTGGATCCGCCTGGGCCGGGCGGCCTCCGGGATCTCGCGGACCAGGTCTATGGACAGGAGCCCGTCCGCAAGGCGGGCGCCTTGGACCTGCACGTGATCAGCCAGGGCGAAGATCCGCCTGAACGGTTGGGTCGCAAAGCCGCGATAGACGACCTGTCCGGGCTCTATCGTGTTCGAAGGCTGGCCGCTGATCGTCAGGCGGTTGGGTTCGTAGGTGATCTCGATGTCCGCATCCCGGAAGCCGGGTGTCGCCAGGACGATCCGGAAGTGATCATTGTCGAGGGTCACCACATTGTAGGGTGGCCCGGCCGTCTGCAGTTCGGGGCCGGTCGCCGATCGGTCGAACAGACTGAGCGCGTCTTCGACGCCCGGCGTCAGCCGATAGGGGAACATCGGCGTGATGGTGCTCATTCTCATGGCGACTTCCTGCCTGATCGTGTGAATCCGGGAGGAGCCGGGGTCGGCTCGCCTCCGGCGCCAGAGCCCGCGAATGGCCTGGCCATAGAGGACGTAGGGCGCAAGCGGCGCCCTTCAAGGCAGAATTTTCGGCGATCGAGACGAAGCCGCTGGCGCCCCGCTCCCCGCGCCAATCAATCCCGGCGACGACGGGCGTCAGAACAGCGGGCCGTCAATCTCCAGCAGCTTGGAGGGTGGCACCTTCAAGGCGAGCGCAGTGTGCCACAGCGTCAGGATCGTCGGGTTGCGGCGTCCGAGTTCAAGGCCGCTCACATAGGCGCGATCCACGCCCATCCGCGCGGCCAGGCCTTCCTGCGAAAGCCCAGCATCGCCCCTATAGCGCCTGACGTTGGTTCCGACGACCATGCGAACGTCCATGGCGATCACCAACAGCACCGAGAACTTTGATGCTACGCACTAAAGTGCACGGGCCGCATGTTGTTCTGGCGCGGGGGGCGTTCGGGCATCCTCCTGCGCCCTACGGGTTGCTACGTAGTTGTCACCCACAAGTAGGCGTCCGCCCTGCCGGCCGCTAGACGTCGGGCATGCGACCTGGCGCACTCCCGACCCCCCCGACCGCATCGTCTCAGGGCGACCAGCATGAGCCGTGTGCGACGGCGATCTCTGAGGCCTTTGCACGGCATGGCGCGCGGCTCCTCTGTCGGCGCCGGACGACGATCTATAGCGAAGGGGGGTGCGCCGATCGGGCCTTCTATATCCGGCGCGGCGTCGTGCGCACCAGCCGCGTGAGCGCGACCGGGCGACGAGAGGTCGGTGACTTCTACGGGCCTGGGAGTGTGTACGGGCTGGAGTCGGGCGCCGCGCGTTGCTTTGCCGCCGAGGCGGTCACCGATTGCGAGTTTCTGATCGTGTTTCGTCACGAGATCCGCTTCGATCCGCAGCTGCAGCAGGCGATCGACGCGGCTATGCGGCTGGAGCTGGCGCGAATGCAAGACCATCTGTCCCTCCTCCGCCGGATGAGCGCCCGGGAGAAGGTCGCAAGCTTTCTGACCCGGCTCTCGGGGCCCCACGCTGTGAGCCCCGCCCTGCCGATGGGGCGGCAGGATGTCGCCGATTTTCTCGGCCTGACCATGGAGACTGTGTCCCGCGTGCTCAGCCAATTCGAGCGGGACGGCGTTCTGCGTTTCGCCGGGCCGCGCCAGTTTGAGGTTCACCGGCCGCAGGTTCTTGCGGCGCTAGCGGCCTGAAAGTCGCCTGCCGAGGAAGGCTGAGAACTTGCCTTCGTCTCATCCTCCGCCCAAGCTCGCTCAGATGCTGCCTGGGGGGCGATCCGCACGGCCCTGAAGACGCGGCTTGGCGAGGCTGCCGGCTACGCCGTGGCGATCACCGCCGCGCTGCTTTGCAGCCTGCTCAGGCTCCTGGTCGATCCGCTGTTGGGGAACGAGATGGGCCTCCTGCTCTTCGTGCCGGCGATATTGGCCGCGGCGATGGCCGGCGGCGCGGGCCCCACCTTCGTGGCTGCTACGCTGTCGATCGGCTCGAGCCTCGCCATAGCCCGGTTTCACCTGGATGGCGACGCTGTGGTGCGGATCGTGATCTTTATCCTGATCGCGCTGACGGTGGGGTGGCTCGGCTCGCGGATGCTGCGGAATGGCCGCGAGCTCGAACGCTTTGTGGGCGCGCTTCACGAGCGCGAGGTGCGGCTGCAATCGATCCTCGAAACCGTGCCCGACGCTTTGGTCATCATCGATGAGCGCGGCGCGATCGACGCACTCTCGCCCGCCGCCGAACGGCTCTTCGGCTGGTCGGGCGCGGAGCTGAAGGGCCGGAACGTCGCGCTGCTGATGCCGGAGCCCGATCGGTCGCAGCACGGTGCTTATCTGGCGCGCTACCTGGCCACGGGCGAAAAGCGCATAATCGGGAAAGGTCGGGTGCTGATCGGCCAGCGTTGCGACGGCTCGACCTTTCCCATGCAGCTGGCGGTGGGCGAGATGGTCCTCGGGTCAAAGCGCCTTTTCACCGGCTTTGTTCGCGATCTCACCGAACGACAGGACGCCGATCGCCGGCTTCGGGATGTGCAGGGGGAGTTGCTCCACGTCTCCCGCCTGGCTTCGCTGGGCGAAATGACGTCTGCGCTCGCCCATGAGCTCAACCAGCCGCTGGCGGCGGCGACCAGCTATATGGAAGGCAGCCTCATGCTGCTTGAGCGCGCACCAGTTGATTTTCAACGCCTGAAGGCGATGATTGGCCAGGGTGGGGAGCAGACTTGGCGGGCGGGGGAAATCCTGCGACGGATGCGGGACTTCTCAGTGAGGGGCGAAACCGAGCAACGGATCGAGCGCTTGTCACCGCTTCTTCAGGAGGCCGCCGCCCTCGCCCTGGTCGGGCCAGGAACCCGCGACGTGCGATTGTCCTTCCAGATCGACCCTGCCGCAGACGCAGCTCGCATCGACAAGGTGCAAATCCAGCAGGTCGTCGTCAATCTCGTACGCAATGGGATCGAGGCGATGGAGGGCGCGGCCGACAAGTCCCTTGCCGTTGGGACAAGTCCGGCAATGGCATGGTGGAGGTATGGGTTAGCGATCGCGGCGCAGGGCTGAGCGAGGCGGCGGCCTCGACATTGTTCGAGCCCTTTCGGTCGACCAAGCCGGGCGGCATGGGCATTGGACTTTCTATTTCCCGGACGATCATCGAAGCCCATGGAGGGCGGATCTGGGCAGATCTCAATCCTGTCGGCGGCGCGGTCTTCCGCTTCACGCTACCCGGCGTGCATGCCGAGGCGGGTAGCGATGTCTGAGCCGCGGGTGCATCTGATCGATGACGAGGACTCCGTGCGCAACGCCATGAGCTTCATCCTCGACATGGCGGATCTGCCGTCCCGGAGCTACGCCAGCGCGCTCGAGTTTCTCGATGTCGCTGGATCTATCCGTGAGGGATGTGTCGTAACCGACCTGCGGATGCCCCATATGAGCGGCCTTGAACTCATCACGCGGATGAAACAGCTGGGGCTTGGACTGCCCGTCGTGATGATCTCCGGCCACGGCGACATCCCCATTGCCGTCGAGGCGATGCGTGCGGGGGTGGTCGATTTCATCGAGAAGCCTTTCAAGAAGGATGCGCTTCTCGACGCCATCCGCCGGGCGCTCGATAGCGAGGCGAGCCGCGCCGCGGCTCAGTCCTCGCGGAGCAGGTTCGAGGAGATGATCGCGACGTTGTCGCCGCGACAGACGGACGTGCTGAGGGGCGTCATCGCGGGCAAGATGAATAAGACGATCGCCAACGAACTTGGCATCAACATCCGCACCGTTGAGGTGCACCGGGCGCACGTCATGAGCAAGACGCACGCCGCCAGCCTGTCCGAACTCGTCCGTGTCGCCATGTCAGCGGGCTTCTGAGTCTGAGCGGTCGGATGCCGGCTAACGGCATGATCGCCACCCCCGCTCAGGTTACGTCGCCTGAGCCTCCGCCAATGCTGGCCCTATAGGCGCGCCGGCGATCGCGGATGAACGCATCGACAGCTTCGACCGGCTCGCCGAGGTCGCGCAGCAACGACTCGGACAGATGCAGGCTGGCCTCGAAGGTCTCCGGCACGGCGCTGGTTGCGCCGAGGCCATAGAGTCGGGCCGCATGGCGCGCGTCGCGGGCGCGGGCCACAATCACCAGATCTGGATGGCGATGGCGCGCCACGCCGACGACGGCTTCGACCCCTTCCGGGGCATCCATGGTTACGACCAGAGCCCGGGCGTCAGCCAGGCCCAAGCGATCCAAAAGCTCGATCCGGGATCCGTCGCCGAAGTAGATCGGCCGGTCCCGCCGCCGTTCGGCGCTGACGACGCGCGGGTCGCGATCTACGGCGACCCAGGCGAAGCCTCTTGCATCGAGGATCTCGGCGATCATGCGGCCGACCCGACCCATGCCGACGATCAGGACACGGCCCGGATTGACGGTCTCGGCGGGGTCGGCAGATGGCTCGGCGGCGAGCTTGAGAGCAACCGACTTTCGCCCGGCCCAGGCGCCGAAGGCGACGAGACCCGGGGTGAAGGCCATGCTCAGGCTCACGGCGACAAACAGCGGCTGCAATAACGAGGTCGAGAGGATCGCAGAGTCGCTGGAGTGTCGGAGCACCACGAACGCGAATTCGCCTCCGCCGCAAAGCGCGAGGGCGGCCTCAAGGCTGGTGGCCGGCGCCAGCCCAAACAGGCGGCAGGCGACGAGGTTGGCCAGCGCCTTCAGCGACAGCAGGCCCACGGTCAGGCCGGCGACCAGTGTGGGTTGCACCCAAAGCGCCGACAGGTCCAAGCCCAAGCCAACGCTCAGGAAGAACAGCCCCAGCAACAGGGCTGTGAACGGCTCGATCATGACTTCGACCTCGTGCCGGTACTCGGTTTCGGCCAGCAGGACCCCGGCGACAAAGGCCCCAAGCGCCATGGACAGGCCCGCGAGCGCGCTGGCGGCGCCTGCGCCGATGATCACGAGGAAGGTCGCCGCCATGAAGAGATCCTGGCTCTTGGCGCGGGCGACCAGTTTCATTAAAGGTCGCAGGAGCCACCGGCCGGCCAGGATCAGGGCGCCGACAGCCAAGACGCCCGGGGCCAGGGCATAGAGCGCTCCAACCTCCACCCCATGCCTTTCCGAGGCGAAGAGGGTGGCGACCGCCAGCAGGGGCGCGACAGCCAGATCCTGGAATAGGAGTACTCCAAACGCGGCGCGTCCAGCTGGCGCGTGCAGCCGATGACGGCGAGACAGAGCCGGCGTCACCATCGCCGTTGAGGAAAGCGCCAGGGCGGCGCCGGCCATGAGGGCGCTTGGCGCATCGGGGACCAGCAGCCGCAGGGCGCCCCCGAGAAGGAGTGACGCGATGAGGAGTTGCGCGAGACCCAGGCCGAACACCAGCTTGCGCATCAATCGCAGTCGTTCCCAGGAAAGCCCGAGCCCGAGGTGAAAGAGGAGGAAGGCCACCCCCAGCTGCGCAAACTGCTCGAATTCCTCTGGACGGGTGATTGTGAAGGCCGCAATCCAAGGCGCGGACGGCGCCAGGGCGCCGAGTCCATGAGGTCCGAGGATGACGCCGGCCGCCAGGAATCCTAGCGTGGAGCCGACGCGAAGGCGGGCGAAGATCGGAGCGACTACGCCGGCGGTCGCCAAGAACAGCATGAGGTCCTTCAAGACCGGCGCGATGGTCGGATCGCTCATGCGGCCTCCGTTGCGACGGATCGCATTGATCTGGGGCCGCCGCATTTCGGCGCCCGCATTGTCGCCGCCGATGGCGGAATTGGGCGCCACCGCATCTCCTGGGTGTGTTGCGAAGACGGCGCCGCACCGGCACGATTGTCGGTATGCGCCGAGAGATCAGCGGCGGATCGGCGCATCCCAGCGGGCGCCGCCTGCCTCTGCCGGTGGATCGCGACCCGCTCCATCGCCCGGAGCGGATCAGCCCGTTGCCGCCCAGGACCTGCATCCAGGGCCGCGGGCTTCTCATGCGTAAGCGGACAATCGTTCAAAGGACGGACCGTGACGGTGTCGCCGGGCCGATCCCCAGCCAGAACGGCGGCTCGGATCGCGCCACGGACCGCTTCGCGAGCCCTGAGGCGATGTCGCAGCATGCCTTGCGCCCGAGGCTGAGGATCGCCGACCTCGATCCCGGCGTAGTTTGCCAGGTCCGTCCGACGCTGCGGCGCCAGCGCGCCCGGTGCGAGGGTGTTTGCGAGCACCTCGCCAGACACTGGGGTGATATCGACCCGCAACCCAATGGCCTGCGCCGCTTCTTCCCTGGCCCGGTCGTCGTCGTTCGGCATCGCTGTCCTCCGCGTCTTCGCGACCCGGCAAGGCGATACCGGCCAGGGTCGAAAGGCCAATGGCATTCACGAGCAGACGCTCCGACGATGACATCTAGGGCGAGGGCTGCTGGCGACAACCGCGCCTCCACCGAAGGAGAAATGGATGCCCCGCCCGCCGCGGCGTCGTAGATGTCGCCGGAAGGCCTCGGCGCTGCTGATTGCGTGCTAGGTTCGCACGTCGCGCGCCCTCGCGTGGCGACAAGCGGACCGGTAGTCGGCCGCGGCTTTCGGGTCGAAGCGCTCGAGGGCCGAGATCAGGTCGTCGAGATGGGAGACAGGTGCGAACTCGGTGAGGTCGCGCGCATCCGCCATCTCCAGCCCCAGCGCATCGTTCGCCCAGGCCAGCAGGATGATCCGCTTCTGATCGTCAGTTAGTCCGGCGTGGGCGATCACGTCCGCGGGACGGGCAAAGGCCGACGCCGGGTCGATCAGCGCATCCACGAACGCAGCCTTGGCCATGGGCGAGGTGGCGGGTGGCGACGGCTCGGCTTCGGGCACCATATGCGCCTTCGCTGGTTGAGGTTTCGTTTCGAACTTAGCGCGGGGGCGCATACCGGCAAGGTGGTATGTAACAGCTGGCCCTAGCTGGGCCGCGCCTCGGATCTTGCTGGCCTCTCGTCATCGCGCAGGACGACGTAGGTGGCGGGGATCACCAGCACGGTCAGCAGGGTGGACGACGCCAGGCCGAACAGCAGGCTGATGGCGAGGCCCTGGAAGATCGGGTCGAACAGATCACCGCCGCCCCGATCATGGCGGCCAGCGCCGTCAGCAGGATCGGCTTGAAGCGGATGGCGCCGGCCGAGAGCAGCGCGTCGCGCAGGGGCCGGCCCTCGGCCTGCTCAGGGCGGATGAAGTCCACGAGCAGGATCGAGTTGCGCACGATGATGCCGGCCAGCGCGATGAAGCCGATCATCGAGGTGGCGGTGAACGGCGCCCGGAAAAGCATTGGCCCGCCACGATGCCCACCAGGGTCAGCGGGATGGGCGTCAGGATGACCAGCGGCAGGCGGAAGCTCTTGAACTGCGCCACCACCAGGACGTAGATGCCGAGGATCGCCACCCCGAACGCCGCCCCCATGTCGCGGAAGGTGACCCAGGTGATCTCCCACTCGCCGTCCCACAGGACGGTGGGCCGACTCTCGTCCGTCGGCTGGCCGTTCAGGCGGATGTCGGGCTTGGGCAGCTTGCCCCAGTCGTGCGCCTCGATGGCGTCGTCGACGGCCAGCATCCCGTAGATCGGCGCCTCGTAGCGGCCGGCGAGGTCGGCCATGACCATCTCGGCGTCGCGGCCGTCGCGGCGATAGATCGGGTACGAGCCGGTCTCGCGGGTGGCCTCGACCACCTCGCCCAGCTCCACCAGGCGCCGGCCCTGGGCGGTGTTCGCCACGGCCACCGGGGTGGCGGCCAGCCGTTCGCTCCAGGAAATCAAGGATGTCGAGGGCGCCGGGCTTCCGGCCGCCTCCATCACTCGCCCCCTGAAAGATCCCAACGATCGAGCCCCCTTACGCCGAGGCGTTTCGGCGGATCACGCCAGCCTTGCTGGCGCAGATCTCCGACGTCCTCGGCGATCTAGTCGACCTCAGCACCCGATTCTCGTGAGACGCCACAAGATCGAACCGGCCCGCAGAAATGGGGCGGCGTACGCCCAGAAAGTCTCGATGAAAGGACCGGAAGCGGAAGGTGGCTCGCGGCCGACCGGCATTGGCGGGGTCCTTTAGGCTCGACCCAAGCGCTCCGCATGCGTCCGCAGCGGCGACGTGCTCGTCGTTTGCAACGATCGCCTCAGTCGATCGATGGCTCCACTGGATCACCTCTGGCAGCCGACTCCTGAAGCTGCCAGAGCAACCTATCCGCTACTCGTCGACGGACGCGGCAGCGTGCCGTCTGAAGATGCCGACGATCCGCATCGGTGCGCGGGGGTTCTGGGAAGTTTGGCGCGGCCCCGAGCACGGGGGTCATCTCGCGAGACTCAAATGCGCCGGCGTTTCCGGCGAGCGGCGCCCCCTTCCGAAGGGGGTGTGGACGGAGTCGCCCAGGGAGGGCGTCAGAACGTCGGCACAAGCCTAGCTGGGGCGGCAGCGACAAATTTCACCAGCGGCGATACCGATAGACCCATGGGCCGGGCCGGAACCTAGGCCGCCAATAGTGGTGATTGTGCCAATACCAATAGCGATAGGGTCGGAACACCCAAACCCCTCCCGTCCAGACCCAGGGATTGTACCAGGGCGGCCCATGGATCACGTCAGGCGGATAAGCGCGCGTTCCGGGCGAGGCATGGACGAATGCCGGCGCCCCCGGCCGCACGATGTACCCCGGAGGGCATTGCGACCCGCCCCACCGGATCCGACCGCGGCGCCAGCCGCAGCTCCCAAGGCTCCCCCGATGATCGCGCCGGCGGCCGGATCCCGTCGCTCGGACAGGCTTGAGCCCAAGATCGCGCCCATAACGCCGCCGATCGCCGCGCCTGCCAGCGCATTGGTGCGTTGATCGATGCAGTTTTGAGCGGCCCATTCCGCAAATCGCTGGGCGTAGTCTCGATCATACCACTGGGCCTGATCGTCGTAGACCGCCCCCTGCGCTCCGCGCCCGGGGGCGGCGGCGCATGGTGGCCCGTAGGCGGGGCGGACGCGGGGGAGGCGCCGCCGAGGCGGAGGCGACCGGATGGGCTTCGGCGACGGCGCCGTCGGCAAAGATCAGGCCGATCGCGGCGAGGAGCGCTGGTCCGTCGAGTCGTCGAGGTCATGGCGTCGGTCTCCTTGCTCCTTGAAACGGGCGTTCGCCCCGGCGCTGCAATCCCCTACCGGTATGGCTCCCGAGCAAAAACTAGGGCGCGCCTGTCGCAACCCAAACTTCCCCCACCTTGTTCGGAGCGCGGCTGCGATCGCCTGCCTAGTCCCGTCGTTGCCCGAACAACGACAGCAGAAATTGAAACAGGTTGATGAAGTTGATGTACAGGCTGAGCGCACCGTAACTGGTGGCGACACTCCGGGCGGCTTCGGCTCCCCCGAGTTCGTAATAGGCGATCTTCAGGCGCTGGGTGTCGTAAGCGATCAGGCCCGCGAAGACGAAAACGCCGATCACGCTGATCATAAACTGCATCAGCTCCGACCTCAGGAACAGATTGACGAGAGAGGCGATCACCAACCCGACCACGCCGACGATAAGAAAGGATCCGAAGCCGGTCAGATCCTTCTTTGTGACGTAGCCGAAGAGGCTGAGGGCGCCGAAAGCCGTAGCCGTGATCAGGAACATCGAGACGATGGACGCCCCAGTATAGACAAGTCCGACGACCCCCAGGGACGCGCCGATCAGGGCCACGATCGTCCAGTAGAGCGCGCTTGCGGCTCCGCTTGTCGGATTGCGCATAGCAAACCCGGAGACCAGCAGGATTCCGAGCGGTGCGATGGCCACGATCCAGCCGATCGGCGTCATGCCGGCCAGATGGCCATCGGCGCTCGTCACGAACATCAGGTCCCGGACCGGGGGGACGCTGGAGGTGAGGTAGGCGAGGGCGGCCGAGACCAAGAGCCCCAGGGCCACCTTATTGTAGACGCCGATCATGAAGGATCGCAGGCCGGCGTCGATCGCCATGTCGGCGCGTGTGCTCAGGATTGTCGCGTGGCGGGCGCGCTGGAAGTCGCTCATGGCTGGTCGTCCCCAGGATGTGGTTCTCCAGCCAACTCCATCTAGGTCGAACGCCCAATGGAACAAGAGGGGCGCGCGGCGGTGATGCGGCGGGCCTCCGCTCAACGGCCCTCCGCGCAAAGGTCCAGTCGCCGCTAGGACAGCGCCTCGATGCCTGGAAGAGTGCCTTTCGCCAGGAACGTCAGGCAGGCTCCGCCACCGGTGGAGACATGGCTGAACCGCTCCCCAAGCCTCAGCCTCTGAGCGGCCGCGACGGTGTCGCCCCCGCCAAGCACTGTGAAGGCGGCCGGGAGGCCGGCGATGGCGCGGCCAATCGCCTGCATCCCCCCCTGAAAGCCGTCGATCTCCGCCGCCCCCATCGGCCCGTTCCAGAATACGGTTCTGGCGCCCTGCAACGCCTCGACGAAGCGCTGGCGCGTCTGGGGGCCGATGTCCACGCCCTTCCAGCCCGCCGGAATGTGGTTGGCTGGAACGATTCTCGCCTCAGCGCCCACCGCGGGCTTGGGGGCCGCCACCACATCGACGGGGAGCAGGAGCTGTACGCCCCGATCGTGGGCCATGCCCAAGAGGCTTTTGGCCAAACCTGCGGTTTCCGCAGCCACCAGGGAGTTCCCCACCTGGCCGCCCTGAGCCTCGATGAACGGAAAGGCCAAGGCGCCGCCGATCAGCATGCCGGTCACGCGCGGCAGCAAGCTCTCCACTGCGCCAATTTTATCGGCTGCCTTCGAGCCGCCGAGCACAACCCAAAAGGGCTTCGCTGGGCGCTGGATGAGTCTGGTGAGGTTGGCGACTTCCTTCTCCATCAAAAGGCCAGCGCAGCTCGGTAGGAACCTGGTGGCCCCGGTAACCGACGCGTGGTCACGGTGGGCGGACGCAAAGGCGTCGAGCACGAACGTTTCGCCCAGCCTGGCATAACGCCGCGCCAGGGCCGCGTCGTTCGACCCTTCACCCGGTTCGAATCTCACATTGTCCAGCAGCGCCACTGAACCTTGGGGCAAAGGTAGGACTTGCCTGAGCGTGGGGTCGGAAGCTGGTGTGCGTTCGGCGCTCCCGCCGATAAAGGTCACGGGGCGCCCCAACTGCGCCGCCAGCACCGGCGTCACGGGGGCCAGACTGCTCGTTGCTTCGAAGCGGCCTTTGGGACGTCCGAAATGGCTGAGGAGCACAAGGCTCGCGCCCTGATCGAGCAACTGCTTCAGCGTCGGAAGGCTCGCCTTCACCCGGCTCACGTCGGCGATCTTGCCCGCGTGTATTGGCAAGTTGTAGTCCGCCCGCACGATGATGCGCTTGCCGGCGGCGCTGAGATCCTTGAGCGTTCGCAAGTCGGCCTCCAGCCTGCATTTTCAGTCGAGGTCTGCAGAGCGACACGGCGCCCCGGAGGGCCTCAGGTCGATCTGCGGGCGCAATCGACTAGTAAGGCATGTCGCAGAGAGGATCCGCCATACGAGCAATTAGGCCGGGCCGCATCCAGGCTCAATGGTCCGCCACCCACCCGGATCCCAGCCGCTGGCGGTGGCGCCTCAGCCCCAGCGAACCGCCCTCTCGCTCGTGTGGGGACTCACTCTGCTGAGCTCTCGGGAATCTCTGCGACCACGTCCTGCGGGGACTTGTCCGACCGCAAGCCCTTGAAGCTTGCCTGCCGAATGCGGCCATGCTCGGTCCATTCGGCGAAGTCGATGTTCTCCATCAGTACCGGCCGGGTCCACTGAACGGCCGGATCCTTGCGCGGCGGATCGCCGGCCTCGAACGGACAGGTCTCGGATCGCACGGCGCGGAGTCGCGCGAGCAGCTCGGGCACCACCCGGCGCGGATAGCCGGTGTGCACGCGCCCGACATAGCGCAAGACCCCGTCGTCATAGACCCCGACCAGTAGGGATCGGAACTTGCGCGAACCGGTCATGGCCCAGCCGCCGATCACCACCTCCTGGGACGGGCGCCACTTCGACTTGCGCCAGCTGTCGTTCCGTTCGCCCGGGGCGTAGGGAGAATCGAGCCGTTTGGCGACCACGCCTTCGAATCCCTCGCGCCTCGCCCAGCCGAGGGGATCCGGGTCGGTGATCGCGGCCGCCGACCGGATCGGCCCATCAAGCGGCGCCCGCCGCAAGAGGCGCCCGAGCGCCTCGTGTCGGGCCGCGAGCGGTCGCCGCAGCAGCGCCTCGCGGTTCAGGTGCAGCAAATCGAAGGCGAAGAAGACCAGCGGATCGCGGGCCGCGTGGCGCTGACGCGCCCCTAGTCGCGCCCGGAGGAGGCTGAAGTTCGGCCTTTCCGCTCGGTCGAGCGCGCAGAGCTCGCCGTCCAAGATGCAGTCGGGCAAGTCGGCGAGCCGTGCGCTGAGATCAGGAAGCAGAGCCGATCGGTCGACGCCGTTTCGACTACGCCACCGGACCTCGCCCTGCAGGACTCGGGCCTGGAAGCGGTCGCCATCAAGCTTGACCTCATGAAGCCAATCCGGACCTGACGGCGGCGCGCGGACGAGCCGCGGATGCTGGAAGGGGATGAAGATCGGCGGCCCGGATCCGGTCCAAGATCCGTCGACGGGCCTGTCACGCGCCGTGGCCACGACAGTCACTCTTCGCCAGATCGCATTCTCTTAACGTGACACCTCGGTTTGGCGGCGGTTCAATGAGCCTATGGAGCAGGCTCGAGCGGGAACGACGACCCTATGACCATGCGGATGTCGACAGATATCAAGTTCGAGAATGGCCGCGGCAGCATGATCTCCAGATCGTGTTCGCGACCAGGGCCGTCGCCAAGACGGCGAGCGGGGGCTAAGGCGAGCCGTTCAGGAGAAGCCAATTGAACGAAGACCCTTACAAGGTGCTGGGGCTGAGCTCCGACGCGACCCAGGACGAGATACAGAAAGCCTATCGAAGGCTGGCCAAGAAGCACCATCCAGACCTCAACCCGGGCGACCGGGCCGCCGAGGAGAAGTTCAAGCAGGTGTCGGCCGCCTACGATCTCTTAGGGGATGAGGAAAAGCGGCGCCGCTTCGATCGCGGCGAAATCGACGCGCAGGGGGCCGAGCGACCTCGGCACCGCTACTACCGGGAGTACGCTGATGCGGCCGCCGATCATCCCTACGCCAGTCGCACCGGTTTCCAGGACTTCGCAGACGAGGACATCTTCGCACAGTTCTTCAGCCAGGAAGGGGAGCGCTTCCGTGAAGTCCGGATGCGTGGCGCCGACCTCAGATTCCACCTCAGGATCGACTTCCTTGATGCTGTGCGCGGAGCGCGCCGCACGCTGACGCTTCCCGACGGCACGTCCATGAACCTCAACATTCCCGCGGGAGTGGAAGACGGACAGGTGCTCCGGCTGCGGGGCAAGGGCGCGGCGGGCGTCAACGGCGGGGAGCCGGGAGATGCGCTCATCGAACTCGAGATCGGAACGCACCCGTTCTTCAGCCGCGAGGGCCGGGACATTCACCTTGATCTGCCGGTTACCCTCGATGAGGCGATCCTGGGCGGTAAGATCGAGGTGCCGACGCCCACCGGGCGGGTCACCATGACAGTGCCCGCAGGCGCCAATACTGGTCGCACCCTGCGCCTGCGCGGCAAGGGGGTGCAGGGCAAGCCGAAAGGGGACGAGCTGGTGCACCTCAAGATCGTCCTGCCGGAGCGGATCGACCCGGAGCTTGAGGCGTTCATGCGCCGCTGGCGCGAGCAACACCGGTATGATCCCCGTCAAGCGATGGGAGCAGCGTGATGAGGGAAGAGGCCGAGGTCCTGCAAGGGGTTCGCGGGCTAAGCCGCCGCAAGCTGCGCGCGTGGGTGCAGGCGGGCTGGGTGCTTCCCGCGCGGGGGGAGCAAGGCGCGATGTATAGCGACATCGATATCGCGCGGGTTCACCTGATCCACCATTTGCAGGCGGACCTCAATATCGGAACCGACGCGCTGCCCGTGGTTCTGTCGCTGGTGGATCAGGTTTATGGTCTGCGGCGCGAGCTTCGGCGGCTGGCGCGCGCCGTCGAGGCGCAGCCGGACAGGGTGAAGCAGGCGATCCTGAGGGCGAACGACCAAGGCTGAGGGGCCGCTCCGGGGTGCGCCACGCCCCTCCTGGTCACCCCCGACGGGCGACGGATGCGCGCCCGGGCGCCAGGGGCGCGACTTGACCGCGGTCAAGTCGGCATGCCGATGGGGCGGCATGTTGAATCGCCAATGGAGAAGAAATTCCGCGGCGCTCCAGGAGGGCTCGATGAGCATCAAACATATTGTCGTGCAGGCGGCCGGGAAGGCAGAGGACGCGCGGCGCGTCGCCATGGCGGTCGATCTCGCGAACCGATGCGAAGCCACGCTTGGTGGCGTATTCCTGGAGCCGGCGCCGCCCTGGCTCTTCGTGGGCGGGGACCTTGCAGCCCCCGCCGCTCTCGCCGATTTGACTGAATCTCACCGCAAAGCGGTGCAGACAGCTTCGGCGGCGGCGCGGGCGAACCTTGAGGCGGCGGCGCAGGGCAAGTCGTTCGAGTGGCGCCAAGTCGACGGCTCCGCCCCTACCGCGTTGGCCGAAGTGGCGCGGGAGGCGGATCTGCTCTTCATGGCGGGGCCTCCACTGACCAGTCGCGATGGCGTGTTCGCCCCAGCGGACGCCGTGGCGCTTACTGCCGGCGCGCCGATCATCGCGGTGCCAGAGACCGCGACCGGGACGTGTGTCGGACACCGCGTGCTCGTTGCTTGGAACGGCGCGCGCGAGAGCGCGCGCGCCTTGCGCGACGCCCTGCCATTGCTGCAGCGCGCCGCGCAAGTCGATGGCGTGATCGTCGACCACCCGGAGGCGGCCCGCGACGGGGAACGCGTCCTGAAGGCGTTCCTCCAACGCCACGGCTGCCCGGCGATAAACGTGATCCGGCTTCCCGCCGGCGGGCGGCATGCCAGCGAGGTGATCCTGCAGCACGCGGCGCACGTTGTGCAGGCCGACCTGATCGTCATGGGACTGTACGGCCACTCGCGCCTACGGGAGTTCGTACTGGGCGGGGTCAGCCGGGACATGCTCGACGACTCGCCCATTCCGCTGCTCCTGTCGCACTGACGGAGGCGCGGCTGTGCTCCGATACCACCCGACGCGTCGAACGCTTGCCATCTTGTTGCTGGCCGCGATGGGAACGCCTGTGCGGCCGGCCCTGGCGCAGTCCTCGTCGTCCAAGGCGCTTGTCGATGCGGCCAAGGCCGCCGGGAAGGTCGGCGAGCAGGCCGACGGCTACCTCGGTTTCGTGGCGCCCCAGGACGACCCCGGGCTCACCGCGGCGGTGGCGGAGATCAACACCGCGCGCGCTCGGCTGTACGCGGAGACGGCGCGTCGTCATGGCGTGAGCCCTGAGGTCGCGGGCGTCGCCGCCGCGAAGGCCCTGTTCGAGACGAAGCTGCGGCCCGGTGACTACTATCGTGACGCCACGGGCGTGTGGCGCAGGAAGTAGGGGCTGTGTCCGCGGGCGCCGCCAGGTCGACGGATGAGGGCCGGGATCGACTCCGCCGGGAGGACGTCATGTCGCAGACCCTCGCGACGCTGTTGGCCGACTATCAGCAGATGGCGCTGATCCGGCGGTTCGAGGAGGAGGCTGCGCGCCTCTACGGCATGGGATTGATCGGCGGGTTCTGTCACCTCAGCATCGGCCAGGAGGCGGTCGCCGTGGGCGTGGTCGGCGCCCGTGCGCCAGGCGATCAGGTGATCACAAGCCACCGCGACCACGGCTATGCGCTGGCGTGCGGAATGGAGCCGCGAGCGGTCATGGCGGAGCTGACCGGACGCATCGGCGGCGCCTCGCGGGGCAAGGGCGGATCGATGCACATCTTCGCGCCCGACCAGGATTTCTACGGCGGCCACGGCATCGTCGGAGCCCCGGCCAGTCTCGGTAGCGGCTTGGCCTTCGCCAACCGCTACCGGAGCAATGGGAGGGTGGCGTTTGTCGTCTTTGGCGAGGGCGCCGCCAATCAAGGCCAGGTTTATGAATGCTTCAACATGGCCGCGCTCTGGCGATTGCCCGCGCTCTACATCATCGAGAACAATCGCTACGCGATGGGGACGGCGGTGGAGAGGTCCGCCTCCGAGCCCCGCTTCTATCGGCGCGGTCTCTCGTTCGGAATTCCCGGAGTGGCGGTCGATGGAATGGACGTTGTCGCGGTCCGCGAGGCGACGGCGCGGGCCGCACGGCATGTCCGGGCGGGGGAAGGCCCCTATCTCCTGGAAATGAAGACCTATCGATACCGCGGCCATTCGATGAGCGACCCGGCGAGGTATCGGCCGCGAGATGAGGTGGAACGGGTGCGGCGCAGGCGCGATCCCATCCAGCAGCTGAAACGTCTCGTGTTGACCCGCGATCCCGACCTCGCCACCGAGCTGGACGAGATCGACAAGACGGTCCAACAGCGCATTGAGGATGCCTCCGCCTTCGCGAAGGCGTCTCCAGAGCCCCCCCCCGAACACCTGCTGCGCGACATCTATTCCGCCTGACGTCCTCAGGGTCAGGTCCGCGGGCTCCTGGCGAGCAATGCTCAGAACACGCACGGCCGAAGGGCGACGGCGCGGCGCAGGACCAGCGGCGCTCGGCCGGCGAACTGCCGAAGCTTCGCGCTGGCGCGCGGTGCGGGCGGCACTTGATGACGGTCAAGTCATGGCGGCGCGGAGCCACCACTCTGGTCACGGCAGCACCATCAGGAGCATCGGGTCCCGTGTCCTATCCATTCCTCGCCGGCGGCGTGGTCGCGTCGCCCTACGCCGCCAGTCTGCGGCAGTATCTCTCGGCCGTGCGACGCTATCCGGTGCTGACGCGCGATGAGGAATATGCGCTCGCCAGACGCGTGCGCGACGAGGTCGATTTGGCGGCGGCGCATCGGTTGATGACCAGTCACCTCCGCCTCGCAGCCAAGATCGCCTGCGGCTATCGCGGCTATGGGTTACCGCTCGAAGACATGATCTCCGAGGCCAATGTCGGGCTTCTGCATGCCATTTACAAGTTCGACTTGGAGCGGGATTGCCGGCTGTCCACGTACGCCGCCTGGTGGATTCGCGCCGCCTTGCAGGACTACATCCTGCGCCACTGGTCTATCGTCAAGCTCGGCACGAGCGCGACTCAGAAGCGCTTATTCTTCGGTTTCAGGCGGGCCCGCGCGCGCGTCGAGGCGTGTCCGTCCGAATTGCTCGCCGGCGACAGCATCGCCAAGATGGCCGAGCTGTTTCATGTTCCGCCCGGAGACATCACCGGGATGGAGGCCCGCCTCGGCTGGCGCGACCTGTCGCTGAGCGCGCTCCACGGCGACGAAGGCGGGCCGGATCGCCTCGAGCGCCTTGCCGATGAGAACGCTCAGGATCCGGAGACCGCGCTTTCGGAAGCCGACGAGCGAGACTACCGCACGCGTCTGCTCACTCAGGCCCTCAGCCCGCTCGGGCCGCGGGAGCATCGAATCTTCGTCGCCCGACGCCTGCGCGACCCTCCCGCTCCGCTTGCCGAGCTGGCTCAGGAATATGGCGTGAGCTGCGAGCGCATCCGGCAGATCGAAATGCGCGCTTTCGAGAAGGTGCAGCGCTTTGTCACCGATCAACAGCAGCACCACGCGCGCGAAGGTGCGTGGCGGCGCGGTCAGGCGTACGAATGCGCCGCCTGAAATGGACGGTGAGAACTTGAAACACGAGATCGAAGTCCGCGCGCCGGCCGCTCATGCGTTCTCCGTGTTCGTGGACGAGATGAGCGGATGGTGGCCGTTCGCCTACACCGTGTCGAAGGACGCCCTCGCCAAGGTCGTGATGGAGCCACGTCTCGGCGGCTCCTGGTTCGAGTTGACCGTCAGCGGACGGCGCATCCCTTGGGGCGCCGTCGCCGCGTTCACCCCGGAAACGCACCTTGGCCTCACGCGAACGGGAAGCGATGGCCACCCTCTCAGCAACATCTCCATTTGGTTTCGGCCGCGCAGCGCGAAACTGACGCAGGTTGAGCTGCAGCACCAAGCTGCCTGCGCTCATTCCATCGCCGAGGATGGAGACCCCTTGTCACAACCCTCCGCATGGCCCGCGATCCTGCGCGAATACGCGGAGGCGGCGAGCCCCACCTCCCGCGCCCTACTGAACGCCTAGGGGACACCTGACGACAAGAACGCCGGCGAACCGAACAGTCCAAGCAGGTGAAGCAAGCCGTGATCGAGACGCGACTCGACAGTTACCGCGCCAAGCGAGACCTTTCCAGGACACCGGAACCAGCTGGCCAGGGCGCCGTCCGACCGGCAAAGCGGCTGCGGTTCGTCGTCCAAAAGCATGCGGCGCGGCGACTGCACTATGATCTGCGGCTTGAGCTCGACGGCGTCCTTCTCTCTTGGGCCGTCGCAAAGGGGCCCTCGTTCGATCCCGCGGAGCGAAGGCTGGCCGTAAGGACAGAGGACCATCCCCTCGACTACGGCGACTTTGAAGGCAAAATCCCGGAGGGACAATATGGCGCTGGCGCCGTGATGATATGGGATCGCAGCTACTGGAGGCCCGAGGGCGACCCCCGCATCATGCTGGAGCACGGCAAGTTGAGGTTCACCCTCGATGGCGTTCGGCTCAAAGGCGGGTGGGCGCTGGTGCAAATGACGCGGCGTTCCGGAGCGCGCGGGCGCGATTGGCTGCTGATCAAGCGCCGCGACGCCTGGGCGGCGCCTGGTGAGGGCGCGGCTCTGCTCCACACCCTGACCACCTCGGTCGCCTCCGGGCGCACCGTTGAGGAAATTGCGGCGGGTCAGCGCCCTGCGCCGCGCCGGGACGGCGTCACAAGGTCCTGCAGGAACGCGGAGCGCATGGCCGACGAGATCAAGCGGACGGCGAGCGCCGCGGCCGGGGCCGGTTCGTCGGGGCGCGCTGCGCAGGCTCAGGTGCTCGGCGTGGCGATCACCCACCCGGACAGGGCGCTGTGGCCGGACGACGGCCGGGGACAGCCAATTTCCAAACTGGACCTCGCCCGCTACCTGGAGGCCGTGGGACCTTGGATGCTGCGCCACGTGCAGGGCCGGCCGTGCGCCCTTGTTCGCGCGCCGAACGGCGTCCTCGCTCCGCCGCGGTTCCTTCAGCGCCATCCGGGTCGAGGCGCCCCAGCGCAGATAACGCGGGTCGCCGTCACCGGAGGCGGGCCCCCCTGTTTTCAGCTTGACCGCCTCGACGCGCTCGCGGCCGCGGCGCAGTTGGCGGCGGTGGAGTTCCATCCCTGGAACTGCCGGCCACTTCAGCCGGAGGTCCCCGGCCGCCTTGTGATCGACCTTGACCCGGGCGATGGCCCGCCATTCGAGAGCGTCGTCAAAGCGGCCCTGGCGGTGAAGGACAGGTTGGAAGGCGCCGGGCTTGTGCCGTATTGCAAGACCACTGGCGGCAAGGGCCTGCACGTGGTCGCGCCCTTGGCGGACGAGAAGGGTAAGACCACCTGGGCGATGGCGAAGAGCTTTGCCCGCAGGCTCTGCCAAGCGCTCGCCGCCGACGCGCCGCAGGCCTACGTGCTCAGCGCCAGCCTTGACCAACGCCAGGGGCGCATATTCCTTGACTATCTGCGCAATGACTGGGCGGCGACCGCGGTGACGCCGCTTTCGCCGCGTGCGCGGCCATTCGCGCCCGTTAGCTTCCCTCTTGCTTGGAACCAGGTGCGAGCCGGGCTTGACCCCCAGGCCTGGACGCTGCGCACCGCAGCGACCGCGCTGGTCAGCACCGCGGCCTGGGCCGACTATCTCGACGCTGAGCGGCCGCTGAGCGACGCCTTGCATCGGCTGACCTGAGCTGCGCGGTCCGTCGGCGCGGCCGCGCAAATTGTCAGGCTTCCCGCCGAGCCGCTGTGGCGCGCTTGTTCGGCCAAAGCGGAGGCGCTGGCCTCCGTTTCTCCGCGATGCCGCCCACCGCCGCCTCAATGATCAGTAGTCCCGCGACGGACCCCGCATCCTGAAACGCAGTGCGGACAACCTTGGCGGGGTCAACGACGCCGGCCGCACCAGGTCGATGTACTCTTCGGTTTTCACGTTGAAGCCGAAGATAGGGGAGGGGGCCTTGCGGCCGGCCAGCCTATCTCACAGGGATAATGCTCGAAGTTGATCGCGATCAAGTCCGCCGCTCGCTTTCGGCCTGCGCACCAGAAGATCCGAGTGCGGCTGCAAGTAGCCGGTGGGCCGACATGCGAACACTGAAACAGCTTCCGCGCTCAAGTGCGGTGTTGACGCCGATGGTGCACCCGAGCACTCCTGCCAACTCGCCCACGATCCAGAGGCCGAGACCCAAGCCTCCGGCGGCAGCGTCGTCGCCGCGTGCGAACGCTTCGAAGAGCCGCGCGCGCATCGGCGGGAGGATGCCCGGCCCGGTGTCGTAGACTGAGATCGCCAGATCGTCCCCGCGCCGCCGGACGCCGATGAGCACGCCCCCACGCGCAGTATGCTTGACGGCGTTCGCCACCAGGTTGCTGACAATGCTGCGGAGCAGCTGCGGATGACTTGTGACCCGCGCCTCCGTCGATACGGTGCGGAGCTTGATTGACTTGAGGTCCGCTTGCGGGATCCAAGCCGCCATCACCTCATCCAGCAGGGGTTGCAGGGCGATCTCTTCCAGGAAGAGCGCCGAACCCCGCTGCTGAGCCGAAAGGAAGGCGACCGCCGCCAGGTCCTGGTCGAGCTGCGTCGCGGCGGCATTCGCATACCCCAGCAGCTGTTGCGCCCTGGCGGGAGGCGCGGACCCCAACAGTTGAAGAGCCGCGACGATCGTCCGCAGCGGCTGCCTCAGGTCATGGCCGATCATCGCCAGCAGATGACTTTGGGCAAGCCCCGCCGCCCGGCTGTGGACCTCGCGTTCGGCCGCGGCCGCCGTGAATCCGGCGACCACGGCGTATGAGTCTTTCGTCTCCTGCGGCAGAGGCGCCGCTGTTATCCAGCAACTGAGAATTCGGTCGTCGGCGAGTCGCAGCGTCGCCGGCGCGTGGATAGGATCCGCCGCGGCGATCCCGACATGGGGCCATGCCAGGTCCAAACCCAGCGCTCTCAGGTCCTTCCCGGCGATGTCGGCCGAAGCGTATCCGGTCAGGCGCTCCCAAGCGGTGTTGCAGACGCGGAGTGACGAACGGCCCGCCTCGGTCTCGATCAATGCGAGGGGGTGGGGGGCGGCCATGAAAGCCGCGGCCAACCTTCCTGCCTCCCGATCGTCGCCCTGCGGTGCTTGTAACATGGAACTAGGCGCCTCCGCGATGCACGGCCGCGCCGGGAGGCGCTGACCCAATCTTCGCATGGAGGGTCGATGGATGCGCTGCAGGCCATGTTGACGAACATCAAGACGACCGAGCCCTCGGCGGTCGGCTCGCCGCTCCCAGCCCAACGGCCGGCGTGGGCAAGCGATGCGATCGGCGGAAATCAGGCGGCTCTTGATGCAGATCAAGTCGGTCGGCTCCGGGAGCGCGAAAGTTGGTGATCAATGAAGGAGAAGCCGTCATGGCGCGCGCAGTCGGTATCGACCTCGGCACGACGAACTCGTGCGTCGCCGTGATGGAGGGCGGCAAGCCCACCGTCATCGAAAATGCCGAGGGCGCGCGCACCACTCCTTCCATGGTGGCGTTTCGTGATGATGGCGAAGTGCTCGTGGGCGCCGCAGCCAAGCGGCAGGCGGTGACCAACCCCGAAAACACGCTCTTCGCCATCAAGCGCCTTATCGGCCGCCGCTATGACGACCCCATCGTCCAGAAGGACAAGGCGATGGTGGCTTACAAGATCGTCGCGGGACCCAACGGCGACGCCTGGGTGGAGGTCGCTGGGAAGGCATACAGTCCCAGCGAGGTTTCCGCTCACATCCTGCGCAAGATGAAGGAGACGGCGGAGAAGCATCTCGGCGAAACGGTGACCGAAGCGGTCATCACCGTGCCGGCCTATTTCAACGACGCCCAGCGCCAGGCCACCAAGGACGCAGGGCGTATCGCCGGCCTTGAGGTGCTTCGGATCATCAACGAGCCGACCGCGGCGGCGCTCGCCTATGGGCTCGACAAGACAAAGGCCGGCCGCATCGCCGTCTACGATCTCGGCGGCGGCACTTTCGACATTTCGATCCTCGAACTCGGCGACGGGGTGTTCGAGGTCAAGTCCACCAACGGTGACACATTCCTAGGCGGCGAGGACTTCGACAAACGCGTCATTGAGTACCTGGCCGATGAATTCAAGCGCGACCAGGGAATTGACCTGCGCAACGACAAACTGGCGCTGCAGCGCCTCAAGGAGGCGGCCGAAAAGGCCAAGATCGAGCTGAGCTCGGCCGTGCAGACGGACGTCAACCTGCCCTTCATCACCGCTGACCAGAACGGGCCCAAGCACCTCAACATCAAGCTCAGCCGCGCTAAGCTGGAGGCGCTGGTCGAGGACCTGATCGACAAGACCGTCGAGCCCTGTCGCGCCGCGCTGAAGGACGCCGGCGTGACGCCGGACCAGATCGACGAGGTCATCCTGGTCGGCGGCATGACCCGCATGCCCAAGGTCGTCGAGGCGGTGAAGCAGCTCTTTGGCAAGGAGCCCCACAAGGGCGTCAATCCCGACGAAGTGGTCGCGCTGGGCGCCGCCGTCCAGGCCGGCGTGCTGAAAGGCGACGTCAAGGACGTGCTGCTGCTGGACGTTACGCCGCTGTCCCTGGGTATCGAGACCCTGGGCGGCGTAATGACCAAGCTGATCGAGCGCAACACCACCATACCGACCCGCCGAAGCCAGGTGTTCTCGACCGCCGAGGACAATCAGCCGGCGGTGACGATCCGGGTGTTCCAGGGCGAGCGCGAGATGGCGGCCGACAACCGGTTGCTTGGCCAATTCAACCTTGAGGACATTGCTCCGGCGCCGCGTGGCGTGCCGCAAATCGAAGTGACCTTCGATATCGACGCCAACGGCATCGTCAATGTTTCGGCCAAGGACCGCGGGACAGGCAAGGAGCAGAAGATCACGATACAGTCCTCGGGCGGACTGACGGAGGACGACATCAAGCGCGCGGTGCGCGAAGCGGAGGAACATGCCGAAGAGGACCGGCGACGGCGCCTTCTGGTGGAGGCGCGCAATCAGGGCGATGCTCTGATTTTCGCCGCCGAGAAGGCCCTCGCGAACGCGCCGCAAGGATCGCAACGGCAGGCAGTGGAGGATGCGCTCGCGGCCCTGCGGGCAGCGATGCAGGGCGAAGACACCCAAGCGATCATCGCCCGCGGGGAGGCATTGCGAGCGGTGACGGAGGCGCTGACGAGCGCTGGAGGGGGCGAGGCGCCAAAGGCTGGGAGCGAAGACATTGTCGACGCTGAATTCGAGGATGCCGATGACGGGCGGGCTTGAGGTCGGCGAGCCAGCCCGCCAGAACCGTCTCTAAGATCGGCAGGAGACAGCACAGTGACCTCGGAGAGCGGCATCCCGAACGCGCCCCCGGCGGCTGAGATCAAGACGTCTGCCGGCGAGACGCCCCAGGCAGCGACCGAGGCCGTCGAAGCCTTGCAGGATCGCCTGCTCCGCGCCCTCGCTGATGCCGAGAACGCGCGGCGCCAAGCCGAACGCGCGCGCAGCGAGGGACGTCGGGCGGGGGTGGTGGACCTGATCGCCCGCCTGGCGCCCGGCCTTGACAGCCTTGACCTTGCGGTCGACGCAGCGCGCGGACCCGACCAGGACGACGAAACCTTCGCAAGGTCCGTTCAGGAGGGTTTGCGCGCCGCGCGGCGCGCCTTGCTCGAGGCTTTTCAACGCGAAGGCGTGGAGCGCATCGAGCCCCTGGATCAGCCTTTCGACCCGACGTCGCACGAGGCCGTGGCGACTCGCGCTGACCCGGCGGCTGCGCCCGGCCACGTGCTGCAGGTCGTCCAGGCAGGATACCGGGTCGGGGAGCGCCTGGTGCGACCGGCGCGCGTCGTGGTCTCAGCCGCCGCTCCGCCGGCCGATTAGGGCTTCGTGAACGCTCGCCCCCTGGCGCACCGCCGATAACGCGCCGATAGTTCGGCAGGAGATTGCGACATGAACCTCGAAAAGTTCACCGACCGCGCCAAAGGCATGCTGCAGGCCGCCCAGACAGTGGCCGTCCGCCTCAACCATCAGCGCATTGCGCCCGAACACATCCTCAAGGCCCTGCTGGAGGACCCGGAGGGCATGGCCGCCGGCCTGATCCGCTCGGCGGGCGGAACCCCAGAGTTGGCCGGCCGCGAGGTCGACTCGGCGCTTGCCAAGATCCCGGCGGTGACCGGCGCCGGCGCTTCCCAGCCGCCGGGCCTCGACAACGACGCCATCCGGCTCCTCGATCAGGCCGAGCAGGTGGCGCAAAAGGCCGGAGACACCTTCGTGACGGTCGAGCGCCTCCTGCTGGCCATCGCGCTATCGGCCAGTTCGACGGCGGGCCGCGCGCTCGCCTCTGCAGGGGTCAAGCCGGAGGCGCTATCGAAAGCCATCGACGCGCTGCGGGGCGGGCGGCTGGCGGACACCGCCAGCGCCGAAGACCGCTACGAGGCGCTGAAGAAGTACGCGCGAGACCTCACGGAGGCGGCGCGCGCCGGGAAGCTTGATCCGGTGATCGGGCGCGACGAGGAAATCCGGCGCACGGTCCAGATCCTGGCCCGACGAACCAAGAACAACCCCGTGCTGATCGGCGATCCCGGCGTCGGCAAGACTGCGATCGTGGAGGGCCTCGCGATCCGCATCGCCAACGGCGATGTGCCCGATACGCTGCGTGACCGCAAGCTGATGGCGCTGGACATGGGCGCCCTGATCGCCGGGGCGAAGTATCGCGGTGAGTTCGAGGAACGCCTCAAGGGCGTGCTCGACGAGGTAAAGAGCGCCGAGGGGCATATCGTCCTCTTCATCGACGAGATGCATACCCTGATCGGCGCAGGCAAGGCGGAGGGGGCGATGGACGCGGGCAACCTGCTGAAGCCGGCCCTGGCCCGCGGCGAGCTGCACTGCATCGGCGCCACCACGCTCGACGAGTACCGCAAGCACGTCGAGAAGGACGCCGCCCTGCAGCGCCGCTTCCAACCCGTCTTCGTCGATGAACCCACGGTCGAAGACACCATCTCGATCCTGCGCGGACTCAAGGAGAAGTACGAGCTGCACCATGGGGTGCGGATCACCGATGCGGCGATCGTCGCCGCCGCCACCCTCAGCCATCGCTACATCAGCGACCGCTTCCTGCCGGACAAGGCGATCGATCTGATGGATGAGGCGGCGTCGCGCTTAAGGATGGAGGTGGAGTCGAAGCCCGAGGAGATCGAGGCGCTCGACCGGCGGATCATCCAACTCAAGATCGAGCGAGAGGCCCTGAAGAAGGAGACGGATGCGGCCTCCAAGGATCGGCTCAGCAAACTCGAAAAGGAACTCGCCGACCTCGAGCAGGAATCGGCCGCCCTGACGCAGCGCTGGCAGGCCGAGAAGGAGAAGATCCAGGCCGAGGCCAGGCTCAAGGAGCAGCTCGACCAAGCCCGCCTCGAACTTGAGCAGGCGCAACGGCGCAGCGACCTTACCCGCGCCGGCGAGCTCAGCTATGGGGTCATTCCACAGCTGGAGAAGCAGCTCGCCGACGCGCAGGCCGCCAGCCAGGGCGCCATGCTGCGTGAGGAGGTGACGGCCCAGGACATCGCTGGGGTGGTGTCGCGCTGGACAGGCATCCCAGTCGACAAGATGCTTGAAGGCGAGCGGGAGAAGCTGATCCACATGGAAGAGGCGCTCGGCCGCCGCGTGATCGGTCAGGCCCACGCCATCAGCGCCGTCAGCCGTGCGGTCCGTCGCGCGCGGGCGGGCCTGAAGGATCCGAACCGGCCGCTCGGCTCCTTTCTCTTCCTGGGGCCGACCGGCGTCGGCAAGACTGAACTCACCAAGGCGCTCGCCGGCTTCCTGTTCGACGACGATACGGCGATGGTCCGCATCGACATGTCCGAGTTCATGGAGAAGCACTCCGTGGCGCGCCTCATCGGCGCGCCACCGGGGTACGTCGGCTATGAGGAGGGCGGCGTGCTCACCGAGGCGGTGCGGCGACGGCCCTACCAGGTGGTCTTGTTCGACGAGATCGAGAAGGCGCACCACGACGTCTTCAACGTTCTCCTACAGGTCCTCGACGACGGACGGCTGACGGACGGGCAGGGCCACACGGTCGACTTCTCCAACACCCTCATCATCCTCACATCCAATCTCGGAAGCCAGTTCCTCTCGAGCCTGCCAGAAGGCGAAAATGTTGAGAGCGTGGAACCACAGGTCATGGAAGTCGTGCGCGCGCATTTCCGGCCCGAATTCTTGAACCGACTCGACGAAATCATCCTGTTCCATCGCCTCGGCCTTGAGCACATGGGTCCCATCGTGGACATCCAGGTCGCCCGACTGCAGCAGTTGCTGGCGGATCGGAAGATCACGCTTGAACTGAGCGAAGAGGCGCGCGCCTGGCTCGGCCGGGTAGGCTACGACCCGGTCTATGGCGCGCGTCCGCTCAAGCGAACGGTGCAGCGACACCTGCAGGATCCCCTGGCCGACATGATCCTGAAGGGCGAGGTGGGTGACGGCGCGACTGTCCGCATCACCGAGGGCGACGGCTTCCTTCAGCTGACGGCGACGGCTACGTCGTCGTCACAAATGGCCGCCTAGGTGTCGTCGCCAAAGAGGTAGTTCACCCAAGTCGCTGGGGTTGCGAAGCCCGCGAACCACTCCGGCGATCCCTGGTTGAATATGGAAAAGAATGCGGTGCTGTCTCGGCGTGGTCGCGCCATATTGATGTCGCGGATCGATCGAAAGTTAGAGGGTCGAGGCGGAGGCATAGGCGCTTTCGGGGTCGACGGCGTGCTTGATGGGCCTGTCGGCGGCTGAGCGGCGAGCAAGCGCTGTCGCGCCGCGGCGCACACGGCCGAGGATTGGGACGACGCTGCTGGCATCGATGATGACATATCCTGAAAGGGACGCCCTGACGTGCCACTGACAGACTCGTTCAACGGTTGACGATGCGCAAGCCTTCCTGAGCAGCCTGCAACTCGGCTAGCGGCCGGGGCCTGCGTGGCCGCATGCCGTCAAGCGTCCTCGCCCTCGATCGGTCGAGGCAACGAACACCTGGATGAACTCGATAGGGCGGGCTCTGCGGCGGTCGGAACGGAGCCGTTTGGTGGGCGTGCCGCCGCAGTCCGGCCTGAGACCAATCAAACCCTAGAACCCCAGTGTGCACGATAGTCCCCTGGCGCTTCCCGACCTCTACGCCCAGCTTCCAAACCCAAAGCATGATGAGGGAATCGGCGGCGTGGCCGGAAAGCTGCAGGCACCACTGGAAGATGTCTCATTGCGAGACGCCGAGCAAACGGCCCGTCCCATGCCGTCGAAGACAGAAGCCGCAGACGCTCTCGCCGCCGAGCGGCTGAAGCACCTGATCGGCACGCCGTCGCTCGTGTTGGCCGCAGCGCCCGAAGCCGTGGCGACCGCGGTAGAGATCGCCAGCGCCCTCGGCAGCGACTTGGATCTCATGTTCGTGGAAGGGGTCACTTCGCCTGCCGCCCCGAACGCGCTTGTGGGCGCCATTGCCGATGCAGGCGCTCTCGTCACTCTCAAGGCGCCCGGCGACGACCTGGCCCCCGACGTCTTCGCCGCGCAATGGGGCCTCGCGCTTGAGGCCCTACAGCGTCGCCAGATGCTCTACGCCCCCTTTCGGCGCAGCCTTGGAGCCGCCGGCAAGACCGCGATCTTGGTGATCGATACGGCCGCGCCAGCCGCGCTAGCCTTCGCTGCCATCGCCGCGGCTCGGCGGCGAAGTCCGGCCCGCCTAGCCTTCGATGAAGACCTGCAAGCCCTCAGCATCGAGGCCGACGAGTTGATCGTGCTGCAGCCGTTGCCGAGGACCGCCGAGCTCGCCGTTGGGACGGAATCCCAGATCAGCGATCGCGAGGCCATCGGATTGCTGACCGCCTATCGACAAGGGGGACCGCTCCACTAGCGACGTGGGCTGGAGGCGCGATCCGCGACCGGGATCAGCCGCCCAACGGCCTGGTCAGCGTTGCTGGATTCCTGCGTCACCAGGCATGGGCGGCGTCGCAGGCCCCAAGTTCCTTGGCTTGCTTTCCTGTTTTCTGGCGGGGGGGGGGGGCGGCATCCGCCAATCCAGAGCCGGCGGCCGTGCCGCGCCAGTTCCCCGCGCTCGCAAAGTTGGACCACGGCGCGGCACAGGGTCTCGGGCGCGACGCCGAGATAGTTGGCAAGATCAACCTGGCTGAAGGGCAGGCAGATCCCGCTTGGGCCACCGCTGGTGATGCGCTCGCCCATCCGCGCGATGAATGCGCGAAGCTTTTCGGCCGCCGAAGGTTGCCCGCGCCCGACCTCGACGCGCTCACGGTAGTGCGTCGTGCATGCCTCGAAGAGTTCCAGGAGCGCGACCGGATCGGTTCGACCGATCCGCAGGAGCCCGGCGACGGGGATCACCGTCATTTGCAGGTCGGTGCAAGCTTCTGCGGTGCAGTCTCGCACTTGCAGGTTCGCCCCGAAGTAATCGCCTGGGCCCGCGAACGCGAAAATCCGGCGCAGCCCGTCTTCACCATCGAGCAGAAGCCGCACCCAGCCCTTGTCGACGCGGTAGACGAACTCGGCAGGATCGCCCTCATGGTAGAGGCTTTGCCCCGGCCGCCACTGAATCCGCCAGAGGTGAAGCTGCTGAACAAAGGCCCCAACTTGATCGTCGTTTACCAGAGCAAGCTTAGACATGTCCCTCACGCCTCCCTTGTTTGCCTTTTAAAAGGTTAACACAGGCAGGCAGCGCGCGACGAGTCCTTGACGACGATCAACATCCGAACCGAGCTTGCTCTCCGGCTATCGCGTCCGGCCCGCCGTCGGCGCCGACGGCGGGCACGTCGCGTAGGCGGCGCCGCCTCAGGCTTCAGCGCTCTTGCGCTCGGCCTTCAGGTCACCGATCGCCTTCGAAATCCGCTCCTTCAACTGCTCCAGCCCGGCCTTGATGTCCGAGCCGCCCTTCGCCTGGCGCTCGACTTCACGCATCTCGGCCAGAAGCGCCTTGCGGACGTCGCGACTGGCGTAGCCGAGCGCCTCAGTACGTTCGAGCGCGGCCCGCGCCGCCTCGACATGCTGAAGCTTCTTCTGGGCGTCCGTATCGGACTTAGCGGCTTCCACCGCGGCCTCCGCCGCTAGCAGCGGCAGCGGAATAGCGACGTCCGTCATGGCGAGAGTGCTTCGAGCACGATCCAGAGCCTCCGCCGCTGCAGCGAGGTCATCGCGCTCCAACAGCCCGGCCGCAGAAGCGAGCGCCGCGGGGTAGGTAGCGAGGGGCAGATAGAAGGTGCGCACGCGAATCTCGCTCCGCATGCCATCCAGGGCCACCCGCGCCTTCGGGAAGTCGTCGGTGAGCACCGCAAGCTCGACCGCGCGGCGAAGCTTGCGCACCTGGCCCAGGTCGGCCGGCGCCACGTCGATGATCTGAACCTCCGCCGCCGCCGGAATGAGCGCGGCCGCCGGATTCCGGCCGACAAGTATATTCGCCTTGCCGGCGGCCTCCTCGAGGGCCCGGATCGCTCCCGCCTTGTCCCTGGCGGCGATCCGGCTCTGCGCCTCGTCGGTCTTGGCCAGCACCGCGACGGCCTCGGCGTCCAGCGCCTGCTGGGCGCCCGCCTCCGCCTGCGCACGCTCAGGCTCATAGCGGTTGGCGGGGGCAGGGGCCTGGCTGGCCACAGGGCCGGCCTGCGGCGACGGAGTCGGCGCGGCCTCTCGCCAGGGTTTCCAAATGAACAGGGCCACGATCACGACCACGGCAATCGCGAGCAGTATCCAGACGCGCTTCGATCGCATGCTTGCTTCTCCTTCAAGCGGCCGTCAGGCGATCGCCGCTGCGACCTCTGCGCGCCGTGAAGCAGAGAATGGCGGAGCCTGCGCGGCCGGTCTTGATGGTCGTCAAGATGCCCCCGGCGGGGCGTGGGACTGTCCTGCGTCGGCCCCCCCCCCCGCCGACGCTAAAGCATAGGAGAACCCTCACCATGGCCCTTTTCAGAACCGACACCGACATCAAGCGCGACGTCGAGGACGAGATTCGCTGGGATCCCTCGATCGAGGACGACAGCCACATCGCCGTGGCGGTCAACGACGGGGTGGTCACCCTCACGGGCTACACCAAGAAGTACATGGATTCCTATTACGCCGAGCGGGCCGCCAAACGTGTCCAGGGCGTCAAGGGCGTCGCGAACGAGCTGGAGATCAAGTACGACACCGGCAGCGAGCGGCCCGACCCCGACATCGCCGAGGAGGCGGTCAAGGCGCTCAAGCGGGACCTCCCGCTGACGCACGAGAAGCTTAAGGTCATCGCCAAAGATGGCCGTCTCACCCTCGAAGGTGAGGTGGAGTGGAACTACCAAAAGGAGACCGCCGAGCGGGCCGTCCGCACCATCCGGGGCGTGAAGTCCATCAGCAACCTGATCACCGTGAAACCGAAGATTACCCCGTCGGAGCTGAAGAAGAAGATCGAGGACGCCTTCGTGCGCAGCGCCCAGCTCGACGCCAACAAGGTCACTGTCGAGGTCGATGGCAGCCGCGTCATCCTGCGCGGGTCCGTCCGCTCCTGGGCGGAACGGCAGGAGGCGGAACGCTCCGCCTGGTCCGCCCCCGGCGTCACCAGCGTCGACAACCGCATCGTCATCGCCTGACCGTCGGCGCCGGTCCGCGCCTGTTGCGGTCGGCCGACGACCGCAACAGGCGCGGACCGGGGAGGGAAGCCATGAACGTCGAGCAGCTGCACGGGATCGCCCACGATGTGCGCAACGACCTGATGATCATCCAGGCTGCGACAAGGTCCCTGCGCCGCGCCTGGTCGAACCGCGAGGCGGACGAAGCCCAAGCGTCAGCCTTTACGCCCGGGCTATTGTTCGGCGCCCTCGATCTTGCCGTTTCCCACTCGGCCGCGCTTCTCGCCGGCTGGTCGGATTCCTTGCATCCGAACGGCGGCCCCCATCTCAGCGGCGGCGTCGCCGATCTGCCGCGCGCCCTCTATGCGGCAGGGGCGGCCTTCCAGCCCTGCCTGGCGGCAGGTCAACGTCTGGACTGCGAGGTGTTCGGTCGCTTCTCGCCGCTCGGCGCGGGCTCTGCAGAGCTGGTGGCCGTATTGATCAATCTCCTCAAGAACGCCAAGGAGGCGCTCGACGAGCGGCCAGGGCGCATCGTCATCCGCGCCCGTGCGCTCCGGCAGCCAGCCCAGCCCGTCGGGAGCTGTGTGCGAATTGTGGTGGCGGACACCGGCCCGGGAATCCGTCCGGACGACCTGGCCAGGGCTACGAGCTTCGGTTTCTCGACGAAGGGTCAAGGGCGCGGCCTTGGCCTGTGGCGCGCCCGCAAGTTTGCGGAGGCCGCGGGCGGACGCCTGCGGCTTCGCTCAAGGCCCGGACGCGGGACGGCGGCCGTTCTCATCCTGCCGCTCGACGATGTGGCGCCTGGAGCGCCGATGGAGGACTACCCATGAGCCAACCCGACGCCCCGCCGATCGAGGTCGCGCGCGTGCGCGAAGTCGTCGGCATCGCCGACTCTCGAGACGCCTTCGATCGCATCGTCGAGGCTCTGCTCCTGGCCGGCGTGGATCGCGCGCGCATCTCGTTGATGGGTAGCCGAGAGGCGATCCTGGACAAGCTGCACCACTACTATGTCGAGCCCACCGCGCTAGCGGAAGTCGACCAGTTGCCCAGGCGTGACCTGGTCACTCGCGACGATGCAGCCGCTCTGAACGTGCTGGTCTTTGGCACCTTGCTCGCGGTCGCCACGCTGGGCGCAGGCGCCATCGTGGTGGCCTCCGGCGGCGCTGCGGCGGCGGCGCTGAGCGCGGCCGTCGGTGGCGGCGTGCTGGCGACGACGCTCGCCAGATCCATCCGCCGCCGCGTTCTCGGCGAAGCCGATCCCGACATGCTCGAGCACGACCTGGCGATGGGCGGTTTGGCGATCTTCGTGCGCGTCGATGACGGGCAGGAGGAGGCCAGGGCGCTGGCCATACTTCGCGAGCATGCGCGCAATGTCCACGTCCACGAGGTCGACCTCGCCAAGACCCTGCTGGACATCCCGCTGGGGCGGATTCGCCCCGACCCGTGGTTGGATGATCGGCCTCTGGCCGCCCCACCCAACAGCTGAGCTGTAAAGACCGACACGGAGGACCCCGACATGACTATGAAGAACGCCACGGCGACGACCGTCGGAGCGAGCCGCCCCCGCCGCTTCGGCGTGAGGTTCTGGCTTTCCCTCGACGCCGTGCTCTGGATATTGCTGGGCGTACTGGCCATTGTGGCGCCGCTGATCGCCGGCCTGGCCACGGTTGCTCTGTTCGCTGTCTTGTTGATCGCCGCCGGCGTTGTCGGCCTCGTCGGGCTTTTTCGGAGCGGGCGCCGCGGCGCCTGGGGCTGGCGGCTGGTGTCGACAATCGCGGCGTTCGTTGCCGGCGTGCTGCTCCTGCTCGATCTCTTTCTCGGCGCCTGGACGATTACGCTGTTGGTGGCGGCCTACCTCATCGCCTCCGGGGTCACGGCCGCCGTCGCAGCGTTCCGGATGCGACGCGTCGAGGCTCGGGGCTGGTATTGGCTGCTGGTGGCGGCCGCAGTGGATATAGCTCTGGCGGCCTTAGCGCTGCTCATCGCCCCGATCGCGGCGCCAATCTTCCTCGGGTATCTCCTGGGGGTCGATCTGGTCCTGTCGGGGGCGGGCTTGTTGGCGTTCGCGCGAAGCCGATCTGTGGCCGCCTGGGACCAAGTGGCGCCGCGGACATAGTGCTTCAGGGCGCCGGCGAAACTGATCTCGTGCATTGCCTCGCTAGGGATTTTCGACGGTGGCCGCGAGCGCCGGCGCATCGCGACCGGCGGATTCGGGCGCGCGCGTCCATCCGCGGCCATCATCTGTCCCGCAGCGGGTGGCGGCTCTCCAATGAGTCAGCGGCCGCGGCGGGCGCCGATCTCCTTGATGGCGGCGCAGAAGGCCGCGGTCGGTGCAGGCTTGCTGACCGCAGCATCGGCTCCAAGGTGAAGCGCGAGAGACAGAAGATAGTCGGGCTGCAACGCGCCACATCCCGCCGTCGTGGCGACGACCGCGACCTCGGGCCAGAGCGCTCGCGCATTGAGAATCGCCTCGACGCCATCTGTCTCTGGCATAAGCATCTCTACGATCAGCACTTCGGCCGGGGTGAGCGTCGTGGAGACGGCGCGGCCGTCCTCCCCCTCTCGAACGGCGAAGCCAGCGCTCCTCAAACAGGTCGCCAACTGTGAGCGGAACGCTTGATCGGGATCGAGAAGAAGAACGTGCTGGAACACTGTCGCCTTGGCGTGCGCGAGCGGAATTGCGCTGGCCCTCATCTGCCGGCCCCCGCCAGCTCGAGCAATATAGTGCACGGTCGATCGGCTCGAATGCGGCGAAGGCGCGCACCGACGGTCAATCACCTGGCCCGCTGGCATGCCGGGGCCCCGATCAGACGGCCCAAGAGCCATCAAGCCGATGGCGCGCGCCATACGCTGACTTGTCCGCCAGCTTCGCCGACCTAGATCGTGGAAGTACAGGACGGGAGGGGACCATGCTTCACAACGTCTCCATAGTTCCCACAGCCGCCGGATGGCTGGTTCATTCCGACCTTCTGGCTGGACCGCTCGTCTTTCGCTCCGGCGCGAAAGCGCAGGACGCGGCCTGCCGTGTCGGACGCGCGATCGCGGACAACGGCGGCTGGGCGGAAATACAGCTGATGTCGCATGATTGCCGGCAAGCGAGCCGCTTCCTGTGTCCGCCGCTGGCGCCTGATGCTGGCGTTGGCGGGGTCGAGCCGTAGGGCTCCGGTCAAGGGGCGGACACCCA
This sequence comes from uncultured Caulobacter sp., assembly GCF_937900395.1. Lineage (GTDB taxonomy): Bacteria > Pseudomonadota > Alphaproteobacteria > Caulobacterales > Caulobacteraceae > Caulobacter. Next base: position 69,356 of record NZ_CALCDX010000046.1, read on the forward strand.
AATCGCTGTGCTCCGCGCCGCCGATGGACGGCTCTCCACGGGAAGCGCCGTCGGGCGAGCCCCAGAAGCCTAGAATGCGCGACGGCGCTGGCAGACGTTCCGTTCGCGGCGAGCGAGGTCTTCTCGGACGTCGTTCACGCCGCCCGATGTGTCGTGTGTTTTTCCGAAGGAGGCTCGAAATGGCGGATGCTGGGGTCAAATCCGTCCCAACGCGCCCCTTCGACGATCAGAGGCCCGGAACCTCGGGATTGCGCAAGCCGGTCTCGACGTTCCAGCAGCGCCATTATCTTGAGAATTACGTACAATCGATCTTCGACTCCGGAGCCCTCTCGCGAGCCGCCCCTCTCGTGATCGGCGGCGACGGCCGCTATCACAGCGGCCCAGCACTCCAGACGGTCGCCAAGATGGCCGCCGCGAACGACTTCCCAGTGCTATTGGTGGGCCAGGCGGCCTTCTTTCCACGCCTGCAGCCTCTTGCGTCATCCGCAAGCGCGCCGCGGCGGGCGCAATCCTGCTGACGGCCAGCCGCAACCGAGGGGGGGGGGTGACTTTGGGGTCAAGGTGAACCTGGCCAATGGCGGACCAGCGCCCAACCCCATAATGCAGGCCATATTCGCGGCGTCACAGCGCATTCGCAGTTACAGGACCATGGATCAATCCGACCTGAACCTCGAACGGATTGGGTTGACGACGCTCGGGCGTACAAGGGCTGAGATCTTCGATCCTGTGGCCGACTAGGGCTCACCTCAATGTTTGCTCGTCCAGTTACGCTATGCGGAACGTTGGAAGAACAGCAATGATAGTCTATCTTGTGCGCTCTCACTGTGAGTTGCCTGCGTACTTTGGGCAAAGCAGCTTTCCAGCGCCGGCCCCGTGGCACAGCGGTCGTTCGCCGTGCTATCCCCTCTTGGCGCTGCGAACGATAGCAACGAGTTGGCGAGAGGCTCAGGAGTAGTGATCGCCTCGGTGTTACAAATCGATTTCGTCTGTTGCGGCGCTGGCCCGGCCCGCGTCGCATCTCACGCTCGAGAGCTCCAGCGTTCATTAGCCTGCCCTGGCTGTCTAGAATTAGAAAGATTTCAATCTCGCTGCGATAGGGTTTTTACGGTAGTTGATCGGGGCTGCCTTTCCGCGCGCCGTCCGGCACATAGGGGCGCGACAAGATGCGGCGCGCGGCGAGGCTAGTCCGATGCCGTTGCAGAAGACGCGGGGATTGTCCGACGAGTTCCACGCTTCTGTAGCCCGTCATGTGTTCGAACGCGGCGTCGACATCTCGCGTTAGAACGGCGATCAGATCTTCCAACGCCATACTAAGACCGCCTCGCATGAAGTGCATTTCATTTAAATAGCGCCATAGACAACACGCGTCGGATTTCAATTCATGATTGTTTAACCAACGCGAAGATCCGCACGGGCGTGACGTAGCTCAATACGAGTAAGCTAGGCTGCGGCATAACGCCGTAGGGAGGGCGCAGTTAAGACTGGATTAGCTTCTCAAAGGAAGGTTCGCGCAACGTTGTTCTTAGAGCGAAAAATCAACCCGCCATGCTATTTTCGACCCGGCCCAAATCTAAGCAAGCCGCCACAACCGCCGAGTTGCGGGAGTTGAAAGCCCAGGTTGCGGCGATGGAACTGTCCCAGGCGGTGATCGAGTTCAAGCTTGACGGCACGATCCTGCGGGCTAACGCAAACTTCCTGAACGCCTTAGGCTATCGATCAGAAGAGGTCATCGGCCGACATCACAGTATTTTCGTGCCGCCGGACGAGGCGGCGAGCGCTGAGTACCGCGCCTTTTGGGAAGAGTTGAACAGCGGGCGGTTCATCGCGCGCAAGTTTCGGCGGATTGGCAAGAGCGGCGCCGAGTGCTGGATCCAGGCCTCTTATAATCCCGTGCTCGATGAAAACGGCAAACCTTACAAGGTCATCAAGTTCGCCACCGATGTCACGGCCATCGAGCACGAGCGGATGAGATCCGAAGGCGAGCGGCAGCGCGCGGCCGAAGAGCAGGAAGAGGTTGTGTCCAACCTCGCCGAAAGCCTCAAGCGCTTGGCGCGGGGAAACCTGACCGCCCGGATCAGCGCCCAGTTTCGGGGTCGGTACGCGCAAATCAAGGACGATTTCAACGCCGCGATCGACAGCCTGCGCGAGGCGATGAACGGCATAGCGGCAACCACCAGCGGCTTGCGCGCTGGCGCTGACGAAATCTCCTCAGCCTCCGATGACCTGTCTCGCCGAACCGAGCAGCAGGCCGCCAGTCTGGAACAAACGGCGGCAGCCCTGGACGAGATCACCGCCACCGTCCGGCGCAGCGCCGAAGGCGCCAAGCAAGCCTCGGCCGCCGCGTCTGGCGCTCGCACAGACGCGGCCCGTTCGGGCGAGGTCATGCGCGACGCCGTCGCCGCCATGGGCGAGATCGAGCAGAGCTCAAGCCAGATCACAAACATCATTGGCGTGATCGACGAGATCGCCTTTCAGACCAACCTTTTGGCCCTGAACGCGGGCGTTGAAGCCGCGCGCGCCGGGGAAGCCGGTCGTGGCTTCGCGGTCGTGGCCCAAGAAGTCAGGGCGTTGGCTCAGCGTTCAGCGGATGCGGCCAAGGAAATCAAGACCCTGATCGCCAGCAGCACCGCCCAGGTCGAGCGCGGCGTGAAGTTGGTCGGTGACACCGGCCAGGCGCTGACGGGCATCGTCGGCAAGATCGCCGAGATCGACATCCTGATCTCTGAGATAGCCACCTCGTCTCAAGAGCAGGCCACGGGCCTCAACGAGGTCAACACGGCCGTGAACCAGATGGATCAGGTCACCCAGCAGAACGCCGCCATGGTCGAGGAGGCCACGGCCGCGGCCGCCAATCTCAAGACGGAGGCCGGCGAGCTTGAGCGGCTCGTGTCGCGCTTCCAGGCCGACGCGGCCGTAGCTCGACTTGAACGCCCCCCGACTCGTGGCCACGCGCCGGCGGCCGACCCGATAGCCCGGTCTCGGGCCAAGATCGCCGCGTTCACGCGTTCCAGCGGCGTGGCGCAGGCGGCGGCCCAGTCGTGGGAAGAGTTTTGACATGCGCGCAGGCGCGCCGCCTAACGGAGGACTGTGTCGGCCTGCCCTGGAGCTTGGTTGGGAAAAACCATCGTCAGAGCGGGTCCGCATGATTCCGATGGGCGAGCCGGCACAGGGAAAGGAACACGAACGAGCGGTCCAAGAGGGGCAACCAAGCCATCGGCTTGGGTCCGAATCTGTGGAGCCGCCTCAAGTCACAGCTCAGCCTAGGGGCTTCTGGTAGATGTCTTGGCTGCAGCCTTCCCCGGCCGCGGCAAGCAGTCTGCGAGCCGAGGTTATCGCCGCTTTTAGGGTTAGGGAAGCGCAGAGCCCATCAGGGCCGGTTATCACCACTTCGCCGTCGACGGAGGTGACCTCCAGAGGCACGTCGAAAGCCTTTCGGTGGTCTGTCCTGCGTTCCATTGGTCTCAACTCCACGAATGCCTATTGAAGCCCTCGCGGTCCGATGGGTTCCTCAGCGAGCGGGAGGTCGCCGGTGACGCGTAAATCCGTCAGGCCGCTGCGGTCGCCGGCGACGCGCGGAGCGCTGCGCGATTCCCAAGCGAGCCTCGTACTTCACCGACATCTGAGCGGGTCAGGAAGCCGGAGCGCAGCAAATCGGCGCAGCACGCGTCGAACAGACGATGCAGCGCGCCTATCGCATCAGGATGCGAAGCGTGCCAGTCGGGTTGACGCAGCAAGGCCCCCGCTTGGCGCGCGGCGGTCCACACCACTAGGTCGCGCGGCGACCAGCCCCAATCGCGTAGCGCGACACGGGTCGCACGCTTGTCCTGGCGCAGGGCCGCCAGCGTGCGCGCCAAGAGCATGTTGGCGACGGGCGCCTGATCTTGCGCGTGGGCTTCAAGCCAGGCGGAGAAAGGCGCCAGTTCGGCCTGGGCGGCTCGTAATTCCTTGGAGGTAAGAAGATTTCCAAACATCGTGCATTCATGTCAGATCGCGGCTAGCAGCTCGTTGCACCCCGCAGGGCGCCTCTTTGAAATGGGTACGGCGCGCGACGGCGTCCGGATCAAAAATCGTCATTCGCCTGGATGTCTTCCATTCGCTACTCGTGGCGCGGGCGCGATGCGCCTTTCGCACGATGGCGTTGGCGGCTGGCTGCCGCACAGCGCCAACGGTTCACCTGAAGGCCGCCAGAGCTCCGGCGCGCCAAACACGCCCACCCCGCCTCCAGCAGGAACGCGCAAGTGGGGGCGGACGGCAAGGCGAGCCCCGGGGCGAAAGCCGTCGACGGCTCCAGTAGGGCCTCGAGGGCGGCCTGCGGGGGCAAGGGTGATAGGCCGGCGCCCTTGGCGGCCTCCGCGGCGTCCCCGCCCCCAGCGCCTCGGGCGTCTAGATCGCAAGCAGTCGATGTCAAAGCGTCGTCTCCCAACAGAGCCCCCGACGCTAGTGTTTAGAAAAGCGCGCTCCCGTGCAGCTTGCAAGCTACATTGATGATGAGGCTCGTCGGAGCGGCTTCGGCGCTCAGGGAGCGGGGCGGTTGACACCGCCCCCGTCGAGAACGTCACGAACCTTTCGCGACAGCTGCTCGAGGGTGAAGGGCTTTTGGAGGAAGGCGACGCCAAAATCGAGGACGCCGTTGTGGACGACGGCATTGCGCGTATAGCCGGTCATGTAAAGCACGTGCAGGTTTGGATGATCGCTCCTGAGCCTATCGGCCAGGACGCGCCCGGTCATGCCAGGCATGACGATGTCCGTCATCAGCAGATCAATGCGCGAGGCTCCGTCAAAGCGTGCGATCGCATCTTCGCCTGTCGCCGCCAAGACGACGCCGTAGCCCAGGTCCTGGAGCGCTTCACCCGTGGTCTTGCGGACGTTTTCGTCGTCTTCCACGAGCAAGATCGTCTCGCCTGGCCTGGCGCGCGGTGATACCGGTCGTGGCGTGAACGGCGCGGCGGCTGTGGCCTCACCGAGATAGCGCGGCAGGTAAAGCTTCACCGAGGTGCCCACCCCCACTTCTGAGTATATTTTGATGTGGCCGCCCGACTGTTTGACGAACCCAAAAACCTGGCTGAGCCCAAGGCCCGTCCCCCGCCCGACCTCCTTGGTGGTGAAGAAGGGTTCAAACACGCGATCGACGATCTCGGGCGCCATGCCCGTGCCGGTGTCGGTGACGGAAATCAGCACATACTGTCCCGGAACGACTTCCAGATTGCCTTGAGCGTAGGCCTCGTCAAGCGAGGTGTTCGAGGTCTCGATCGTCAGTCTGCCACCGTCGGGCATGGCGTCGCGCGCGTTGACGCAAAGATTGAGAATGGCGTTTTCCAGCAGCTGGGGATCGGCGTGCACGGGCCAGGTGCCGCCGCCAAGCACCACCTCGATATTCATCTGCTCGCCGATCGTGCGGCGCAACAAGTCAGACATGCCGCTGATGAGCTTTGTCGGCTCAAGCGGACGCGGCTCAAGCGGCGCTTGTCGCGAGAAGATCAGCAATCGCGCGGTCAGGCTCGCCGCCCGCTGGGCGCCGTCCATGGCGTTGTCGATGCACGCCTCGGCTCGGTCGGGTTCACCGCGCAGGCGGCGCTTGGCGATCTCCAGGCTGCCGATGATCACCGAGAGCATATTGTTGAAGTCGTGAGCAATGCCGCCCGTGAGCTGTCCGACGGCCTCCATCTTCTGCATTTGCCGAACCTGGGATTCGGCCTTTTCCCGCGCGACAGCCTCCGCCGTCAATCGGTCGTTGGCGCTTGAGAGTTCGTCTCGGCTTTCTTGCAGCGCCCTAAGCTGGCCGTTGGCCGCCCTCACCGCCGTCAAGGTCAGAGCAAGCAGTCCCAGGAAACCGAGCACCAGGGAGGCCTGGAGCGCGGTGCGCGTCGCCGCCGCACGATCCTGGCGAACGTCCAGGAGACGGGCTTCCTCGGCGATCATCCCCGCCACCTGCCGACGGATTTCTTCGGTCAAGGCATCGCCGCGGTTGACCAGCAGGTAGTCCCGCGCCGCTTCGAACCCCTTATCGTGGCGCAAGGCGACCCCTCGCGCCAGGATCCGCAGGCGCTGCTGGATCAACCCATGGAGCCGCGCGGCCGAAGCCGTCTGGCGGGGGTTATCCGCGACCTGGCTGGTCAAGCGTCCCATAAGCGGTTCCATATCGGAAAGCGCCGCCTGGTAGGGGTTCAAGTAGCTTTCGACGCCCGAGACGAGATAGCCGCGCTGCCCGGTCTCAGCGGCCTGCACGTTCGCGCGAAGCTGCCAAAGCGTGGTTTGCACCTGCATGGAATGGCGCACCCATGCATCGGTGCGCCTCTGGGCCTCGGTCAGAACGAGCGCGCCCAGGACGACCACGCCTAGGAGGGTGAAGCCCGCGATCAAAAGCGTTGCGGGATGACGAAGTCGACGGATCGACATGATCGCTCCAGCGCTGGCGTTAGAGCGACAGGCCACAAGCGGGCAGGGTTCGTAAAGTCTTCATATCGCCGATTACGCCTGGCCGACTAAGCCTGGGTCCTCGCGCGTCGGCGCAACAGCGCTGCTCGAAAGGGTCAAAGCTCTAAACTTTTACCCCCACGGCGGCCAGTTCGCGAAGAAGGCGGCGGATTTGGGGGAGATGGGCGAGCGCCTGTTCGAGCGAGGCGTCACGCTCCAGGGGTGCGATGACGTATCCCTCTTTGGTCTGCCGGATGAACCCCTTATCCTGGAGGGCGATGAAGCGTCGCCGAACTGTCTCCATAGGCAGATGCAAGGAGGCGGCGACCTGATTAATCCTCAGCGGGCGCAGCCCGTGTTCGGCGCCGAGGATTGGCGTGTCGGCGCAGGAGAGGCAAGCCAGCACCAGCGCCTCAAGGATATCGCCATCGTGTTTGCGTAACGCCGTCACCGTCCAGCGCAACACATAGTCTGTCGCGATGCGCACGCCGGCGCGCATGTTGGCCTCGTCTGGTGCGCAGGTGTCTTCGGCCGGGCGCATGCCTGTAGTTAAGGTTCCACACTGCGCCTGCGGGAAATCCGCCCAAGATCATGCGACCTTGGCATTCTGATCCCCTACATCAGCCATCGCCTTGCACATGCCCACCACGTGGCGGCGGATCTTGGCGTTGGAGATCCGGGGAAAGAGTTCGGCCAGCTCGAGCGCGCCTTGGGTCGCCATGAACCGGGTGAAGGCGTCTCCGAGGCCCTGTCCAGCCGAGTGCGCGGCGTCATCGTCGACCAACACCGGCAGCCCCTCGAAGAAAAAAGGGATCGGGACACCAAGGATTCTGGCGGCTTCATAAAGCTTCGAGGCGCTGATGCGGTTAGCGCCGCGTTCGTATTTTTGCACTTGCTGGAATGTAAGACCCAAGGCCATCGCCAACTTGTCCTGGCTAAGGCCAAGGCTTTTGCGGCGCGCGCGGATCCGCATGCCAACGTGCAAATCGACAGGATTGGGCTGCCGAGCTAGGTGGTCTTTGTTCATGTACGCCCTCGCACGATCACGCTTTGGAATATGCGCGAGACAGCCGCGATCGGAAACCATAAATGGCGGCCACGTCGCTTTGGTCTCACGACGCTTCGAAATGCGCCTAACCTAAGCGCCGCTGGGAGAGGGGCATTCGCCCCGTCCTTGCTGTCGGTAAAACCGGTTGGGGCCGCGACTTAACCATCGAGCCAGACAGCCCCAGGCAAAGGCGCGGACAAAAACGGGGCCCGAGCACTTCTCGATCAGCGGTTGACGCCCAATGCGCCGCCACCCTACGCGTCTCTCTCCGGCGCGATCCTGCCGATCGTTGCGCGACTAACGCCAAGGACCTTAGCCAGATGGCGCGTGCTTTCGCCCTTTGAGCGCTCAGTCGCGACGAAAGCGCGCTGGTCAGCTGAAAGCTTGTAGCGCCGGCCAAGCTTTACGCCTCGCGTCCTGGCCCGCGCCCGCCCTTCAGATGTCCGCGCCCGTATCAGTTCGCGCTCGAACTCGGCAAGGCCGCCGAGAACCGTCAGCATAAGGCGCCCGTGCGCGGTCGTGGTATCCGCCCAGGCGTCGCGCATGGATCGAAACTGAGCCCCCTTCTCAGCAATCGCCGCCAGAATGTTGAGCAGGTCGCGCGTCGAGCGCGCAAGCCGGTCGAGGCGCGTGACCAACAGGATGTCGCCGGCGTCAAGCGCGGCTATCGCCCGTTTTAGTTGGGCTCGATCAGCTCGCGCCCCGGAGACGACCTCTTGGAAGATCTTATGGCAACCGGCCAAGCGAAGTTCATCGATTTGCGCCGAGACGCCCTGCCCGTCCGTGGAGACCCGCGCATAGCCGTAAATCATGCCCTATTATGAGACTATAATATGAGCCGCTCAAGCTATTGTTTTCTCTAAGGCTGGTCAGCGTCTCGTTTTTCTTGAATTCTGAGCCGCCGCAAAAGGCGGCGGAGGCGATCCGATGGCGCGGCGAAGCTTGCTGACGGGAGAGGAACGTCGACGGCTGTTCGAGCCACCGACCAGTGATCGCGAGATCGCCACCCGCTACACCCTGTCTCTAGAAGAGCTGGACTGGATCGAGGAGCGACGGCGACCAGCCAACAAGCTTGGGGCCGCCGTGCAGCTGGCGCTCGTGCGGCATCCCGGGTTCGGCTGGACTGGGAGCCAAACGGTCGCGCCGACCCTTCTGAAATTCATCGCCGAGCAGATCCACGTTCCACCAGAGGCTATGTCCCTTTACGGCGCTCGGGTTCCGACCCGAAGCGCGCACCATGCGGCGATCTTGGCGCGCCTAGGCCTTCGCCCGTTCAGCCGCACTGACCTGCGATTGGCGATCGCTATCGCTGCCGACGCGGCGCGGTCGACCGACAAGGGCGGACCGATTGTCGAAGCCGTCATGACGCAGCTTCGCCGCCAAGGCGTCGCCTTGCCCTCGCCAGACACCATCGAGCGCGTTAGCCTGGCAGGGCGCGCCCAGGCCAAGCGACAGTCTGCCGTCGATCTTCTGGCGAGCCTATCAGAGGCGCAGCTTGCGGCGCTGGATCAGCTGCTCGTCAATGACCAACAGCTTGGAAAGTCGGCGCTGGCCTGGCTGCGTGATCTGCCCGAGACCCCTAGCGCTCTCAACATGGGCGCATTGATGGAGCGATTGGACTATGTCCGCGCCATCGGCCTACCGCCGAAGATCGCCGAGGCGATCCATGAGCGGCGCTTTGATCAGTACGTCCGGGAGGGCGCGATCGCCCCGGCGTTCCTGCTCGGCGGCTACAGCGTCGGGCGTCGACGCGCGACTGTCGCCGCACAGCTTCTCGATCTTGAGCGTCGGATCAGCGATGCGGCGGTCGACATGTTCGAAAAGATGGTCGGCTCACTCTTCGCCAAGGCCAGGCGCGGCCGCGAGCGGCAGTACCAGGCCAGTCAGCGCGAGGTCGCCCATCTGATGGGTCTGTTCAGCGGCGTCATCGCCTCGGTCGAGCGAGCTCGGGCCGATGGTCGCGACGTCCTTGACCAGATCGACGCCGACGTTGGCTGGTGGAAGGTGGTTGCCGCGCGGCCGAAAATCGACGCCCTAGCTTCCTTGGCGTTGCAGGACCCGCTCGTCCGCGCCGCGGAACGCTATGGCGCCCTGCGTCGCTTTGCGCCGACGTTCCTTGCTCACATGCGGTTCAGGGCCGGGACCGGTGGCGCGCCGATGCTCAAAGCGATCGCGCTGCTGAAGGAACTCAATGCCGGCGAGCGCCGACATCTTCCAGACGATGCGCCGATGCCGTTCGCCTCGAAGGCCTGGAAAACCCTCGTCAAGCCGCCCCGGGCGCCCATCAACCGGCGCCTCTATGAGACCGCCGTCATCGCCACGCTGCGCGATCGCCTCCGCGCCGGTGATGTGTGGATTGAAGGCTCCAGAGCCTACCGTAGGTTCGACGACTATCTGATCCCGCAGGACGATGTCGCCGCTGAGGCGCAATCCCTGCCGGTGACGGTCGAGATGGGCGCCTACTTGAGCGAGCGGGCCAGTCTGCTCGATCAGCGCCTTGCCGCCTTTGCCCGGAAGTTGGCCCGAGGCGACCTTGAGGACGTCTCGCTCCAAGGCGAGGTCTTGTCCGTCAAGCCGATCAAGGCCAGCACGCCCGATGAGGCGCGTGTGCTCGACCGTGCGATCGACGCTTTATTACCGCGCATCCGGATCACCGAACTCCTAGCCGAGATAGACGCTTTGACAGGCTTCTCCTCAGCGTTCCGAGAGCTTCGGTCCGGTAGGGCGCACGACAATCCCAGCTGCGTGCTGGCCGCCGTTCTGGCCGATGCGACCAATCTTGGTCTGGAGCGCATGGCCAACGCCAGTCAGGGCGTGACTTACGCCCAGTTGGCTTGGACGCAGAGCTGGTATCTCAGCGAAGAGAACTACCGCGCGGCCCTGGCCAAGATCATCGACGTTCACCACAGCCAGTCCTTCTCGCGTCACTGGGGTGATGGGCTGTCGTCTTCATCGGATGGCCAGTTCTTCCGGTCTGGTCGCCGCCGGTCTGGCGCCGGCGATATCAATGCTAAATACGGGCCCGAACCAGGCTTGCGGGTCTACACCCACCTTTCCGACATGCATGGGTCATTCCACACCAAGGTGCTTTCGGCGACGGCGTCGGAGGCCCCGTATGTGCTCGACGGATTGGTCGGCCGGGGAGGCGGTGAACATTACACCGACACCGGTGGGGCGACCGATCACGTCTTCGCCCTTTGCCATCTCCTGGGCTACAGGTTCGCCCCGCGCCTGCGCGACATCCAGGATCGACGCCTGGCCATTATCGGCGTCAAGCCGCGCCACAAAATCCTTGAGCCGTTGCTGGGCCGCGCCATTCGCGTCGATGTCGTCGAGGAGAACTGGGACGACATCCTTCGCTTAGCCGCTTCTATCAAGGCCGGCGCGGTCGCGCCTTCGGTGATGTTGAAAAAGCTGGCCGCCTACAAGCGGCAGAACAGACTCGACTTGGCGCTTTCAGAGGTGGGACGCATCGAGCGCACCTTTTTCACGATCGACTGGCTGGAAAGTCCGGATCTGCGGCGTCGCTGTCAGGCGGGGCTCAACAAGAGCGAAGCCCGTCATGCGCTCGCTCACGCCGTATTCGTCCACAAGCAGGGCCGGATTGCAGATCGCACCTTGCAGAACCAGCAGCACCGGGCGTCAGGTCTCAACCTAGTCATTGCCGCCATAGCGCTCTGGAACACATTGTATATGCAGCGCGCCGTGGACCATCTCCGCGCCAACGGCCAGGACGCGCCAGACCGTTTGATCGCCCATCTGTGGCCGATGAGTTGGCAGCACATCGGCCTCACGGGCGACTATCTCTGGCGCGATGCAGCCCCGGCAACCGCAGCCGGCGAGCGACCCCTTCATGATCCGCATGATCGCCTGTTCAGGGTGGCCTGAGCCGCGTTCTCGGATCGTTCTTCTAAGCGTACTCTGGCGAACAAACCTTGAGGTGAGCCCACTACGGCGGCGCTGATGGAAATCACTGTTTGATTTCGACCGGCAATCCCGGCTGCTGTCCCGTGACAGGTTCCGGCTGCGCTATGACGCAATGCACGTCATTACAGGGCCCTACGCTCAGGAAATCTGTGCGGCGGCTGGGCGCGCCCGGCGGATCCGTGGGCAACGGCCTGCCAAGGCCCGACTTCGGCGGTCTGCAGCCCGACCCTAACCCGACACAAGCGCGCGCGCCTGATGGAGGTCATATTTCGAAGCGACGCGCCCGATTTCGGGGCCGCTTCCGACGGCGACGTAGCCAGAGTTATGCAGTCGCACTGGCGAGAATTTGGCCGTTGTCCTGCCCCCCGCCGGTCCCTCGATCATTGTGAGAGTCCAGGGGTTGGTAGCCGATCTGCAGCGTCGGCGGTAGCGGCCGGCCGCGGGGTTCAGCCGCACGACGCCCGGGGTTAGCCCGCCATGCGCGAGTGCGGTCGGCGTCATCTATGACTATGTCGACCGGGACGTGCCAGTTCTCGCCCGGATGGCCGCGAAGCGAGCGGCCGGCTATTCGGCGCTGGGCTATACGATCGAGAAGGCCCAGGCCTGTTGATAGGCCCCAGGCGGATTGAGAAAAATAGCAAGTATGCTATATCCGCTGAGATCGGCGGACTAGCGGGTCCGCTGCAGCGGGTACAGGCGTCGAATGACATGGACCGTGGAGACCGTCGGGGATGCGGTCGACGCCGAGATCGCGGCATTGCCGAAGGACATGTAGGCTGCCTTCTTGCGGTTGGCAGGACGCATCGAGGCCGTCGGCCTGGAGCGAATCGGCCAGCCGACGTCAAGCATCTCCAGAACAAGCTCTGGGAGATGCGGTTCAGCGGCCGGGATGGAATCGCCAGAGCGATCTACGTCACCGCAGTCGGCCGCCGAGTGATCGTGGTGCACGCGTTCGTCAAGAAGACCCAGAGAACGCCGCGAGCGGCCATTGAGTTGGCCCTGCGGCGAGCCAAGGAGATTGAGCCATGACCAGCCTCGCAAAGCTTAGGCAAAGGCTGCTGACCGATCCTGAGGTCAAGGCCGAGTATGACCGGCTGGGGCCGATCTTCGCTGTCGTCGGCGAGATGATCGAAGCCCGGGAGGCGGCGGGCCTAACCCAGACCGAGATCGCAACTCGGATGGGGACTTCGCAATCCGTGGTCGCTCGTTTGGAAAACGCCCGGCACATGCCGACCTTCGCCATGATTGCTCGGTATGCGGAAGCGGTCGGTCGACGCCTCGACGTCCACCTGGTTCCGAACGGTCGCGAGCACCGCGCCTCATAGGCCGTCCCGGCGATCCCACTGCAGCGATATCGACATCCGACAGCGATGATGTCCCAGGGACGGGAACAGTTCAGTCGCAACCATTTCGATCGGCTGGTCGAATAGTTGCGCGCTTTTCGAGCCCAAAGCCGTGGCTATTGAGCCGGTCGCGTCTATTTTGATATCGGACATACGATACTATCAATTAACTGTTAATATTTCCGATAACAATAGTTATGCGCGATATCCGGAACGGCAAAAGGGCCGCCGTAGAGCCGCCCTTCCCTGTCTGAATTTCGCGTTTAGACTCCAGATCAGCCTCGGCAAGAGGGAACCACCCCGTTGGGGGTGACATCACCAGAGTGGGTCGAATGTCGTCTCAGCCTGACGAAATGTCAAATCAGGCTAGAAGATCCGTCTATTACGCCCGCCGCGAGTTACCGCGTCTTGAGCGGGCTCTTTTCCACCCATCTCAATTTTAGGCCAAGCCCAGGCCGCCGCCCTACTTCTAGCGGCCGAATGGCGCCTGCCGGTCTCGTGCGTATACGCCGTCCCTCCACGGGAGGGTCTTCGCCGTGGTTAGAATGCCCGCTTGATTTAAACGGTCCGAAACGCGGCGGGCCGCAGCGTCATCTTCACGACTCCCTAGTGCTCCCCGGGGGTTGGGAACTCCTGGCGTGGCTTTCCGTAGACTGCTGTGCTTGGGGTCAGGAACCAAACGGTACGGCCAGAATTGAAGCTCCAGCGCACACCTAGACCGAAGATCGCCCGGGAAAAGCAGTAGAGACGGGGAAGGCCATGACGATGTCGTCGCGTGACAAGACCTTCGAACGAGACCTGGTTTTACAAATTCCCCACCTGCGGGCTTTCGCGCGATCTCTCTGCGGCGATCCGTTCGAGGCTGACGATTTGGCGCAGGAAGCGGTCGCTAAGGCTTGGGGCTGCCGCAACAGCTTTTCGCTCGGCACCAACATGCGCGCGTGGATTTTCATGATCTTGCGCAATCACTTCCTTTCCGAAAAGCGCCGCAGTTGGCGGTCCGTCGCGCTGGACCAGGAGCGCGCCGAGCAGACCCTGGTCGCAAGCGACAATCCGCATGCGGCTATCGAGCTCGACGATGTCCGCCAGGCGCTGATGGCCTTGCCGGTGTCCCAACGTGAAGCTCTGGTCATGGTCGGCGCCGGCGGGTTCTCCTACGAAGAGGCCGCCGAGGTGATGAGCGTGGCGGTCGGCACCGTTAAGAGCCGACTGAGCCGGGCTCGCGCGGAGCTGCAGCGCGTTCTGGAAAGCGGCGACTACGCTCGAGAGCGGCGCCGCGGGGGCGAAGTCATGGTCACGCTCGCGTCCTGCAACGCGACGAACGCCGAGCCCCACGCGAAGTCGGCGGCGTAATGCCCTCTTCCCGGTCGGAGACCCCCCAACGGCCAGCGACCAGTCTGCTGCGAAAGCTTGGCCCCGGGCTTGTCACTGGGGCCGCGGACGATGATCCCAGCGGCATCGCCACCTACTCCCAGGCAGGGGCCCAATTTGGCAACAGCCTGCTGTGGACCATGGTCCTGACCTATCCGTTGATGAGCGCCATCCAGCTGGTCAGCGCCCGTATCGGTCGAGTGACCGGAAAGGGCCTTGCGGCCAACCTCGGTGAAGTTCTTCGGTGCTGGTTGGTGAACCTTCTCGTGGTCCTGCTCCTGGCCGCCAACACCATCAACATCGGGGCGAACCTGGCGGCGATGGGCGCGGCCGCCGAACTGCTGGTACATCGTGGATCGCACCTGTTCACCCTGGCCTTTGCGATCCTGTCGCTTCTTCTGCAGCTCTTCGTGCCCTATCGGCGCTATGTCGCCTTCCTCAAATGGCTCACCTTCGTCCTGCTGACCTATGTCGCGGTGCTCTTTACCGTGAAGCTCGACTGGATCGCGGTGGCCAAGGGTCTGCTATGGCCGCGCATCGAGCCGACGCCAGCGCTGATCACCGCTATCGTGGCGATCTTCGGTACGACCATCAGCCCCTATCTTTTCTTCTGGCAGGCCGCTCAGGAAGTCGAGGAGGTCAACCGCAAGGCTCCCTCGACCGCTGACGCAGGCGCCGAAGCAGGCCGACAAGGCCATGCGGCGTATCCGCTTCGCCACCGCTGCCGCCAGATCGCAAGTCATCATAGGCCTGGCGGGCAATAGTGGGGCGTCGCCCTCACCCTTGGCGTCGATCAGATTGACCGCGCCCGTCACTTGGCAAAAGCCGTTCTCCGTCCGGTCCGCGACGGGCCGAAACCCAAGGCCCGCCGCGGTCAACCAGGCGGCGCACGCTTGTGGATCGCCGGTGGCTTTGAGCAGGCGTCCACGCGTCGAGCCATCGATAGGCTCTGTGATGAAGACCGGCCGGCGACCGATGCGGAGGTCCGACAGAGGCTGGCACGACCCGCAAAGCAGTGCGGCTAGCCCGATGATGTGGACGCGGCGGCGCACTAGGTCTTGGCGACGTGCTCGGGCCTGCCGCTGCGTTTGGTGTGGGCGAAGTCTTCCAACTGCTTTTCCCTCATCGACAGCATCGACTTGGACGCGCCCTTGAGCTTGCTCTTGGGCGTGTCGCCGCGCTTGGCGGAGAGGGCCGCGCCGGCGGCCTTCTGTTGAGCGACGGATTTGGCGGGCATTTTCGCCTCCTGGAATTGATGTCTTGAGTCAACGCACTTTGACCCGCTCCGTGCCGCCCGGATAACTGGAACCGCGGCAAGTCCAGTTCCGTTGAGGCGGGCGGACCTGGAGGCGAGAGAGAGCGCTAGATGATTTACGACACCCTCATCGTCGGCGCCGATCCTGCAGGGCTGACGGCTGCCACCTATCTGGGGCGTTTCCGCCGCCAGGCATTGGTGCTGGATGGTGGCGAGCCGCGCGCCAGCTGGATCCCGGAAAGTCACAACACGCCAGGGTTCCCGCGCGGGGTCGGCGGACCCGAACTGCTCACTCGGATGCGCGAACAGGCAGAGCGCTATGGCGCAGCGTTCCGCAAAGCGCGTGCAGAGATCCTCAGCCGAGAGGGCGACCTGTTCGTTGTCGACCTTGCCGGCGCGCCAGGTGAATCGGTGCGGGGGCGAACGGTGCTTCTGGCCACGGGGGTGGTGGACATCAAGCCAACTCTCGGGGGGATCGAGGCGGCGATCCGTCGGACGCTTGTCCGAATGTGTCCGATCTGCGACGCGTACGAAGCCATCGACCAAGCGATAGCCGTGCTTGGCGACGGCCCGCTGGGCGCGCGTGAAGCCATGTTCCTGCGCACCTATTCGGAGCGGGTGACGTTGTTACATCTGGGCGCGATGGAGGATCTTGATCTGGCGGCGCTGCGCGACGCCGGGATCGGCGTGGCGGCAACATCCCTGAAGGACATCACGCTGGAAGAAAAGGTGATCGTCGGCCCCGTTGGAACGGGGAGCACCTTCGACTGCCTTTATCTCGCGCTGGGCTGCGAGATGCAGAGCCGTCTTGCCGTCCGTTGGGGGGCTGAGCATGACGCCGAGGCCAATCTTATCGTCGACGCTCACCAGCGCACCTCGATCGATGGCCTCTATGCCGCAGGAGACGTCGTCAGGGGTCTTAATCAAATCGCCATCGCAACCGCCGAGGCTGCGATTGCCGCGACCGACATTCATCGTCGCCTGCGGCAGATCGATCATCCGCCGCGCGCCTGATGGCGCGCGGCGGGCGCTTTGGTCAGTGGTAGAGGCTTTCAGGAACCTGGCCGCCGTTCTCGGCGAGCTTCTTCATGACAGCCTTGTGCAGGGCGATGTTCTGCTCGGCGCTGCCGGCTTCGCCGACATGCACGCCCAGCTCGTCTGCCAGTTCCTTGCGGGCCTCGAGGTTCGAGTCGAGCTTCAAGAGCTTGAGGAGATCGACGATCGATGTGCGCCAGTTGCCGCCGCCCCCTTCGATCTCGGCCATCGAGGTCAGCACCGCCTCGACGTCGACCGGCGCGGCCGGCGTTTGCGGGGCGGTGGGCTGAGCCTGAGGTTGGGTCGGGGCTTGGGTCGCAGCCGCGGTCGGCGCCGGCGCTGTCGGTGCGGACGGACGGTCATGGTGGAAGATCTTGTCGACGATCTTGGAAAAGAGGCCCATGGGCGAAGCTCCAGATGAGGTTAGTGAGCGCCCGAGGCCAGGCCATGGACGTGATCGAGGTGCGCCTTGATCTTCGGCAGGGCCTTGGTCGCGCCGGCCTTCAGCCCTGCGTCGTCACCATGGTCCGCATAGCCCTGCATCAGCGTCAGGGCCTCGTCATGGGCGGCCTTCTGCTGGTCCAGATAGACCTTGTCGAAGTCGGCAGGCGCGGCGGCGTTGAGGTTGTCGATGAGACCTTTGCGGCGCTCGTCCAGGCCCGTCGGCGCGGGCTTGCCCGACGCGAGGATCGCCGGCTTCATCGCGTTCGAAAGCGCGGTGTGGTCGGTGACTATCTGCTTGCCGAAAGCCTTGACGGCTGCGGACTGGCCCTTCTGCTGAGCGATCTTGCCGGCTTCGATTTCATACATATCGCCGATCGCGGCGTTGCTGACGAAGGCTTCGGTCGACACCGGGCCGGCGACGGCTGCGGCCTGGCCGACAGCGGCGGACGTCGCATCCTGGGCGGCGTTCACCGCGGCGTTTCCGGTGCCGGGATCGGCGGGGTTGGGATCGGCCGTCTTTTTCTGACAGGCAGCCAGACAGAGCGCGGAAAGCGCGGCGACGGCGAAGAGATTGGCTCGGGCCATGGACATTCTCCGGAGGCAAGGTCGGCGGTGCGCCGACGGGGATCGTGAAGATCGAACTCTAACGCGGGCGGGCGTAGGCGACGCGCTGGGGGCGACCGCGCAGCAGCAGGCCCAACACCACGCCGACGCCGGCGGCGACGCCGAGCGCTCGAGCGGGGTTCTCAATCACCCAGGCCTCCAGATCGCCGTAGCGCCCCTGCGCCTGGTCCACCGCTTGGCGCGAAACGGCGCCGAGCCTGCCGCGAACTTCGTCGACGGCGGCTTGGGCGGCGTCTTTCAAACTGCCGGCCGCCGCGCGGGCGCTGGCTGCGGCGGCCTTTACGTCGGGTCTGGCCGCCTGACCGATCGCCGCAGCCGTGCCCATGCCTTCGCCATAGATGTCGGCGTCGTAGTCGGCCATGTCGTGATCCCTCCAGCCGTGGTCAAACAGCGCAAACTGTGCCGGACCAGTTGTCGCAGAAGACAATTCGGAAGGCGGCGGAGCGTTCCACCGCGATAGGGGGCGGCAGGCGCTAAGCCGGGTAGAGTTCGGAACCGCCCCGCTCAGCGCGGGTTTGGCCCTCGACCCTAAAGGCGGTGACCTGCTCCTGAAAAACTGGACCGGTTTGAGCTAGAATTTTCTCGTTTTGCGG